>NZ_JBFATS010000020.1:0-125125 GCF_040678435.1 Streptomyces sp. NPDC052682 | reverse complement strand
CCGATCTCGGTCGCAGGCCGGGGCGCCGCGGTCGGCGGCGCGCTCGGTCCGGGGCGGCCGCGGCGCTTCCGGGTCCGCGCGCCGCCGGCGCCGTGCGCGGAAGCGGTCCGGCCGCGATGCCGAGCGCGCAGGCGTCGCCGGCCCGGCAGGCCCCGAGGTCCGTTTCCCGGTCCGGGGCGGCTGCGAGGAGGGCGCTAGTCCTGCCGGCCCACCGCCGGCACCGGTTCCGCCGGGAGGGTCCACGGCAGCTCGATCAGGACCGTCTTGCCGCCCTCCCGAGTGGGGCGGACGCGGAGTCTGCCGCCGCACTCCCCGGCCAGACAGCGGACGATCACCATGCCGCGGCCGTTGTCCTGCTGGACCGCGGCGGGCAACCGCTTGGGGAACCTGGGGTGGCTGTCGGTCACGCCGACCCGCAGCCGTTCGTCACGGTCGAGGGCCATGGCCACGGTGAAGGTCGGCGACTGGCCGAAGGTGTGCTGGACGGCGTTGGTGGCCAGTTCGGAGACGATGAGCCGGATGGTGTCGGACACGTCCGTGCCCGCCGGCAGGCCCCACTCCGCCAGCGTGTCCACCACGTAGGCGCGAGCGGCGGAGACCGAGGCGGGATCGCTCGGCAGAGTGACGGATGCTTCCAGATGGTCTGCCATGGCGACGTCGTCCCTTTCCCACGGGACCGCAGTCCGACACGGAGCGGATGGTTCGAGTACGGTCCCGCACTGGTGCTTCGCCCGCCAGACTGCCACCACCACCCCGGCGAAGGACGGCGATCCCGCAAGATATGCATATATCTGTCGCTCAAAGCGGTGAACTCTGCACCGGGGGGCCGTATCCGGGCGCCTCGGAAGGAGTAAGGAGGAGCGCATGCAGAACGGTCCCGCGGTGCGCCGCCGGAAGCTGGGCGCCGAACTGCGCGCGCTGCGCACCTCGGCGGGGCTCACCAGTGGCCAGGCGGCCCGGCTGGTGGGCTGGCACCAGTCGAAGGTGAGCCGGATCGAGACCGGCACGAGCGGCGTGAAACCGGCCGACGTGCGGTTGCTCCTCGACGCCTACGGAGTGACGGACGGTCAGCTCAGGGAGCTGCTGACCGTGTTGGCGGGATCCGACGACAGCAGGGGGCGGCACCACTGGTGGCACGCCTACCGCGGGGTGCTGCCGCCGACCTACCGCGACTTCATCAGCCTGGAGTCCCAGGCCGGCGTGATGCGCACGCTGGAGACCACCGTCGTGCCGGGACTGTTGCAGACGCCCGAGTACGCACGGGCCGTGACGAAGGCCGCGGTGGAGGGGCTGTCGGAGGAGCGGCTGGACACGCTGGTGGAAGTGCGGCTGGCCCGGCAGGACGTGCTGCGTGCCGATCCCCCGCTGGAGCTGAACGCCGTCCTGGACGAGGCGGTGCTGCGCCGGGAGGTCGGCGGGCCCGGGGTGATGGCCCGGCAGCGGGCGCGGCTGGTCGAGGCCGCCCGGATGCCCCACGTCCGGCTTCAGGTCCTGCCGTTCGCCGCCGGAGCGCACATCGGCGTCACAGGGCCTTTCGTCATCTTCTCGTTTCCGGACACATCTGATCTGGACGTGGTTGTTCTAGACCATTTGACGAGTAGCGTCTATCTCGAACGGAAAGAAGACCTCCAGGCCTACACGGAGGCCTTCAACGCCCTTCAGATTCACGCCCTTTCGCCCGAGGACTCGTTGGACTTCATCGCCGGGACAGCCGCCGGCGCGTAAGGAGGCACCATGCGTGCACTGCCTCGGACCATCCCCTCCAGCACCGAACTGACCGGCGTGCGATGGCTGCGCAGCAGCTACAGCACCGGAGCCAACAACTGCGTCGAGACGGCCCGTCCGGCGTCCGGCCCGTGGGCCGGGCTGCTGGCCGTGCGCGACTCCAAGGCCCCGGCCGGGCCGGCGCTGCTCTTCTCCGCCGTGAGCTGGGCCCGTTTCACGGCCGCTTTCCGGTGACGTCCGCCTCCTGACGCCGCGACGCCCGGCCGTGTACGCCGACTCATGGCCGCGTGTCGCCGATCACCCGCACCGCGTGTGCGATCTGCTCCGCGGACAGGTCCGCGCGGGCGGTCAGCCGCAGGCGTGAGACGCCGTCGGGCACGGAAGGAGGGCGGAAGCAGCCCACGGCCAGCCCGGCCGCACGGCACTCGGCCGCCCACCGCACGGCGTCCTCAGGGGACGGCGCGCGCACGGAGACGACCGCCGCGTCCGGACGGACCGCCTGAAGGCCGTCGGCGGTCAGCCGGGCGTGCAGGTCGGCCGCCACCGCGCGGGCCCGCGCGGCCCGCTCCGGCTCGCGGCGCAGCAGCCGCAGCGCCGCGAGGGCCGCGCCCGCCGCCGCGGGGGCGAGACCGGTGTCGAAGATGAACGTACGGGCCGCGTTGACCAGGTGGTCGATGACCCGGGCGGGGCCGAGGACGGCTCCGCCCTGGCTGCCGAGCGACTTGGACAGCGTGAGGGTCACGACGACGTCGTCGGCGCCCGCGAGCCCCGCCGCGTGCGGCGCGCCGCGGCCGCCGTCGCCGAGCACGCCCAGACCGTGGGCGTCGTCGACCACCAGCCCCGCGCCGTACTCCCGGCACGCCTCGGCGAGCCCGGCGAGCGGGGCCGCGTCGCCGTCGACCGAGAAGACCGTGTCGGACACCGCGATCGCGGGCCCGTCGTGGGTCTGGAGCGCCTTGCGCACCGCGTCCGGCGCGGCGTGCGCCACGACCTGCGTGCTGCCCCGGGCCAGCCGGCAGCCGTCGATCAGCGAGGCGTGGTTGCCGGCGTCCGAGACGATGAGCGAGCCGTGCGGTGCCAGGGCGGTGACCGCGGCGAGGTTGGCCGCGTAGCCGGAGGAGAAGACCAGGGCCGCCTCGAAGCCGCAGAAATCGGCCAGTTCGCGTTCCAGCTC
The DNA here is from genome assembly GCF_040678435.1 of Streptomyces sp. NPDC052682. NCBI lineage: Bacteria > Bacillati > Actinomycetota > Actinomycetes > Kitasatosporales > Streptomycetaceae > Streptomyces > Streptomyces sp. NPDC052682. The sequence goes on along the minus strand of NZ_JBFATS010000020.1, from coordinate 122,226 downwards.
GGTGTGCAGGTCGGTGCTGCCGGTGACGAGGCGGGAGCCCGTCGCGCCGCCGCCCCAGGTCCGCGCGGCCCGCGCCGCACCCTCGGTGACCTCCGGGTGGCGGGCCAGCCCCAGGTAGTCGTTGCTCGCCAGATCCAGGAGCGGCGAATCGGCCGGGCGCGGGCGCAAGGTCCGTACGAGGCCCGCCCGGCGGCGCAGTTCCGCCTGCTCGTCGATCCAGCCGAACACCATGGGTCCTCCGGGAGATTTGTAGGCAGTGCACAGACCCTAGCGGCCCGGCCCTCGGGCCAGGATGTGGCGATACCCACATCTCGAAGCGCCGCTGTTGTGCGAAGTCTCCTTGGCCCGGGGCGGGTCCGTACGACAGGATCAGCACTCATGGACCTGCTGAAGACGCTGGTGGACAAAGGGCTGCGGCGCGAGCTGCCGACCCGCGAGGAGGCGCTGGCCGTCCTCGCGACCTCCGATGACGACCTGCTCGACGTGGTGGCCGCGGCCGGGAAGGTGCGACGGCACTGGTTCGGCCGGCGGGTGAAGCTCAACTATCTCGTCAACCTCAAGTCCGGCCTGTGCCCTGAGGACTGCTCCTACTGCTCCCAGCGGCTCGGTTCCAAGGCCGACATCCTCAAGTACACCTGGCTGAAGCCCGAGGAGGCGTCCAAGGCGGCGGCGGCCGGACTGGCGGGCGGCGCCAAGCGGGTGTGCCTGGTGGCCAGCGGGCGCGGACCGACCGACCGGGACGTGGACCGGGTCTCCCGGACCATCAAGGCGATCAAGGAGCAGAACGAGGGCGTCGAGGTGTGCGCCTGTCTGGGGCTGCTCTCCGAGGGCCAGGCGGAGCGGCTGCGGGAGGCCGGCGCGGACGCCTACAACCACAACCTCAACACCTCCGAGGCGACGTACGGGGACATCACCACCACGCACACGTACGCCGACCGGGTGGACACCGTGCGGAAGGCGCACGCCGCGGGTCTGTCGGCGTGCTCCGGTCTGATCGCGGGCATGGGCGAGAGCGACGAGGACCTGGTCGACGTGGTCTTCGCGCTGCGGGAGCTGGACCCGGACTCGGTTCCGGTCAACTTCCTGATCCCGATGGAGGGCACGCCGCTGGCCAAGGAGTGGCACCTGACCCCGCAGCGGTGCCTGCGGATCCTGGCGATGGTGCGGTTCGTCTGCCCGGACGTGGAGGTGCGGATCGCGGGTGGCCGTGAGGTCCATCTGCGCACGATGCAGCCGCTCGCCCTGCACCTGGCCAACTCCATCTTCCTGGGTGACTACCTCACCAGCGAGGGCCAGGCGGGCAAGGCCGACCTGGAGATGATCGCGGACGCCGGGTTCGAGGTGGAGGGCGCCGACCAGGTGACCCTGCCGGAACACCGGGCCTCCGGGGGCTGCGGCGAGGGCGGCGGGTGCGGTGCGCCGCAGGAGGGCGGCGGCACGGTCTGCGGTTCCGCGGCGGCTGCGCGGGCGGACGAGCCCCGTACGGATCTGGTCGCCGTGCGCCGCCGGGGCGCCGGGACGGACCTCGCGCCCAATGCCTGAGCTCGGTCTCCCCGAGCTGCTGGCGCTGGACCGGCGGCACGTGTGGCACCCGTACGGCCCCATGCCGGGCCGCCAGGAGCCGCTCGTGGTGGAGTCGGCGAGCGGGGTGCGGCTGAGGCTGGCCGACGGTTCGGGCGAGCTGGTCGACGGCATGGCGTCGTGGTGGTCGGCGATCCACGGCTACAACCACCCGGTGCTCAACGAGGCCGCGCACGAGCAGCTCGCGCGGATGAGCCATGTGATGTTCGGCGGGCTCACCCACGAGCCCGCCGTACGGCTGGCGAAGCGCCTGGTCGACATCTCGCCCGAGGGGCTGGAGCACGTCTTCCTCGCCGACTCCGGGTCGGTGTCGGTCGAGGTCGCGGTCAAGATGTGCCTGCAGTACTGGCGTTCGCTGGGCCGTCCGGGCAAGCAGCGGCTGCTGACCTGGCGCGGCGGCTACCACGGCGACACCTGGCAGCCGATGTCGGTGTGCGACCCCGAGGGCGGGATGCACCAGCTGTGGACCGGCGTGCTCCCGCGGCAGGTGTTCGCCGGCCCGCCGCCGGCCGAGTACGAGGAGTCGTACGCGGACCATCTGCGCGAGCTGATCGCGCGGCACGCCGGCGAGCTGGCCGCGGTGATCGTGGAACCGGTGGTGCAGGGCGCGGGCGGGATGCGGTTCCACTCCCCCGCCTACCTGCGGGTGCTGCGCGAGGCGTGCGACGCGCACGACGTGCTGCTGGTCTTCGACGAGATCGCGACCGGGTTCGGGCGGACGGGCGCGCTGTTCGCGGCCGAACACGCGGCCGTGACGCCCGACGTGATGTGCCTGGGCAAGGCCCTGACCGGCGGCTATCTGACCATGGCGGCGACGCTGTGCACCTCCCGGGTCGCGGACGGCATCTCGCGCGGTGAGGTGCCGGTGCTCGCCCACGGGCCGACCTTCATGGGCAACCCGCTGGCGGCGGCCGTCGCCTGCGCCTCCATCGATCTGCTCCTCGGCCAGGACTGGCGCGCCGAGGTCGGGCGGATCGAGGCGGGCCTGCGGGAGGGTCTCGCGGCCGCCTCGGCTCTTCCCGGGGTGAAGGACGTACGGGTGCTGGGCGCGATCGGGGTGGTGCAGCTGGACCACCCGGTGGACATGACGGCGGCGACGGCGGCGGCCGTGCGGGAGGGCGTGTGGCTGCGGCCGTTCCGCGACCTGATCTACACCATGCCGCCGTACGTGACGGGCGACGCGGACGTGGCGCGGATCGCGCGCGCGGTGTGCGCGGCGGCGCGAGAGGGATGAGCGGAGTGATGACATGCCGGTTCTGGTGATCACGGGAACGGGCACGGAGGTCGGCAAGACGGTCGTGACGGCCGCCGTGGCCGCGAGCGCGCTGGCGGCCGGGCGGTCGGTGGCCGTGCTGAAGGCCGCGCAGACGGGCGTGGGTCCGGACGAGCCCGGGGACGCGGCGGAGGTCGCGCGGCTCGCGGGTGCCGTGACGACGGCCGAGGTCGCCCGGTATCCCGATCCGCTGGCACCGGCCACGGCCGCCCGGCGGGCCGGGCGCGCGCCGGTGCACCCGCACGAGGTCGCCGAGGCCGCCGCGAAACTGGCCACCGAGCACGACCTGGTCCTGGTCGAGGGAGCGGGCGGACTGCTCGTACGGTTCGACGCGGCGGGCGGCACGCTGGCGGACGCGGCCCAGCTGCTGTCGGCGCCGGTGCTGGTGGTGGCGTCCGCGGGCCTGGGCACGCTGAACACGACCGAGCTGACGGCACGCGAACTGCGGTACCGCCGACTGGAGCCGGCGGGGATCGTGATCGGCAGCTGGCCCGCCGAGCCGGACCTCGCCTGCCGCTGCAACCTCGCCGACCTGCCGGACGTGGCGGAGGCACCGCTGCTCGGCGCGGTCCCCGCCGGTGCCGCGGCCCTCGACCCCGCCGATTTCCGCACGTCGGCCCCCCACTGGCTGGCGCCCCGGCTCGACGGCACGTGGGACGCGGAGGCCTTCCGGGTACGGCAGGCGCCCTGACACTCCTTCCGGTGGGGAGGGATGCCCGGGGCCCGTACGGGGGAGAATCGGCCCAAGGCCCGTCCTGCCGAGGAGGTCCCATGCCGCTGCGGTCCGCCGGGAGGGTGCGGGATGCCGTGCACCACCCGCTGTTCGCCCGTTACTACGCCCGGGTCAGTGTGGCCGCCGAGACCCGGATGGGGATGGCCGATGTGCGCCAGAGACTGCTGTCCGGGCTGTCCGGGCGGGTCATCGAGATCGGGGCGGGCAACGGGCTGAACTTCGCGCACTACCCGGGGACCGTCTCCGAGGTCGTCGCCATCGAACCGGAGCGTGCGCTGCGGCGGCTGGCGGTGGAGGCCGCCCTGCGCGCGGAGGTGCCGGTGGACGTGGTGCCGGGGGCGGCGGAGGCGCTGCCGGTCAAGAGCGAGGGCTTCGACGCGGCGGTGGTCTCGCTGGTGCTGTGCAGCGTGCGGGACGTGCCGCGGGCGCTCGGGGAGCTGCGGCGGGTGCTGCGGCCGGGCGGTGAGGTGCGGTTCTTCGAGCACGGCGTGGGCGGCGGCCGGATGATGACCTTCACCCAGCGGGCGCTGGACCGGACGGTGTGGCCACCGCTGAACGGCGGGTGTCATCTCTCCCGTGATCCGGTCGGGGCGCTGCGCGCGGCGGGCTTCGCACTCGGCCCGTACCGGCGGACGCTGATGCCGGAGAAGGGACCGGTGCTGCCCACCTCGTACTGCGTCCTGGGCACGGCCTGGCGGCGGCCGGAGGGCGAGGAACGGACCGGGCAGCGGTAGGGCGGCTCCGACCAGCAGAGGATACCGAGTGTGGGCTGAGTCACAGTAACCTCGGCGGGAACGAGGATGTCACAGTGCCCACACACGGAAGGCGGCCGCCGTGTCCGAACCTGCTGCGCAGCACGCCCCGGGCCTCGCGCCGGCCGACGGCGTCGCGGCCCGCGCCCGTGGTCTGACCAAGGCGTACGGCTCGGGCGAGACGGCGGTGATCGCCCTGGACTCCGTCGACGTGGACATCGCGCGCGGGCGTTTCACCGCCGTGATGGGCCCGTCGGGTTCCGGGAAGTCCACGCTGATGCACTGTCTCGCCGGGCTGGACACGGTCACGGCCGGTCGGGTGTGGATCGGCGACACCGAGATCACCGCGCTGAAGGAGCGGGAGCTGACCCGGCTGCGCAGGGACCGGATCGGTTTTATGTTCCAGTCGTTCAACCTCGTACCGACCCTGAACGCGCGGGAGAACATCACCCTGCCGCTGGACATCGCGGGCCGGAAACCCGACGAGAAGTGGCTGGACCAGGTGATCGACACGCTCGGGCTCCGGGACCGTCTCGGGCACCGGCCGTCGCAGCTGTCGGGCGGGCAGCAGCAGCGGGTGGCCTGCGCGCGGGCGCTGGCCTCCCGGCCCGAGCTGATCTTCGCGGACGAACCGACCGGCAACCTCGACTCGCGCGCCGGTGCGGAGGTGCTGGGCTTCCTGCGGGAGGCGGTCGACGACCTGGGGCAGAGTGTCGTCATGGTCACCCATGACCCGGGCGCGGCCGCCCACGCCGACCTGGTGCTCTTCCTCGCGGACGGGCGGATCGTGGACGAGCTGCGGCGGCCCACGGCACAGGCCGTACTGGAGCGCATGAAGCGCCTGGACGTGATCCGCGTCCCGTTCGGGGGCCGCCCGGTCCCGGAGGAGAACTGATCCGTGCTCAAGGCGACGCTCCGCAGCTTCCTCGCACACCGGGGGCGGCTGCTGCTGTCCGCGCTGGCCGTGGTGCTGTCCGTGGCGTTCGTGGCGGGCAGCCTGATCTTCTCCGACACGGTCAGCCGCACCTTCGACCGGCTGTTCGCCTCGACCGCGGCCGATGTCACCGTCAGCCCGAAGGAGACGCTGCGCGAGGCGGTGCCCTCGGGGCGGACGGCCACCCTGCCCGCCGCCCTCGCCGGGCGCGTGGCCCGCCTGGACGGGGTTGCGGCCGTGCGGGCGGACGTGGAGGTGCAGGGGATCACGGTCGCCGACGCGCGCAACGAGCCGGTCGGGCCGACCACCGGCGCTCCCACGATCGGCACCGCCTGGCAGCCGACCGACCGCAGCCCCGTGCGGCTCACCTCCGGCCACGCCCCGCGCGGGCCGGGCCAGGCACTGCTCGACTCCGAGACCGCAGGCCGCAGGGACGTACGGATCGGGGACACCCTCACCGTGATCGCGCCGCCCGGCTCGTTCCGCGTCGAGGTGGTCGGCCTCGCCACGTTCACCACCACCAACCCGGGCGCGGCGCTGGTCTTCCTCGACCCGCCGGTCGCGCGGACCAGGCTGCTGGGCGACGCCCGGGCGGCCACCGCCCTCTCGGTCGACGCCGCGGACGGCGTCAGCGACGACCGGCTCAAGCAGCGCGTGACCGACGCGCTGGGCGCGCACGCGTACGACTACCGGACCGCCGCCGAGCAGGCCAAGTCGGACGTCGAACAGCTGGGCGGGTTCCTCGACGTCATCAAGTGGGTCATGGTCGGCTTCGCCGGCGTCGCGGTGCTGGTCGGCGTGTTCCTGATCGTCAACACCTTCGCCATGCTGATCGCGCAGCGCACCCGTGAGCTGGGGCTGCTGCGGGCGCTGGGCGCCGACCGGCGGCAGGTGCGCCGTTCGGTCCTGACCGAGGCGCTGCTGCTCGGCCTGGTCGGCGCCACGCTGGGCCTGCTCACCGGCATCGGGCTCGCCGCCGGGCTGATCGAGCTGATGGGTCTGCTCGGCATGAACATCAAGTCCACCGAGATGGTCATCGGCTGGGCGACCCCGGTGGCGGCGTACGTCGTCGGTCTCGGCGTCACCTTCGTCGCCGCGTACCTGCCCGCCCGGCGCGCGGCGGGCGTCTCCCCGATGGCCGCGCTGGCGGACGCCGAGGTGGGCGGGGTGGGCAGGCCGCTGCGGCTGCGGGCAGTGGTGGGCGCGGTCGTCGGGGCGGCGGGCGCGGCGGCGCTCGCCGGGTGCGCGGCGTCGTCGCGGACGGCGCCGGCGGCGTCGCTGCTGGGGCTCGGCGTGATCCTGACGCTGATCGCGACCGTGGTGGCGGGCCCCCTGCTGGTCCGTCCCGTGATCCGGGTGCTCGGCGCGGCCTTCCCCGCCCTGTTCGGCGCCGTCGGGCGGATGAGCCAGCGCAACGCGCTGCGCAACCCCCGCCGTACCGGGGCGACCGCGGCGGCGCTCATGGTGGGGCTGGCGCTGGTGGGCGGGATGTCGGTGGCGAGCGCCTCGATGACGGCGTCCTTCGACCGGCAGATCGACAGGACGCTCGGCGCCGACTTCGTGATCCAGAACAGCAACTTCGTGCCCTTCCCGCCGGAGGTCACGCACGCGGTGCGGGACACCGACGGCGTGGGACTCGTCGTACGGTCCACGTTCGTGCCGGTGGCCGTGCGGCTCCCGGACGGCGACCGGGTGACGACGACCGCGGCGGGCTATGGTCCGCGCCTGGACGAGGTCGCCCACATCACCTACGCGCGCGGCGGCACCGGGGCGGCCCTGGCGCCGGGGCACCTCGCGATGGACGTGGACTTCGCCCGCGACCACCGGGTGCGCCTCGGGACGGTGGTGCCGGTCGAGTTCCAGAGCGGACGCCGAGCCGAGCTGACCGTGGGCGCCCTGACCGACCAGGACGCCGCCGAGGGCTTCGGGACCCAGGGCGGGCTCTACTTCGGGCTCGCCACGCTGGAGCGGTACGCGCCGGGCGGGCAGGACGCCGTGCTGTACGTCAACGCCGCGCCCGGCACCGGACCGGACGAGCTGCGCGCCGCGCTGGAGCGGACCCTCGACCGGTATCCGCAGGTGCAGGTGCGCGACCTCGCCGACTACAAGGACCTGGTGCACGACCAGATCGCCGTGCTGCTGTACCTCGTCTACGCGCTGCTGGGGCTGGCGATCATCATCGCGGTGCTCGGCGTGGTCAACACCCTCGCCCTGTCGGTGGTGGAGCGCACCCGGGAGATCGGGCTGCTGCGGGCGATCGGGCTCGCGCGGCGGCAACTGCGCCGGATGATCCGGCTGGAGTCGGTGGTGATCGCGGTGTTCGGCGCGGTCCTCGGGCTCGCGCTGGGGCTGGTGTGGGGTGTGTGCACCCAGCGGGTGCTGGCGTTGCAGGGCATGACGACGCTCGCGATCCCGTGGGGCACGATCGTCGCGGTCGTCGTGGGCGCGGCGGTGGTGGGGGTCGTGGCGGCGTTGCTGCCCGCGTCGCGTGCCTCCCGCATGAATGTGCTGGCGGCCATCGCGCACGAGTGATTGACTCCCTCACGGCCGCAAGTCGCTTGCCCGGAGGGAGAGTTCGTTGCCGCGCCCGTTCCGTTTCGGTGTCAACCTCCTGACGTCCGCCCCGGCGGACGAGTGGCGCGCCAAGTGCCGCCGGGCCGAGGAACTCGGCTACGACGTGATCCTCGTCCCCGACCACCTGGGCATGCCCGCGCCCTTCCCCGCACTGGTGGCCGCGGCCGCGGCCACCGAGCGGCCCCGGCTCGGCACGTTCGTGCTCAACGCCGGCTTCTGGAACCCGGCCCTGCTCGCCCGCGAGGTGGCCACGACGGACGCGCTGACCGGCGGGCGGCTCGAACTCGGCCTCGGCACCGGGTACGTCCGGGCGGAGCACGACGCGGCCGGGCTGCCCTTCGGGTCGCCCCGCGCGCGCGTGGACCATCTGCGCCGGGTCGTCGAGGAGCTCGACCGGCTCCTGACGTCCGGGGAGCACCAGCCGCAGCCGGTGCAGCGGCCGCGCGTGCCGCTGCTGATCGGCGCCAACGGCGACCGGATGCTGGAGCTCACCGCGGAGCACGCCGACATCGCGGCCTTCACCGGCGCCCGGCCGGTGCCCGGCAGCACGACGGGAGAACTCGCCCCGCTCCTGGCCGGGGAGCTCGACGACCGGGTGGCCCGCTACCGGAGGCTGGCCGGCGGCCGCGAGGCACCGGCCGAGCTGAACCTGCTGGTCCAGCTCGTCGCCGTCACCGAGGACCCCGAGGCCGCGGTCCGGCCGTGGCTGGACCGCGTTCCGGGCCTGACCGCCCGGCAGGTGCTGGACCTGCCCCTGGTGCTGGCCGGCACGCTGGAGGAGATCACCGCCAAGGTCCTCGCCCAGCGGGAGCGCTACGGCTTCACCTACCTGACGGTCCTGGAGCCGTCCATGGAGGCGTTCGCGCCGGTCATGGAACGGCTGCGCACCCCCGGGCCGTCCGCATCCTGAAACTCCCCGCCCCCGCCCGGCGCGCGTGATCTGATCACCGCATGACCGACCTGCGCATACGGGCCGCGGCGCCCGAAGACCTGGACACCGTGCTGGCCTTCTGGAAGGTGGCCGCCGAGGGCACGAGCATCAGCGACGACCGGGAGGGGGTGGAGCGGCTGGTCGCCCGCGACCCGCAGGCGCTGATCCTGGCCGAGCGGCCGGACGGCGAGCTGGTCGGCACGGTGATCGCGGGCTTCGACGGCTGGCGCTGCCATCTGTACCGGCTCGCCGTGCACCCGGACCACCGCCGCCAGGGCATCGCCTCCGCACTGCTCGCCGCCGCCGAGGAGCGTTTCGTACGGCTCGGGGGGCGCCGCGCGGACGCGATGGTGCTGCGGCACAACGAGACCGCGCACCACGCGTGGAGCGCCGCCGGGTACGGGCCCGAGGAGCAGTGGCGGCGCTGGGTGAAGCCGCTCACGGACTGATTCCTTTGCTCAAGGCGGGCCACTCGGTCCTCCATGAACGGTTCTGAGCGTCCGCCCGCGGGCGAGCCGTCCCGCGGGCGACACCGCGCACGCGGTCCCGTCCTGTCCGACCATGGGACGGAGGTGACCCGATGACCGAAGTGCTCCTCCTTCTGGTGGCGGTCCTGCTGTCGCTCGCCTGTGGTGCCTTCGTGGCGGCGGAGTTCTCCCTGACCACGGTCGAGCGCGCGGAACTGGAGCGGGCCGCGCAGCGCGGCGAGCGGGGCGCCGCGGGCGCCCTGAAGGCCGTACGGAACCTCACCTTCGAACTCTCGGGGGCGCAGCTCGGCATCACGGTCACCAACCTGGTGGTCGGCATGCTCGCCGAGCCGTCGATCGCCGCGCTGCTGGCGGGCCCGCTGGAGGCGGTCGGCGCCTCCCGCGCCACGGCGTCCTCCGTCGCCCTGGTGATCGGTACGGGGCTGTCGACCGTGTTCCTGATGGTCGTCGGCGAGCTGGTGCCGAAGAACTGGGCCATCTCCTCGCCCCTGAAGGTCGCCAAGAGCGTGGGCAACGCGCAGCGCTGGTTCAGCGCCGCGTTCCGGCCCTTCATCACCCACCTCAACAACACCGCCAACCGGGTGGTGCGCCGGATCGGTGTGGAGCCCGCCGAGGAGCTGGCCTCCGCCCGCGGACGGCAGGAGCTGGCGGCGCTCGCCCGGCACTCCGCCAGGGAGGGCGTGCTGGAGGCCGACACCGCCGAGCTGTTCGTCCGGACGCTGAACCTCGCCGACCTGACCGCGGAGAACGTGATGACCCCGCGGGTGCAGGTCATCGCCCTGGACGCGCAGGCGACCTGCGAGGACGTGGCGAACGCCACCCGGGCGACCGGGCTGTCCCGCTTCCCGGTCTACCGGGGCACCCTCGACTCGGTCGTCGGCACGGCCCACGTCAAGGACGTGCTGGCGGTCCCCGCGGAGCGCCGGGCCCGGGTGCCCGTCGCCGAGCTGATGCGCGAGCCGCTGCTGGTCCCGCAGTCGCTCACCGTCGACCGGCTGCTGGACCGGCTGTCCGGCAGACGCACGATGGCCGTCGTGATCGACGAGTACGGCGGCACGGCCGGGGTGGCCACGCTGGAGGACATCGTCGAGGAGGTCGTCGGCGAGGTGCGGGACGAGCACGACCCGCACGAGATCCCCGACCTGGTCCCGGCCGGCACGGACGAGGACGGCCACGCCCTGTACTCCGCCGACGGCGCGGCACGCGTCGACCAGCTCGTCCGGGTCGGCCTGCGCGCCCCGGAAGGGCCCTACGAGACGCTGGCCGGGCTGGTCGCCACCCGGCTCGGCCGGATCCCCGCCGCCGGTGACACCGTCCAGGTCGACGGCTGGCGCCTGGAGGTGCTGGACGCCACGGGCCGCCGGGCGGCGCGCGTCCTGCTGCACGCGCCCCTGGACGACGCGAGGCCCGAGCGGAGGGAGGCCCGGCCGTGACCGCCGTACAGCTGCTGATCGGACTGGCGACGCTCGTCGTGAACGCCTTCTTCGTGGGCGCGGAGTTCGCCCTCATCTCGGTGCGCCGCAGCCAGATCGAACCGTACGTCGAACAGGGCGACCGGCGTGCCCGGAGTGTGCTGTGGGGTCTGGAGCACGTCTCCGCGCTGATGGCCGCCGCCCAGCTCGGCATCACCTTGTGCACGCTGGTGCTGGGCGTGGTCGCGGAACCGGCCATCGCGCATCTGCTGGAGCCGGTGTTCCACGCGGTGGGCGTGTCCGAGGGCGTGGGGCACGTGGTGTCCTTCGTGATCGCGCTGACCCTCGCGACGTATCTGCACATGCTGCTGGGCGAGATGGTGCCCAAGAACGTCGCGGTCGCCGAGCCGGTGCGCAGCGCGCTGATGCTCGGTCCGCCCCTGGTGGCGCTGTCCCGGGCGCTGCGCCCGGTGATCTTCACCGTGAACGCCTTCGCCAACGTGCTGCTGAGGCTGCTGCGGGTGGAGGCCCGGGAGGAGGTCTCGGCCACCTTCTCGGACACCGAGCTGGCGCAGATCGTGAAGGACTCCAGCGAGGCGGGGCTCATCGACGACCGCGCCCAGGAGCGGCTGCACGACGCCCTGGAGCTGGGCCGCCGGCCGGTGCGGGACGTCGTCATGCCGCTGGAACGCGTGGTGTACGCCCGGGTGGGCGTCACCCCGGCGCAGCTGGAGCAGCTGGCGGCCGAGTCCGGGTTCTCGCGCTTCCCCGTGGTCGACCAGGGGCGGCGGATCGTGGGCTACCTGCACGTCAAGGACGCCCTGGACGCGGCCGCGCGCGATGCCGCGTTCCGGCTGCGGGACATGCGGCCGATCGCGCGGGTACGGGAGAGCACGCCGCTGGACGACGTGCTGACGGCGATGCGGGGCAGCCGTACGCATCTGGCGGCCGTGATCGGCGCCGACGGGCGGCTGGCGGGGCTGGTGACGATGGAGGACGTACTGCGGGAGTTGTTCGGGCAGCGGGCGTGAGCGTCCGGCCCGGCCCGGGGTGACCGACCGGCGGGTATGTGCACGGAGTAGCATCGGTGTCGCCATGCACATGAACCCCACCTACACCAGCCTGGTCGCGGTCGGCGACTCCTTCACCGAGGGCATGTCGGACCTGCTGCCGGACGGGACCTACCGCGGCTGGGCCGATCTCCTCGCCGGGCGGATGGCGGCCGTCACGCCGGGGTTCCGGTACGCCAACCTCGCGGTGCGCGGCAAGCTGATCGGGCAGATCGTCGCCGAGCAGGTGGACGCGGCGGCGGCCATGCAGGCCGACGTCGTCACCCTGGTCGGCGGCCTCAACGACACGCTGCGGCCCAAGTGCGACATGGCGCGGGTGCGCGGGCTGCTGGAGGAGGCCGTCGAGAAGCTGGCGCCGTCCTGCAAGCAGCTGGTGCTGATGCGCAGCCCGGGCCGCCAGGGCCCGGTCCTGGAGCGCTTCCGGCCCCGTATGGAGGTGCTGTTCGCCGCCGTCGACGAGCTCGCCGAGCGGCACGGCGCGCTGGTCGTCGACCTGTACGGGGCGCCCGCGCTCGCCGATCCGCGCCTGTGGGACGTGGACCGGCTGCACCTGACGGCCGAGGGGCACCGCCGGGTCGCGGAGGCCGTGTGGCAGGCACTGGGCTACCCGCCCGAGGACCCCGACTGGCACACCCCGCCACCGGCCATCGCGCCACCCGGCTGGGTGGCCCGCCGGATCGCGGACGCCCGGTTCGCCCGGCAGCACCTGCTGCCCTGGATCGGCCGCCGCCTGACAGGCCGCTCCTCCGGCGACGGCCGGCCGCCGAAGCGACCGGAACTGCTGCCGTACGAGGCACCGGAGGATTAGCGGCACCGCGCGGGGGTCGGCAGGCGCGGACCCGTGCGGGGGCTTCGGTCGGTGACACGCCGCCGGATGGCCGATCGAAGCGGTCCGGAGGCCATCCGGGACATACCGTGCCATATATGATCAAACGCCACATCGCCTTTCTGGCATGCACCGCCGCGCTCGTCGGCACGGGGGTCGGCGCCGCTCCCGCGCAGGGGGCCCCGAAGACCTACATCGTCCGTCCCGGGCAGTCCATCCAGGCGGCGGTGGACGCCGCGCACCAGGGCGACACGGTCCTGCTGCTCCCGGGCACCTACCACGAGAGCGTCCGGGTGACCACGTCCGGCCTGACCGTGCGGAGCAGGGTGCCCCGGGCCGCCGTCCTGCGGCCCGCCGCGACGAAGGCCGGGAACCCCTGCGCCCAGGCCGGCAACGGCATCTGCGTCGAGGGCACGGCGAGCGCCCCCGTCGAGGACGTCACCATCGCCGGTCTGACCCTGGCCGGATTCCCCAAGAACGGCCTGTGGGCGTCGGACACCGACCGGCTGACGGTCCGCCAGGTGACCGCGGAGAAGAACGGGCAGTGGGGCATCGCCCAGCAGCGTTCGGTCCGGGGCGCCTTCACGTACAACACGGCCCGCGACAACGGCGACGCCGGCATCTTCCTCGCCAACACGGTCGCCACCGAGGGCGGCGCGACCGACTCGCTGGGTGCCGTGGTGGCCCGCAACCGTCTGGAGGGCAACCGGATCGGCGTCACCGTACGGCGCCTGCGCCACTTGACCGTCGCCCACAACGACGCGACCGGGAACTGCGCGGCCGTCTTCGTGGTCGGCGACGAGACGCCCCCGCGCGCCGGTGCCCTGACGGTGCGGGAGAACCGGATCGTCGCGAACAACAAGTACTGCCCGAAGACGCCCCGGCTGCCCTTCCTCCAGGGCTCGGGGATCGTGCTGACCGGCGCCGAGGACACGCTGGTGACACGCAACGTGATCGCGTACAACCAGGGCACCTCGCCGCTGTCGGGCGGCGTCGTGCTGTTCAAGAGCCTGGTCGGCGCCACGAGCGAGCGGAACCGGATCACCTACAACACGCTGTGGGACAACTCCCCCGCCGACCTGGTCGACCGGGAGACCCCGAAAACCAACACCTTCGAAGGCAACACCTGCGCGGTGTCCGAGCCCGCGGGCCTGTGCTGAACGGCCGTACCGCGCCGTGAATCACGCTCAACCCCCATCCGTGCACGTGTGAACCAGGAAGGAAGGCGGCCCATGACGACCGCAAACCCTGCTCCCCCACCGTCCATGCGGCTCAGGGAGCTCGTGTTCGGGGCGGCGTGCGCCGCCGCCCTGCGCGCGGCCGCGCGGCTGGGCGTGGCCGACGCGCTCGGGGACGGCCCCATGGCCGTGGAGGACCTCGCGGCCGCGGTGAAGACCGAGCCGCAGCCGTTGCGGCGGCTGCTGCGGGCCCTGTCCTGCCACGGCGTCTTCGCCGAGCGGGAGGACGGCACGTTCGCGCACACCGACATGTCCCGGCTGCTGCGCGAGGACGCCCCGAACAGCCTGCGCGACATCACCCTGTGGTGCACCGAGCCGTGGACCTGGGACGCCTGGCCGCTGCTCGACGAGGCGGTGCGCACCGGCCGCAACGTGGTGGAGGACCTGTACGGCAAGGAGTTCTTCACCTACCTCAACGAGGACGCCCCGGAGTCCGCCGACGTCTTCAACCGGGCCATGACGACCTCCAGCCGGCAGTCCGCGCGGGACGTCGCCGAGCTGCTCGACCTGTCAGGTGCCTCCTCGGTGGCCGACGTCGGCGGCGGCCAGGGGCACGTGGTGGCGAGCCTGCTGGAGAAGTACCCGGCCCTGCGCGGCACCCTGCTCGACCTGCCGCGCGTGGTGGAGAACGCCGATCCCCGGCTGCGGGACGGCGGTCCGCTCGCCGGCCGGGTGAGCATCGTGCCCGGCGACTGCCGCGCGGCCGTGCCGGTGAAGGCCGACGTCTACGTCATCAAGAACATCCTGGAGTGGGACGACGACAGCACCGCCCGGCTGCTGCGCAACGTGATCGAGGCGGGCGGGCCCGGGGCCCGGGTCGTCGCCATCGAGAACCTCGTCGACGACACCCCGTCGATGCGGTTCAGCACCGCCATGGACCTGATGCTGCTGCTGAACGTCGGGGGCGCCAAGCACACCACCGACAGCATGGTCCGCCGGCTGACCGCCGCGGGCCTGGTCATCGACGACATCAGCCCGGTCAATCCCTATCTGCACGCGTTCGACTGCACCGTGCCCGGGTGACGGTTTTCCCCACGCGTGAAAGGGAAGAGGCCGGGCTGCGCGCCCGGCCTCTTCCTCCGAGTGCGCCTGGTGCCTCAGGTCCGGGGCGCCCGGCGGTCGGTGAGGGGCTCCATGCGGGCCAGGTCCAGCACCCGCCGCAGGTCGGCGTCCCCGCCGGCGTGGCCGTCGAGGAGCGTCGTCAGCTCGGCCGCCTGCCCGGTGCCGGGCAGACCGAGCACGCGGGCCGGGTCGGCCGTCAGGTCGCCGCGGACGTCGATCAGCCGCACCACGACGTCCCCGCGCTGGAAGATCGTGCTGCGCAGCAGCGGGGCCCGCGGGTCGTCCGCCGCCGCCTCGTCCTGCCGGGCGAGCAGCTCGGCCAGCCGCATCCCGCTGCCGGGCCGGGCCGGGTAGTACAGCGCGTGCCGTTCGCCCTCCGCGTCCTCCTCGTCCGCCGCCACGTGGTGCACGGCCGGCAGCGCGGCCCGGGTGAAGAAGGCCCGGGCGGACTCGGGGTCGTCCAGGTCCCGGTGCTGCTCCAGGTGGGGGTTGAGGGCCTCCTCCACGGCCCGCACCTGAGGCTGCCGGGCCACGTGCCGCAGCGCCGCGAGCAGGTCGCCGCGCACCTCGATGGCCCGGACGACCCGGTTGCCGTGCAGGAACAGGGACGTACGGCACAGCCGGGTGGTGTCGTCGACGCGCGGCTCGGGCGGGGCGTAGCCGGCCAGGATGCGGGCGACCTCCCGTTCGCTGCCCGGCTTGACCGTGAAGGTCAGCGCGTGCCGGGTCACGCCGTCCCCGATCCTGGGCGACGCCTGCTGCCGGCGCTGTCCCGCCTCGGTCTCCCGGACGATGTGGAAGCGCAGGGACCGGGTGTCCCGCACACAGCCGTGCAGCGGCCGCACCGCCCGGACGTGGTCCTCGCTGTTGACCCACGCCAGGAACGGCGGGGCGCTCTCCCACTCGCTGGTGATCAGCCACTGGGACGGGTTCTCGATCGACTGGCACAGCTGCTCGCTGACGTGCCCCGGCACGTCGGCGACATGGGTGCAGAGCTGTTCGTACGCGTCCAGGAACTGCTGCTGCGCGCCGTCGTGGACGTCCACCAGGAGGACGACCCGCAGCGGGGAGCCGTCGAACACGGACTGCGAGACACGCTGCGACACCTGCCGCGCCGGCGGTCGATCAGAGGTGGTGGTCATCCTGCGCACGTCTCCTTCACGGGTCGGGTTCGTGAGCGCCGGCCGCCGGCTGCGCGACGCCGACCTGCGTCGATCCTCGGGTGGTCCCCCGGCGGGCGCGACTTGTGCGGAGCACGCGGGTGAGCGGCCGGGCCTGGCCCCGCGGGCGGGCGCGCGGGCTCCGGCCGGCCGGTCGGGGGCGGCGGCCGGGCCGGTCAGCGGCCTGCGGAGCGCCGCGGGACGCCGGGTAGACTCCGTGCACGTGACTGCTGCGCCCGCCAAGCCCCGTATCCCCAACGTCCTCGCCGGACGCTACGCCTCCGCCGAGCTCGCCACGCTCTGGTCGCCCGAGCAGAAGGTGAAGCTGGAGCGGCAGCTCTGGCTCGCCGTGCTGCGCGCCCAGAAGGACCTCGGGATCGAGGTGCCGGACCAGGCGCTCGCCGACTACGAGCGGGTGCTCGACCAGGTCGACCTCGCCTCGATCGCGGAGCGCGAGAAGGTCACGCGGCACGACGTGAAGGCCCGCATCGAGGAGTTCAACGACCTCGCCGGGCACGAGCACGTGCACAAGGGCATGACCTCCCGCGACCTCACCGAGAACGTCGAGCAGCTGCAGATCCGGCTGTCGCTGGAACTGATGCGCGACCGCACGGTGGCGGTGCTGGCCCGGCTCGGCAAGCTGGCCGGGGAGTACGGCGAGCTGGTCATGGCCGGCCGCTCCCACAACGTGGCCGCGCAGGCCACCACCCTCGGCAAGCGTTTCGCGACCGCCGCCGACGAGCTGCTGGTGGCGTACGGCCGGGTCGAGGAGCTGCTGGGCCGTTACCCGCTGCGCGGCATCAAGGGCCCGGTCGGCACCGCGCAGGACATGCTGGACCTGCTGGGCGGAGACGCGGCGAAGCTGGCCGAGCTGGAGCAGCGGATCGCCGCGCACCTCGGTTTCTCGCAGGCCTTCACCTCCGTCGGCCAGGTCTACCCGCGCTCGCTGGACTACGAGGTCGTCACCGCGCTGGTGCAGCTGGCGGCGGCGCCGTCGTCGCTGGCGAAGACGATCCGGCTGATGGCCGGGCACGAGCTGGTCACCGAGGGCTTCAAGCCGGGCCAGGTCGGCTCCTCGGCGATGCCGCACAAGATGAACACCCGCTCCTGCGAGCGCGTCAACGGCCTGATGGTGATCCTGCGCGGCTACGCCTCGATGACCGGGGAGCTGGCGGGCGACCAGTGGAACGAGGGCGACGTGTCCTGCTCGGTGGTGCGCCGGGTGGCGCTGCCGGACGCGTTCTTCGCGCTGGACGGTCTGCTGGAGACGTTCCTGACGGTGCTCGACGAGTTCGGCGCGTTCCCCGCGGTGGTGGCCCGGGAGCTGGACCGCTACCTGCCGTTCCTGGCCACCACCAAGGTGCTGATGGGCGCGGTGCGCGCGGGCGTCGGCCGGGAGGTCGCGCACGAGGCCATCAAGGAGAACGCCGTCGCCACGGCCCTGGCGATGCGCGAACAGGGCGCCGAGCGCAACGACCTCCTCGACAAGCTCGCCGCCGACGAGCGGATCCCGCTCGACCGTGACCGGCTGCAGGCCCTGATGGCGGACAAGCTGTCCTTCACCGGTGCGGCGGGCGACCAGGTCGCCACCGTCGTGGCGCGGATCGAGGAGATCGTCAAGCGGCACCCGGAGGCCGCGGGGTACACGCCCGGCGCGATCCTCTGACCCGGCGCACGCCATGCCGCGTTTCACCCCCGAGGAGCTGGAGGCCGCCCGCGACCGGCTGGTGCCGGACGTGGTCGCGGACGGCCTGCGGGTGTTGTTCTGCGGGATCAACCCGGGGCTGATGACGGCCGCGACGGGCCACCACTTCGCCCGCCCGGGCAACCGCTTCTGGCCGGTGCTGCACCGCTCCGGGTTCACGCCGAGGCTGCTGAAGCCCGCCGAGCAGCGCGAGTTGCTGTCGTACGGGCTCGGCATCACCAACGTCGTGGCGCGGCCGACGGCGCGGGCCGACGAGCTGAGCGCCGAGGAGTACCGCGAGGGCGGGCGGCAGCTCGCCGTGAAGGTGGCTCGGCTGCGGCCCCGCTGGCTGGCGGTGGTGGGCGTGACCGCCTACCGGGCCGCGTTCGACGACCGTACGGCCCGGGTGGGGCCGCAGGACCGGACGATCGGTGACACGCGCGTGTGGGTGCTGCCCAACCCGAGCGGGCTGAACGCGCACTGGACGGTGGAGACGATGGCGCAGGAGTTCGCCCGGCTGCGCGAGGCCGCCGCCCCGTAGGTCAGGGCGGGTCGGTCTGCGTGACGAGGGCCAGCAGCTGGACCGCGTCGCCGCCGTCCCGGTCGGCGACGGCCACGGCGACCCAGCGGCCGGTCCCCGTCACCTCCCACAGGCAGGCCACGCGTGCGCGCGCGCTGAGCGACGCCCACGGCTCGGGTATCTCCTCGTGCGCGGTGCGCAGCAGGACGGTCTGCAGGTTGTAGGGGTCGGTGTCGCCCCAGCGGGAGGCCAGGAACTCGTAGACGGCGTCCCGCGTCTTCTCGTACTGGTCCACCGTCACCGGCCGTTCCGCCGGGTCGTCGTCCCGGGCGCGCTCTAACACCGCGAGGTGGTAACCGGGGCCCGCCTCGCCGACGTCCGACGGGCCGTGCTCCGCGGGGAAGGGGCGGAAGCACAGCTCGTCGATGAGGGCGATGTGCTGTGCGATGTTCATGGGATCCAGTAAACCCGCCGGCACTGACAGTTGGCGGCGTGTCAGCCGGGACCGGGCGGCTGGGGCGGGGCCGGTCCGGGCGGCCGCCGCTCGCCGCGGTCCGCGGTGCCGAGTACGATCCGGCCCAACACGCGCACGAGCGGGGAGGACGGACGGTGGGGCGGCTGACCGGCGGGGATCCCTCGCTGCTGCGCAGGATCAACTCCGCGGTGGTGCTGCACGCGCTGCGTGCCACGGACTGCGCCACACTGACCGAGATCACCCGGGTCACGGGCCTGTCCCGGCCGACCGTCGAGGGCGTCGTGGAGGGCCTGATCGAGGCGGGCCTGGTCGTGGAGAAGGCCGCCGACGACAGTGCCGTACGGCGTCAGGGGCGGCCCGCGCGGCGGTTCCGGTTCCGGGCCGAGGCCGGGCACCTGCTGGGCCTGGAGATCGGCGCGCGCCGGGTGGCCGCGCTCCTGGCCGACCTGGACGGGCGGGTGATCGCGTCCCAGAGCAAGGACGTCGGCGAGACGGCGTCGGCGGACGAGCGGCTGGAGCGGGCGCGCGCCACTGTCGCCGAGCTGCTGCGGCGGGCCGGTGTGGCGCGCGGTTCGCTGCGGGCCGTCGGCGTGGGCACGCCCGGGATCGTCCAGGCGGACGGCACGGTACGGCTGGGCACGGCGCTGCCCGGGTGGACCGGGCTGCGGCTGGGCGAGCGGCTGGGCCGTTCCTTCAAGTGCCCGGTGCTGGTGGAGAACGACGCCAACGCGGCGGCCGTCGCCGAGCACTGGAAGGGCGCCGCCACCGAGTCCGACGACGTGGTGTTCGTGCTCGCGGGGCTGAGCCCGGGTGCCGGTGCGCTGATCGGCGGCCGGCTGCACCGGGGGTTCGGCGGTGCGGCCGGCGAGATCGGGGCGCTGCACCTGCTGGGCCGTGAGGCGGCCCCGGAGCGGCTGCTGTCCACCACGGACGAGCCGCTGCACCCGCTGGACGAGCAGGCGGTCGCCCGGGTCTTCGCGCGGGCCCGGGAGGGTGACCAGGGGGCGCGTGCGGCCATGGACCGCTTCCTCCAGCGGCTCGTGCACGACGTGGCGGCCCTGGTGCTGGCCCTCGACCCGGAGCTGGTCGTCATCGGCGGCTGGGCCGCGGGACTGGACGGCGTCCTCGCCCCCCTGCGCCGTGAACTGGACCGCTACTGCCTGCGCCCGCCGAAGGTCGCCCTGTCCGTCCTCGGCGAGGCGGCGGTGGCGACGGGGGCGCTCAGGCTGGCTCTGGACCATGTGGAGGAGCAGTTGTTCGCGGTGGAGGGCACGGTGACCGCCCGCCGTTGAACGGCCGTGCCCTCAGAGCGCGGTGGACGAACCGGATGCGGTGGACGAGCCGGGTCAGGACGCTCGGGCCTGCGGGCCGTGGTGGACCTGGACGCCGCCGAAGTCGCCGAAGGTCAGGCGGCAGGTGTCCGCGCGGTACGTGGCGACGGACAGCGCGGCGGTGCGGCCCCCCGCGACGAAGCGGGTCGTGACGACGAGGACGGGCGCGCCCGGCAGCCGGTCCAGCTCCTTGGCGTCGTCCGCACGGGCCGAGCCGAGTTCCACGGCGCTGTCCTGCCGCTCCAGTTCCAGGCGCTGCAGTTCCCGCAGCACCGCACGCGCGCGTGCCGCCCCGGAGGGCGCGTCGATGCCGGTCAGGTCGGGCACCGAGGACGGCGGCACGTAGAGCAGTTCGGCGGCGACGGGCCGGCCGTGCGAGACACGGGAGCGGCGGACGGTGTGCACGGACTCCTCCCGGGCGGTGCCCAGGGCGTCGGCCACGGCAGCGGGGGGCACGGCCGTCGTGCAGTCGACGGGCTGCCAGGCGTCCTCGGGGCCGCCCGGCCAGGAGTGCGGGTCGGTGCCGACGGACACGCCCATGCGCGGCGGGGCGACGGTCGTACCGACGCCGCGGCGGCGCTGGAGCCGGCCCTCCAGCTCGAGCTGCTCCAGGGCCTGGCGGAGCGTGGCGCGGGCGACTCCGAAACGGGCCGCGAGATCGCGTTCGTTGGGCAGGATCTCGCCCACGGAGAACTCCGAGTCCAGCGCCTCACTGAGCACGGTCTTCAGGTGCCAGTACTTCGGTTCCGGCACCGGTTCCAGCTGCGTGGTCCCCACCCTGTCCTCCGCATGAGCCGTGGTCCGGCGGCGTTTTTTCGCGCCTTGTTTATTAAAGGTTGTTTCACTTCTCAGCGACCATAGGGCGGCCCTCACCCTTGGTCAAGACCAATCGCGGTCCCTCGGGCGCTGGTGGGGATACACGTGTCAGCCGCCCGGCCGGGGCCCTGGGCGGACCGCCGTGCCGGGGCCCGCTCAGGCCGGTGCGGCGCCCGGCCCGTCCTCGGGGGTGAGACCGGCGAGCGATCGCAGCTTGTCCGGGTTGCGGATGACGTAGACCGCCTGGATACGGCCGTCGGCGACGTCCACCTGGAAGACGGTGTCGGGTGTGCCGCCGGACAGCGCCAGGACGGCGGGGCCGCCGTTGAGTTCGAGGAGGCGGACGGACAGGTCCGGGGCGCCCTTGCGGGCCGCGCCGACCAGGAAGCGGCCCACGTGGTCGGCGCTCTCCAGCACCCGCAGCGGTGCCCGCGCCTTGCCGCCGCTGTCGCCGACGAGCCGGACGTCCGGGGCCAGCAGGGCCATCAGTCCCTCGAGGTCGCCCTCGGCCGCGGCGGCCAGGAACCGTTCGGTGAGGTCACGACGCTCGGCGGGATCGACCTCGTAGCGCGGCCGGCGTTCCTCGACGTGCCGCCGGGCCCGGGTCGCCAGCTGACGGATCGCCGGTTCGCCGCGATCGAGCATGGCGGCAATCTCGGCGTACGGGAAACCGAACGCCTCCCGCAGCACGAACACCGCCCGCTCCAGCGGCGACAGCGACTCCAGGACGACGAGGACGGCGAGGGAGACCGAGTCGGCGAGCACCGCCCGTTCCGCGGTGTCCGGGGCGGTGTCCCCGAAGTCCGTGACATACGGCTCGGGCAGCCACGGGCCGACGTAGGTCTCGCCGCGCGCCTTGATCTGGCGCAGGCGGTCGATGGCCAGGCGGGTGGTGACGCGCACCAGGTAGCCGCGCGGTTCGCGCACCTCGGCACGGTCGGCGCCGGACCAGCGCAGCCAGGCCTCCTGGACCACGTCCTCCGCGTCGGCCACGCGCCCCAGCATGCGGTAGGCCACTCCCATGAGGACGGGACGGTGCTGTTCGAAGACGTCGGTCGCGGTGTCGGGGGTCACGCACCCCATCCCAGCCGACGGGTGCGGTCGTGTCCAGGCTCGACTGCCGGTGCCGCCGGGGCGTGTTGGGGGGATTGCTTCCGGGTGTACGGTTCCGGCCGCCGGGGGCTACCCACCGGTAGCAATTGCTGACAAGCTGTCTACGGCCTTCGCCGGGCCATCCCGTCAGCGAGCACCAGCCGAGGAGCACCCCCATGTCCGCGACCGTCTCCTTCAAGGTCACCTCCCCCGACGGCCCGCAGTCGGTGACCGTCTCGTACGCGCGCGTGGGCAGCGGCGAGCCGTTGCTGCTGCTGCACGGAATCGGCCACCACCGGCAGGTGTGGGACCCGGTGCTGCCCGCCCTCGCGGCCGAGCGTGACGTGATCGCCATCGACCTGCCCGGCTGCGGCCGCTCCCCGGCGCTTCCGGACGGCATGGCCCACGACCTGCCCACGATGAACGCCGTGCTCGCCGCCCTGTGCGGGGCGCTGGAGGTCGAACGGCCGCACGTGGCGGGCAACTCGCTGGGCGGACTGCTGGCGCTGGAGCTGGGCCGGGCCGGGCTCGTCCGGTCCGTCACGGCACTGTCCCCGGCCGGGTTCTGGAACGACGTGGAACGGCGTTACGCCTTCGCGATGCTCACGACGATGCGGCAGATCGCGCGGCGGATGCCGCAGCCGCTGGTCGAGCGGCTGGCCCGCCCGGCGGTCGGCCGCACCCTGCTGACCAGCACCATCTACGCCCGCCCGGGCCGCCGTTCGCCCGAGGCCGTGGTCGCCGAGACACTGGCGCTGGCCCGCGCCGAAGGCTTCTCCGAGACGCTGCGGTCCGGCAGGAAGGTGCAGTTCACCGAGGACGTCGCCGGCGTGCCGGTCACCGTGGCATGGGGCGACAAGGACCGGCTGCTCATCCCCCGGCAGGGCGTGCGCGCCAAGACCGTCATCCCCCAGGCGCGGCTGGTTCGCCTGCCCGGCTGCGGCCACTGCCCGATGAACGACGACCCGGCGCTGGTGGCCCGGGTCCTCCTGGACGGCAGCCGCTGAGGGCACCTCCGGCTCCGTGCCGCCCCCGGGTGCGGGGATCCTGCCGGCCCAGGGCTCCCGGGCGGAGCCCGGGCCGCTGCGGGCCGATGTTCACCTGGGGTTTGCGTGCGTGCCGCGAGGCCCGCGTAGGTGTGGCAGCGCACACTTGGCCGGATCACGTCCCTGGAGGCGCACCCATGTCACACCGCCCGTTCCCCGGTCGCCGCAGCGTCCTGCGCGGCTCCCTCGCCGCGTCGGCGGCCCTGACCCTGCCCGGCGCCCTCGGGGCCGCACCGGCCTTCGCCTTGTCCGGCCGTCCGAAGGCGGAGTGGGGGGTGCAGACGGGCGACGTGACGTCCCACTCCGGGCTGGTGTGGGTGCGCTCGGACCGTCCGGCCCGGATGATCGTCGAGACCTCCGCCACCGAGTCCTTCCGCAACCCGCGCAGATGGCACGGCCCGCTGCTCGGCGCGGACACCGACTTCACCGGCACGACCCGGCTGCGCGGGCTGCCGCCGGGCGAGCAGATCCACTACCGGGTGCTGCTCGCCGACCCGGACGACCCGCGCCGCACGGGTGAGCCGGTCGCCGGTACCTTCCGCACGGTGCCGGTCAGGCGCCGCGACGGCGTGCGGTTCCTGTGGTCCGGCGACCTGGCCGGGCAGGGCTGGGGCATCAACCCGGACCTCGGCGGCTACCGCATCTACGACGCGATGGCCAGGCTGGACCCGGACTTCTTCCTCTGCAGCGGCGACACCATCTACGCCGACGGGCCCATCACCGCGACGCAGGCGCTGCCCGACGGCAGCACCTGGCGGAACCTCACCACCGAGGAGAAGTCGAAGGTCGCCGAGACCCTGGCCGAGTTCCGCGGCAACTTCCGGTACAACCTGCTCGACGCCAACCTCAGCCGGTTCAACGCCCAGGTGCCGTCCGTCGTCCAGTGGGACGACCACGAAGTGCGCAACAACTGGTACCCGGGCCAGATCATCGTCGACTCCGACACCCGCTACACCGAGAAGCGCGTCGACGTGCTGGCGGCGCGGGCCCGGCGCGCGTTCAGCGAGTACTTCCCCCTCTCCACGCTGCGGCCGGGCGCGCGGGACGGCCGCGTCTACCGCGTGCTGCGGCACGGCCCCCTGCTGGACGTCTTCGTGCTGGACATGCGGACGTACCGCAACGCCAACTCGCCCGACGACCAGACCGTCGACCCGCAGGGCATCCTCGGCCGCGAGCAACTGGACTGGCTCAAGCGGGAGCTGGCCCGGTCCCGGGCGGTGTGGAAGGTGATCGCCGCCGACATGCCGCTCGGCCTGGTCGTGCCCGACACCACCGAGGGCAGGCAGAACATCGAGGCCGTGGCGCAGGGGAACCCCGGCGCGCCGCTCGGCCGGGAGCTGCAGATCGCCGAGCTGCTGCGGTTCGTCAAGCACCGGCGGATCACCGGCACGGTGTGGCTGACGGCCGACGTGCACCACACCTCCGCGCAGCACTACCAGCCCTCGCGGGCCGCGTTCACCGACTTCGAGCCGTTCTGGGAGTTCGTCTCCGGGCCGCTGAACGCGGGGGCCTTCCCCGCCAGCGCCCTGGACAACACCTTCGGCCCCGAGCGGGTGTTCGTGAAGGCGCCGGCCACGGCGAACGTATCGCCCGCCGACGGCTACCAGTTCTTCGGCGAGGTGGACATCGACGGCGACAGCGGCGATCTGACGGTGCGGCTGCGCGAGCAGGACGGCACGGTCCTGTTCACCAAGGTGCTCCAGCCTGGCCTGGTCGGTCAGTGACAGTTCCTCGTGAAAGGCTGTGCGGCATGGGCGGACCGTCGGAGAATCCAGAACTGTGGGCGTTCCTGGCATCGCTGCACTGCGGTGAATTGCTTTCCGGCACTGTCACAGCGATCGAGCGGTTCGGCGTGTTCGTGGCACTGGACGACGGCCCCGACCACCCCATCTTCTCCGGCGTGGGGTTCATCACCATTCCCGAACTGTCCTGGCGGCGCTTCGAAACGGCTTCGGACGTCGTTCACGTCGGGCAACGCGTTGCGTGCGAGTTCCTCCAGTTCGACACGTGGAACCTCGAGGCCAGGCTGTCCTTGCGTGCGACGCAGCCAGACCCCTTCCAGCAGTTCGCCGACCGCGTTGCGGTGGGTCAGAAGCTGCATGGGCAGGTCACCAAGCTGGTCCCATTCGGCGTCTTCGTTCGGGTCGCGGACGGCATCGAGGGACTGATCCACCTACGAGAGCTCGCATCAGTGCCCGTGGAAACTCCGTCGGATTTCGTCCAAGTCGGCGACGAGATCGCAGTCGTCGTCACCTCTGTCGATACCGAGCGACGGAGATTGACCCTCTCTCGACGAGAGATCTCACCAGACCAGAGCGACCGGCGCGACCGGCGGTGAAGGTCACCGGCTGGCCGACCGCCAGGAATCCGGCAACGAACCGACCGTCGTCGTAGGTGGCGGTAAGCCGAGGGGCGGTGTCGGACCAGGTGACGTAGTCCGAGGCGGTCGCCGTGTCCGACTCGCATCACCCTTCTCTTGGGGATGGAGTTGTTGCACAGCGAAGGCGCCCGCCGGGCGGCCGGACCGGCCGTCTCGGGCGGGCGTCTGACGGGTGCCAGCTACTACTCGGTGGTAGTCGGGGCCCGTCTTCGGGGTGGGTCGGATGCGCGAACGGCACCGGGTTGCTGGTCCCGCCCGGAGTGGTCACGGTCACCCCCGACCGTGCCGGTCCCCGACGGGGAGACGGCGGTGACCTGGGTCGGTGAGACCTGGGTGATGTTCGTGGCCGGCTTGTTGCCGAACGTCACCGCGGTGGTGTTGGACAGGTTCGTGCCCGTGATGGTCACCAGCGTGCCACCGCCGGTGGAACCCTGATTCGGAGAGATAGGCATCGCTGTACTCCTCGCTCTTGGTGGGGACCTGCGAGGAACCGGCGCACAAGGGCCAGCAAGCCGCCGACGGCCGCGTCAAGGGACAGAAGCATCACGCGGTCAATGCCCCGGGGCCCAGGGAGGACGAACAGAGGCGACGCACGCCGTGGTCACGGCCAGCGCGCTCCAGCCCCCCGGCGTCTCCTGTGGGCAAAGAGAAAAACCGCAAACGGCTGCCTGTCTCAACGTCCCCCGGAACGGGGAGAAGGAGGTCGCGTTCCTACTCCAGAAGCGGACGGCTGTGGCGCCGGTGAATCGGTATCTGACACGGTCACGGTGGTACCGCCGGAGGCTGACTCCTGCTTGGGACTGACCGAAGAGACCACAGGGGCAACCATGGTGGTGAACTCCTTCGATGAGGGAGAACCGGCGGAGCAGTCACGTACTTCTGAGCCGGCTCCTGGCCCAGGTCGGGGCCCGTCCGGGCGGTGGGGGGTTTGCCGCCCGGACGGGGGACTGGTCGCCTCCCGGGAGGGAGGCCTGCGGGTGGGGCAGAGGCCAGGGGGACCGTGACGCTGGAAGAGGTCGTGCCGGCGGCCCGCCGCGTGGAGACGGTGGCTCGGCGTACATGCCCTGGTCCCACCGTCCGGCGGGGCACGGCACCTGCCATCTCCCGTGGGCAAGGAGAAAACCGGCAAGCGCTGCCTGCTTCCGTGTTCCCCCGGCACGGGGATGGGCAGCCCGCCGGTTCGCACTCTCAGTGACCCACAGGTCCAACCTCAGCGACAAGACTCCGTCAACGCGCATCACCCGAACGGAGTAACTCACCCCTGCGAGAAAGAGATGTGCGTCCTGTTCCATTGAATGAACCCGCTCCCCGTTCCGTCGTGCGCGAGGCCAAATTCCAGATCTTTGCGATGAGTTACCGCAATCAGAGTCGGCACGGTTCCGGAAGAGACGGACACCACCTGTGACAGGGGGCGCGAACAGTGCGCTGCGCCGTTCGTGTGAGTGAGTCAGGAGTCCCTTGCGACTGTTGCAACGGCAATGGATTACTGGAAACGGATCTAACCGGTGGGCGGCCCATTCTCGCCGGGGGATGCGGCAGTCGGATCACCTACGGCTTCCCCGGGAGGAGCTCGGTGACCACCGGCATACCGCGATGGGCACTCCTGGAGAGAAATTAGATCCCCCTCAGCCGGTGCCGTTCGCGGCACCGGCTGAAGTGGTTCACATCACGCTTCGTGTGCGGAGACTCGCCGCGGCCGGCTCGTCCCGGGCTGGTGACGCAGGCACGACGGCTGCGCTACCCGCCGGCGCAAGAAGTCGGCTTTACCCATGAGTCACAATGCGTTCGTGATCACGCAACACCGTTCCTTCACAGTGGCTGCATGAGTCGAGACATGTCTGATGTGACGCGTACGGACCACGGCTGCCTCCCGCCCGCCTGGCAGCGGATCACCACGGCGTTCCGCGCCTGGCGGGAACGGCGCCACGAGAACGCACCGCCGAGGCTCGATACCGGTGCCCGGCCGCTGTCCGCCGAGCAGCAGGCCGGGCCGTCCGCCGCGGTGACCTCCGGCCAGACCGTGCTGTGGCGGATGCGGACGACGGTGAAGGACGAGCCGGGTTCGCTGGCGGCGCTGTGCACGGCCCTGGCCGCGCACCGGGTCGACATCCTGAGCCTGCAGACGCACCCGCTGGCCGTGGGCACCGTGGACGAGTTCCTGCTCCGTGCCCCTGACGCGCTGACCGCCGCCGAGATCACCGGTGCCGTGTCGCGGGCCGGCGGCGCGGACACCTGGATCGAGCGGGCCGACGCCCACGACCTGGTCGACGCGCCCACCCGGGTCCTGGGCCTGGCCGCCCGCACGGCCCTGGACGCGGCGGAACTCCCGCTGGCGCTGCGGCAGTTGCTGGGCCGCTGCACGATCCGGTCGCAGCCCGCCGCATCCCTGCGCGGGGAGCGGGCGTCCGGGCGCGGGCCCGTGGAGGGTGCCCTGGAGGACACCGTGATGCGGCTGCGCGCCCCGGAAGGGGGAGTGATCACGGTGGAGCGGCCGTATCTGCCGTTCACCCCGACGGAGTTCGCCCGGGCCCGGGCCCTGGTGGAACTGGACGCCCGGCTCGGCCCGCGTCTCCCGCGCGGCCGGGACGTGCTGACGCTGCCCGAGGGCAGTGACATCACCGTGCGCCGGGCGGACACCCGCGATCTCCAGGCCGCGCGGGCGATGCACGAGCGGTGCTCGGAGCGCACCCTGAAGTCGCGGTACCACGGGCCGGTGCGGGACGCCGACCGCTACCTGAACCACCTGCTCAGCCCCCGCTACGGCCGTACGCTGGCGGCGCAGACCGCCTCGGGCCGCGTCGTCGCCCTCGGCCATCTGCTGTGGGACGGCGACGAGACCGAGGTCGCGCTGCTCGTCGAGGACGCCTGGCAGCGGCGCGGCATCGGCGGCGAACTGCTCGGCAGGCTGGTGGCGATGGCCCGGGAGGCCGGCTGCGCGAGCGTGTACGCCGTGACGCAGGCGTCCAACACCGGCATGGTCGCCGCGATGCGCGGCCTCGGACTCCCGCTCGACTACCAGGTCGAGGAGGGCACCCTGGTGATCACGGCCCGTCTGGAGCCGGCCCCGGTCACGGCGGGCCCGCCGTACGACGCCGAGCGGCTGGCCCGCGACTAGGTCTGTCGTTTGGATCGGTCCGGCCCGGCCTGCGGCGCCTTCGGACTGACCCGAGCGGGGTCTGGTGCGTGCAACTGCCAGGCGGAGGAGGGCGGCGACGCGAAGCGTCCGCAACCGACGACAACGCCGCAGATGTGCGCGCCAGACCCCCGCGACGCCGGAATGATCCAAACGACGGCCCCGAGGGCCGCGACGGGTGGGCGGCCCGGCGGCGCTCGCCGGGCCGCCCACCGCTCGTCACACTTCCGGCGCCGCGACGGCCGCGGCCCGCTCCCCCAGGGCCCCGTCCAGGTCGGCCCACAGGTCGTCGACGTCCTCCAGGCCCACCGAGAGCCGCAGCAGCCGGTCGCTCACCCCGGCCGCTTGCCGGTCGCCGGCGTCGACGATGCGGTGGCTGATCGACGCGGGGTGCTGGATGAGCGTGTCGACGCTGCCGAGGCTGACCGCGGGGGTGATCAGGCGGACCCCGGCGATGACCCGGTGGGGATCGCCGTGCACCTCGAAGGAGACCATCGCACCGCCGATGCGCGGGTAGTGGACGCGGGCCACCCGCGGGTCGGCCGCCAGACGGCGGGCCAGTTCGGCGGCGTTCGCGGCGGCGGCGCGCACCCGGACCGGGAGGGTCGCCAGGCCCCGCAGGAGGAGGTAGCCGGCCAGCGGGTGCAGGACGCCGCCCGTGGCGAAACGCACCTGGCGCAGCCGTCCCGCGAACTCCTCGTCACAGGCCACCACGCCCGCCAGCACGTCCCCGTGCCCGCCCAGGTACTTGGTGGCGCTGTGCAGCACCAGCCGCGCGCCCTGCTCGGCGGGCCGCTGGAGGACCGGCGTGGCGAAGGTGTTGTCCACCAGCAGCGGCACGGACCCGCAGGCGTGGGCGACGGCCCGCAGATCGACCTCGGCCAGGGTCGGATTCGCCGGGGACTCCACCAGCACCAATCCGGTGTCCGGCCGCAGCGCGTCGGTGATGCCGGCCGGGTCGGTCCAGGTGACCTCCGAGCCGAGCAGCCCGGCGGTCAGCAGATGGTCGCTGCACCCGTACAGGGGGCGTACCGCCACGACGTGCCGCAGCCCCGTCGCGCCCCGGGCCAGCAGCACCGCGCTGAGCGCGGCCATGCCGCTGGCGAAGGCGACCGCGGCCTCGGTGCCCTCCAGCCGGGCCAGCGCGGTCTCGAAGCGGGCGACGGTCGGATTGCCCAGCCGCCCGTAGACGGGTGAGCCGTCCGGGAGCGTTCCGGTGGCGGCGAAGGCGTCGATGCGGGCCGCCTCGCCGCGGCTGTCGGAGCTGGGGTAGGTGGTGGACAGGTCGATCGGCGGGGCGTGCAGTCCCTGCCGGGCGAGGTCGTCCCGGCCGGCGTGCACGGCCTCGGTGGCGAGTGCTCTCGCTGTGGTGCGTACGTCGTCGTAGGCGCCCATGCTCGCTGTCTCCATGGACGGGAAGGGTGAACACCGAGCGGGGTCCAGCGGAGACATCCCGTGTTACGTTCGGCCGGTGACCGACTCTGTCGTACTGGATCCGGTGGATCTCCACCTGCTGCGGCTGCTGCAGAACGACGCCCGGACGACCTACCGGGATCTGGCCGCGCGGGTCGGCGTGGCGCCGTCGACATGCCTGGACCGGGTGGCCCGGCTGCGCCGCTCGGGGGTGATCCTGGGGCACCGGCTGGAGCTGGACCCGGCCAAGCTGGGGCGTGGCCTCCAGGCGCTGCTGTCGGTGCAGGTCAGGCCGCACCGGCGGGAGCTGGTGGGGCCGTTCGTGGAGCGGATCCGGGCGCTGCCGGAGTCGCGGACCGTCTTCCATCTGACCGGGCCGGACGACTACCTGGTGCATGTCGCCGTCGCGGACATGGCGGATCTGCAGCGGCTGGTCCTCGACGAGTTCACGGCCCGGCGCGAAGTGGCCCGGGTCGAGACCCGGTTGATCTTCCAGCAGTGGGAGTGCGGCCCCCTGCTGCCGCCGGGCGCCCAGACGGCCACGCCCTTGGCGAAATCGGGGTGATCGCGGGCCGGGGCACGGCGATGAGGCTGACGGGGGCCCCGGCGCCGTACGAGGATGTCGGCATGTCACAGACCAACAGCCAGCTGCCCCGTGAGGTCGCCGACGCCTATGTCGACGATCTCGTCGTCCTCGATCCGATCACCGGTACGTTCCTCGGCGTGAAGGAGAGCGCCGGCCGCCTGCCCGACACCTCACCGGCGGGCCAGGAGGCCCTCGCGGAGCTCCAGCGCAGCACCCTGGCCCGGCTCGACGCCGCCGAGCGGCACCCCGGCGCGGACAGTGACATCGAGCGCCGGTGCGCGCGCCTGCTGCGTGAGCGGCTCACCGCCGAACTCGCCGTGCACGAGGCCGAGGAGGGCCTGCGCGCCGTCAGCAACCTGTCCTCCGTCGCCCACGCGGTGCGCCAGGTGTTCACGGTGACGCCCACGCAGAGCGAGGACGACTGGGCGGCGGTCGCCGAGCGGCTGCGCGCGGTGCCCGCCGCGCTGGAGGGTTACCGGGAGTCCCTGGCGCTCGGCCTGGAGCGGAAGCTGTACGGCGGTCCGCGTGCCACCGCCACGTTCGTCACGCAGCTCGGCGAGTGGGCGGACACCGACGGCAAGGGACTGGGCTGGTTCGAGGTCTTCGCCGCGGCGGGCCCCGAGGCGCTGCGCGCCGAGCTGGACACGGCGGCCCGGTCGGCCACCGAGGCCGTGGTGCGGCTGCGCGACTGGATGCGGGACGTGTACGCACCGGCCATCGAGGGCGCCCCCGACGTGGTGGGCCGGGAGCGGTACGCCCGCTGGGTCCGGTACTTCAACGGCA
Organism: Streptomyces sp. NPDC052682; assembly: GCF_040678435.1. NCBI lineage: Bacteria > Bacillati > Actinomycetota > Actinomycetes > Kitasatosporales > Streptomycetaceae > Streptomyces > Streptomyces sp. NPDC052682. The sequence goes on along the minus strand of NZ_JBFATS010000020.1, from coordinate 90,933 downwards.
CCGACCTCGACCTGGACGAGGCGTACGCGTACGGCTGGTCCGAGTACCACCGGCTGCTCGGCGAGATGAAGCGGGAGGCCGGGAAGATCCTGCCGGGCGCGGCCACGCCGTGGGTGGCGCTGGCGCACCTGGACGAGCACGGCACGCACATCGAGGGTGTCGACGAGGTGCGTGCGTGGCTGCAGTCCCTGATGGACGAGGCGATCGACGCGCTCGACGGGACCCACTTCGAACTGGCCGAGCGGGTGCGGCGGGTGGAGTCCCGCATCGCCCCTCCGGGCAGCGCGGCGGCGCCGTACTACACGCCTCCGTCGGACGACTTCGCCCGTCCCGGCATCACCTGGCTGCCGACGATGGGCCAGACCCGCTTCCCGGTCTACGACCTGGTGTCGACCTGGTACCACGAGGGCGTGCCCGGCCACCACCTGCAGCTGGCCCAGTGGAAGCACATCGCCGGGAACCTCTCCCGCTACCAGGCCGGCGTCGGCATGGTGAGCGCCAACGTCGAGGGCTGGGCGCTGTACGCGGAGCGGCTGATGGACGAGCTGGGCTTCCTGACGGACCCGGAGCGGCGGCTCGGCTACCTGGACGCGCAGATGATGCGGGCGGTGCGGGTGATCATCGACATCGGCATGCATCTGGAGCTGGCCGTTCCGGACGACTCCCCCTTCCACCCCGGGGAGCGCTGGACGCCCGCGCTGGCGCAGGAGTTCTTCCGCGCGCACAGCAGCCGGCCCGCGGACTTCGTGGAGAGCGAGCTGACCCGCTACCTGTCCATGCCGGGCCAGGCCATCGGCTACAAGCTGGGCGAGCGGGCCTGGCTGCTGGGCCGGGAGAACGCCCGTCGGCGGCACGGGGACGCCTTCGACGCGAAGGCGTGGCACATGGCGGCCCTGTCGCAGGGCTCCCTCGGGCTGGACGACCTGGTGGACGAGCTGTCCCGGCTGTAGCGGCGGTCAGCGCCGGAACCCGCCCTCGGAGTTGACGACCTGCCCGGTGACCCACTCGGCCTCGTCCGTGGCGAGCCACGCGATGAGGCGGGCGGGGTCGTCGGGCATGCCCCACCGGCCGGCGGGGAAGAGCGCGGCGATGGCCTCGTAGTCCTCGCCGGTCATGTAGTCCGTGTCCACGGGGCCGGGGTTGACCGTGTTCACGGTGACGGCGTGTTCGGCCAGAGCGGTCGCCAGGGAGCGGGTGATGGAGGCGAGGGCGCCCTTCTGGAGGGCGTAGGCGATCTCGCCCGGCATACCGCCTCCCAGGTCCTGGCCGGAGGTCATCATCACCACGCGCCCGCCGGGGGTGCGGGGCGGCAGCGCGGCCCTCAGCCGGGCGTACGCCTGGACGAGCAGGATCACCGAGCGGGTGTCGACCGCCCAGTGCCTGTCGAGCAGGCCGGCGTCGATCTCGTCGAGGGTCCCGTCCTGGCCGCTCTGCGCGTGGTTGGCGACGAGGATGTCGAGCCGCCCGCCGAGCGCTTCGGCGGCCCGGGCGACGAGTTCGGCGGGCGCGTCCGGGCCGGACAGGTCGCCGGGCCCGGCGACGACGCGGGCCCCGGGGTCGCCGAGGGCCTCGCGCACCGAGGCGGTGACGTCCTCGACGCGGTCGGCGCCCCAGGGCTGGGCGGCGTCGTGCGGCACGTGGTGGTGCAGGTACACGCTCGCGCCGTACGCGGCGAGCCGCCGGGCCACGGCGTGCCCGATGCCGCCGCGCCGGCTGGCTCCGGTGACGAGGGCGGTCCTGCCGCGCAGCGGAAGGGGGTCGCGGCGGAGCTCTTCGGGGGTGGGAGGCGGCAGCAGAGGCATGATCCACCATCCTGGCCACCCGACGGGCTCGGCGCATCCGGGTTTTCCGGACCCTGCGTCCGCGTTCCGCGGGCCCGCGGACGCCGGCTAGCGCCGGAGGTGGACCAGCCCCAGCCAGGTCTCCGGCCCGGGGCGCACGTGGGCCGCACGGACGGTGTAGGTGCCGGGCTCCAGGACGACCCGCACATGGCCGGCGCGCGCGGACTCGGTGCCGGGCCAGGCCGCGTCGAACAGCAGCACCGCGCCGGGTACGTGCCAGCGCACCTCCGGCTCCCACTCGGCGGCCTCCAGCGCGGCCGGTACGCAGGCCAGCAGGTCGTCCTCGGAGTCGGCCGCGCACCACCGTACGAAGGTGCCGTGGCCGGGCAGGAAGGCGGTGGAGGCGGGTTCGCCGCCCAGTACCAGGGCGGTGGAGTCGCCCACCGGGAGGAGCCCGACGTGGCCGTCCACCTCGCAGGCCCGGTCGTAGTCCGAGGCCGTCTCCTCGCCGTCGGCGCCGGTCCAGAACGGCAGAACCGCCTCCGGCACCGCGACGAGCGGCCCGCCGCCCGACTCGACCCACTCCACCGCACCCGTCCCGGCGTATCGCACCATGCGGCAGAACCTACCGGGCCGGGGTCCGTGGCCGCCGCCGGGGGTTCAGCATCCGCAGTCGCCCTCGGCCGCGGGAGCCGTCAGCGGGTCGGCCGGGCGGCGCTCGCTGCCCTGCCAGGTCTCGTAGGCGAAGCCCTCGCGCACCCAGTACTCGAACCCGCCGAGCATCTCCTTGACGCGGTAGCCGAGTTCGGCGAGGGCCAGGGCGGCCCGGGCGGCGCCGTCGCAGCCGGGGCCCCAGCAGTACGTCACCACCGGTACGGACGGGTCGAGGAGCTGCCCGGCCTGCTCGGGGACGAGTGCGGTCGGCAGGTGGAGGGCGCCGGGGATGTGCCCCTGGTTCCAGGCCTCGGTGGAACGGGAGTCGACCAGGACGAAGCCCGGGTCGCCGTCGGCGGCGAGGGCGGCGGCCACGTCGGAGACGTCGGTGTGGAAGGCGAGGCTCGCACGGAAGTGGGCGGCGGCCTCGGCCGGGGCGGCGGGGGCGGTCCGCAGGACGGGGTTCGCGGTGGTGGCCGTGGCTGGAGTCATGGGTGAGGTCGTGGCCGTGGTGGTCGTCGTCATGGCCAGAAACCTACGGGCGTCGATGCGCTCTCTGAAGCGATGATCCCCGGCGTCGGCCTTGATCCGCCGGTGATTCTCCTGCTATTCCTCGACAGTGACCGCGTATTCCCCGGACGCCACCGACTGGCGCATCCTCGACGTCCTCCAGCGGGAGGGCCGGGCCAGTTTCGCCGAGCTGGCCCGGGCCGTGTCCATGTCCGCGAGCGCGGTCACCGAGCGGGTGCGCCGCATGGAGGAGGCCGGGATCATCCAGGGCTACGCGGCGGTGGTCGACCCCGAACGCCTCGGCCTGCCGATCCTGGCCTTCGTGCGGCTGCGCTACCCGCACGGCAACTACAAGCCGTTCCACGACCTCGTGGCCGCGACGCCCGAGATCCTGGAGGCACACCACGTCACGGGCGACGACTGTTTCGTCATCAAGGTCGCCGCTCGCTCCATGCGGCACCTGGAGCAGGTGTCCGGGAAGATCGGGGCCCTGGGGTCGGTCACGACCAGCGTCGTCTACTCCTCGCCCCTCCCCCGGCGCCCCCTCGGCCGCTGACCCGCTGCTCGCTCTGCCCTACCCGGCCCCGCGCTGCCGCAGCACCGACCCCGACCGCCCCTTGACGACCTCGAGCTGGGCATGGATCCGCCGGCGCAGGTCGGCGACGTGGCTGACGATGCCGACGCTGCGGTCGCGTTCGCGCAGGGAGTCGAGCACGTCGAGAACCTCGTCGAGGGTCTGGTCGTCGAGACTGCCGAAACCCTCGTCGATGAAGAGGGTGTCCAGCCGGACCCCGCCCGCCTCGTCGGTGACGACGTCCGCGAGGCCGAGGGCCAGGGCGAGCGAGGCGAAGAACGTCTCGCCGCCCGACAGGGTCGCCGTGTCGCGCTCCCGGCCGGTCCAGGCGTCCACGACGTGCAGGCCGAGGCCGCTGCGGCCGCGCCCGCTGCGGTCGTCGGAGTGGACGAGGGTGTAGCGGCCGGACGACATGCGCTGCAACCGTACGGTGGCCGCGGCGGCCACCTGCTCCAGCCGGGCCGCGAGGACGTACGCCTCCAGGCGCATCCGGCGTTCGTTGTCCGCGGAGGTGCCCGCGGTCAGGCCGGCCATGCGGGCCACCCGGTCGTACTCCTCGCGCAGCGGGCCGAGGCGGCGCACCGCGGCGGCGGCACGCGCGGAGAGCCGGTCGAGTTCGGCGCAGCGCCGCTCGGCGGCGTCGCGGGCCGAGACCGCGTCCCGTACCCGCTGCTCCGCCGCCGCGGCGGCCTGTTCGGCGGCCGTGAGGTCGGCGGGCGGCCGCTGGGCGGCGGCCGCCGTGTCGGCCTCGGTGAGGACGGCCCGGACGGCGGCCTCCTCGTGCTCCCAGGCGTCCAGCCGCCGTTGCAGCTCGCGGTGGGCGGCGTCGTCGAGGAGGGCGGCGGCCGCGGTCTGCGGGGTGTCGAAGCCGGCGCGGAAGGCGGCGTCCGCGAGCCGGGCGTCGGCCTCCTTCAGCCGCTGAGCGGTGTCCTCGGCGAGGCGGACGGCGTCGGCGGCCTCGGTGAACAGCGCCGCCCGCCGCTCCAGTTGGGCGGAGCGGGCGGCGACACTGGCCGCGTCGCCCCGGGCCCGCGCCAGCGTCTCCTCCAGGACGGTCCGCTCGTCGTCGAGGGCCTCGCGCCGGGAGGTGCGGGCCGCCGTCCGTACCGCGGCCTGCTGCCGGGCGGCGGTGCGCCGTTCGTGCTCCTGCTCGGCCTGCCGGAGGTCCTCGCTCGCGGCGTGCAGGTCGGAGGCGGTGCGGCGGGCCTGGGTGTGCTCGCGTTCCAGTTCCTCCAGGTCGGACGCCAGCCGGGAGGCCGGTGCCTCGCCCGCCTCGGCCTCGGCGGCGGCCAGGGACCGCTGCACGGCACCGAGGTGACGCTCGGCCCCGGTGTGCCGCTCCTCGGCCTCCTGGTAGGCGGCTAGCGCCCGCTCCTCCGCCGCGCGGTCGACGTGTCCGGCGTCCTTCCGGGCGGGGGCGGGGTGTTCGGTGGCGCCGCACACCGCGCACGGCTCACCGTCCCGCAGGCGGGCGGCCAGTTCGGCGGCGATGCCGTTCAGCCGCCGTTCCCTCACGTCGAGCCAGTGCGCCTTGGCTTGCAGAACCCGCTCGTGCGCGTGCCGGGCCTGCTCCTCGGCCTGCTCGGTCTCCCGGGCCAGCCGGTCCCGGGTCCGGGCGGCCTCCAGCCGCTGCCGCGCCGGCTCCAGCCGCAGGGCGAGCTGTTCGGCCCGGGAGGCGGCCTGGTGCGCCGCCTCGACACGGCTGTGCAGCCGGGCCCGGGTCTCCTCCCACCCGGCGAGCCAGGCCTCCGCCTCCTGGAGCAGGTCCTCGTCGGCGCGTTCCTGGCGGTCCAGGCCGTCGCGCTCGGCGACGATTTCCGCCAGCCGCCGCTCGGCGCGGCGGGCCGAGTCGAGTCCGCCGAGTTCCTCGGCGGCCCGGCGTGCGGCGGAGGCGAGCCCGGCCGCGCCCGCGTCGGCGAAGGTCTCCGGCAGGCGGGCACGCGCGCGTGCCTCGGCGTCGGCGGCCCGGCGGTGCTCGGCCTCGGCGGCCTCGCGCAGCTCCAGAGCGGGCGCCACGGCCTCGGCCTTGCGGGCCCGCTCCATGCGCGTGCGCGCCTCCTGGTAGGCCTCGGCACGGGCCTGGAGCAGCCTGGCCCGCTCCTGCGCCTCCGCGAACCTGCGCTGCAACCGGTGCAGTTCGCGTACGTCGTCCAGGGCGCGGTCGGCGGCGGCCCGCGCGGACTCGGCTGCCGCGAGGCGGCAGTGGGCGACGGTGAGCTGTTCCCGGGCGGTGCTGCGGGCGATCGCGGCGGCGCCGAGCACGGTCTCGGCCAGGCCCGGCTCGCCGGGCGTGAGCTCCGGCAGGTCCATGGCGCCGCCCGCGGCCTGCTGCATGCGGTGGGCGTCGGCGAGCAGCGCGGCGTCGCCGTCGCGCACCTGGGCCTCGGTGCTGCGCCGTCGCTCGGCGAGGCGCTTTTCGACCTCGGCGAAGCGGCGGGTGTCGAACAGCCGGCCCAGCAGCTTGCCGCGTGCCTCGGCGTCGGCGCGCAGGAACCGCGCGAAGTCGCCCTGGGGCAGCAGCACCACCTGGCAGAACTGCTCCCGGCTCATACCGAGCAGCTGGGTGATCTCCTCGCCGACCTCCTGGTGGGAGCGGCTGAGGTCCTTCCAGGTGCCGGCGGTGGCGTCGTACTCGCGCAGCCAGGTCTGGGCCTTGTCGACCGTCATGCCTTTGCCGCGCAGCTTCGGGCGTTCCCAGGGCGGCTGCCGGGTGATCTCCAGGCGGCGTCCGGCCAGCGTGAGGTCGAGGGTCACCTGCGTGCGCGTGCCGGATGCCGCGTGGTCGCTGCGCAGGGTCGCGCCCTGCCGGGCGCCGGGCACCGAGCCGTACAGCGCGTAGCACACCGCGTCCAGGACGGAGGTCTTGCCGGCGCCGGTGGGGCCGTGCAGCAGGAACAGCCCGGCCGCCGACAGGGCGTCGAAGTCGACGGACTGGGAGCCGCCGAAGGGCCCGAAGGCGGTGATGTCCAGCCGGTGCAGCCTCACCGGGTCTCCCCCCTGTCACGACGGCCCGGCCTGTCCTGGGCGTACGGCGTCACCGCGCCACCTCCCGCTCCCGCAGGCCCTCGTCCGCGCGGACGGCGTCGAACGCGTCGCGCAGCACGGCCTGTTCGTGCGCGTCCGGGCCGGTGCCGCGGACGTGGGCGACGAAGTCCTCGGCGATCTGCTGGTCGCTGCGGCCCGCCAGGCGCCGGGCGTAGGACACCTCGGCGTCCTCGGGAGCCCGCTCGGGTTCGAAGACGAGGCTGAGGGTGTGCGGGAAGCGCTCGGTGAGCCGGGCCATGGGGTCGGCGGGGCGCACCGCGTCGGTGAGGGTCGCCTCGACCCACGCCTCCTCGTGCCGCGCGAGCTCCGGGTCGGCGAGCAGGTCCTCCAGGGTGCCCCGGAGGCGGGCCAGGGCGCGCGGCACGGGGCAGTCGACGCGTTCGGCGTGCACGGCTCCGTCCGCGTCGAGGTCGACCAGCCACATGCTCTTGCGGTGCGCGGCCTCCGAGAAGGAGTACGGCAGCGGGGAGCCGGAGTAGCGGACGCGGTCGGTGATGGTCTGGCAGCCGTGCAGATGCCCGAGCGCCACGTAGTCGACGCCGTCGAACACCCCGGCGGGCACGGCGGCGACGCCGCCGACGGTGATGTCGCGTTCGCTGTCGCTGGGTTCGCCCCCGGTGACGAAGGCGTGCGCGAGGACGACGGAGCGCGTGCCGCGCGCACGTGCGGCGAGGTCGGCACGGACCCGGTCCATGGCGGCGCAGAGCACGGCCTCGTGCCCCGCCTTCTCGACGCCGAACGCGTCCTTGACGAGGGCGGGTTCCAGGTAGGGCAGCCCGTAGAAGGCCACGTCGCCGAAGGCGTCCCGCAGGATCACCGGCGTGCCGCACGCCGACGGCTCGGTCCGCAGATGGATGCCGGCGCGCCCGATGAGCCCGGCGCCGACGCCGAGGCGGCGGGCCGAGTCGTGGTTCCCGGAGATCATGACCGTCGGCACGCCGAGACCGGCGAGGCGGTGCAGGGCGTCGTCGAACAGCTCGACCGCGGCGAGCGGCGGCACCGCCCGGTCGTACACGTCGCCGGACACGACCACCGCGTCCACGGCACGCTCGCGCACGGTGGCGACGAGGTGCTCGATGAACGCGGCCTGGGCGTCGAGCATGCCGACCCGGTGGAACGGCCGGCCCAGATGCCAGTCGGACGTGTGCAGCAGTCTCATGATCCCCGAGACTAACGGCAGGGTCTGACACCCCGGGCGGTTACTCCCGTATCGCCCCGTCATGACCGGCCGACACATGCCCGTTATCCGGTGATTCACCACCGTGCTCCCGAAAGGTCAAGCGTCCCCGTACGCCTCGCCACCCAGCTCGAACCCCGCCGTCCCCGCGGTGGCGTCCGCCAGCCAGGCCCGGAAGGCGTCCACGTCGGCGTCGGGCAGCCCGATCTCGATCGTGACGGCCTCGCCGTAACGCACGTCGCGGACCTCCCGGCCGGTGGTGCGCAGATCGTTCTCCAGCTTCCCGGCGCGCTGGTGGTCGACGGTGACCGTGGCCAGCCGGAAGCGCCGCCGGGTGCGGGTGCCGAGCGCGTCCAGGGCCGCGCCGACCGCTCCGCCGTACGCCCGGATGAGGCCGCCCGCGCCGAGCTTGACCCCGCCGTAGTAGCGGGTGACGACGGCGACGACGTACCGCATGTCGCGGCGCAGCAGCATCTGGAGCATGGGGACGCCGGCGGTGCCGCCGGGCTCGCCGTCGTCACTGGCCTTCTGTACGGAGGCGTCGGCGCCGATGACGTAGGCCCAGCAGTTGTGGGTGGCGTCCGCGTGCTCCCCGCGCACGCGCGCGATGAAGTCCTGGGCCTCCTGCTCCGTGGCGGCCGGGGCGAGCGCGCACAGGAACCGGGAGCGGTTGACCTCGGTCTCGTGCACGCCCGCGCGGGCGACCGTGCGGTACTCGTCCTGCATCCGGCCAGCCTAATCCGCAGTTGGGAGCGTTCCGCAGGAGCGGTGGCTTCGCCGACGGACGCGGCCTGAAGGCCTACGCCGGCTCCTCGCCCGTCACCCGCGCCTCCGGCGCGAAGTCCGCAGCAGCCAGGAAGCCTTGTCCGCAGGAACGAAGGCAGCCGATCATTCGGCCATGAGACCCGAAGTGCAGGCATTCGTCACTGACGGCCCGCTTCCCGGCTGGGACGCGAGCGAAGAAGAGATCGCCAGGCGCGTCGCGCAACTCGAAGCGATCCCGAAGCCGGTCACGGGAGAGGAGGCCCGAGCACTCGTCTCCTGCTTCGGCCCGGACGACTGCTACGGCGTCGCCTGGACCCTGCTGCACCTCATCGAGACGGGCCCCGACCCCGTCCTGACGGCTGCCCCTGGGCCCGACGCCAACGAGTGGCACCAGCGCCTCTACGACCGCGCCGTGAACGGAGGACTCATCCCCTGAACTCGACGGCACAGCAACGTGAGGTGTCTCTGCGCGGCCCCGGCCGGCCCGGCTACCGCCTCGTGCCGCGGGCCACGGTGACCGACGTCAGCAGCGCCGTGCCCGGGGCGAGGCCGGGCCAGCCGGGGCCGCGCCAGGACAGCACGGCGATCGCCGAGGTCGGGAACTTGGTGCGGACCTGCTCGAGCGTGTCGTCGAGGCCGTCGGCCGCCAGGTCCAGCACCAGGTCCTCCAGGCCCGGGTTGTGGCCGACCAGCAGGAGGGTGTCGACCTCGGCGGGCACCTCGTGCACGACGGCCAGCAGCTCCTGCGCGCCGGCGGCGTACAGCCTCGGGTCCAGGCGGACCGGCGGCGGGGTACCCCACTGGGCGGCGACCAGCTCCCAGGTCCGGCGGGCCCGTACGGCGGTGGAGCACAGGGCGAGGTCCGGCAGCAGGTCGGCCTCGGCCAGGGCGCGTCCGGCCGCCGGGGCGTCCCGCAGCCCGCGCGGGGCGAGCGGACGCGCGTGGTCGGCGACGCCCTCGGGCCAGGCGGACTTGGCGTGCCGCAGCACCACCAGGCGGCGCAGCGGGCCCCCGCCCGCCCGCTCGATCACGCCCCGCCGCCCAGGTCACGGGTGAGTTCGACACCGAGCAGCCGGTCCGCGTAGGCGTACGTCTCGAAGCGGGCACCGTCCGGCATGTCCGGGTCGCTCTCCACCCGGCGCAGGACCTCGAGCAAGCCGGGGACGTCCAGGTCGTCCTCCCAGGCGGCCCTCAGCCGCTCGCGTACGGCGTCGGGGACCGGCCGGGACGGCCGCTGCGCCCAGGCGGCGACCGCGCGGCGCCAGCGGGCGAGCGTGGCGCCGGCGTCGTCGAGGGCGGCCGCGTCCAGCCGCACCGGTGTCCCGCGGGGGCGGGCGAGCAGGGCCAGCCGCAGGGCGGTGGGATCGCCGCCGCCCGCGGCGTGGCCGGCGGCGTCCGGTGTGCCCGGTGTGCCCGGGGCCGCGGCCTCGACGGGTGCCACCTCGATCCGTACCCCGTCGGGTGCGGCACCGCCTTGTGCCACGACGTGGAGGTTCTGGGCCCGCCCCGGGCCGATGGCCAGGTCCCGGCCGTCCTCGAAGGGCCGGATGCCCAGCCCGGCGGCGCTCGCCCGCACTTCCGCCTCCTGCCGGTCGGCGGTCAGCAGGGCCCACACGGGCGTGCCGCCGAGTTCCAGGGCGCGCACGAGCAGGTCGGCGACGAGCAGCACGCGCACGTGCGTGGGGTCGAGGCGCGGCACGTGCGCCTCGACACGGGTCAGGCCCCGGCGGGCCGGGGCGGCGTCGACGAGCTCGCCGGTTCGGGCGTCGGTGATGCGCAGCACGAGGCGAGCGTAGGCCGGTGGGCGGGCCCGCGCAGGTACGCGGGGCGGTTTCCGGCGGCTGTGGCGCCGCTCGGCCGGCGTCCCCGGGAATCACCGCGCGCACCCGGACGTTGTCCACAACGACAGCACGTCCCCGCTCCGAGGAGGCCGCCGGTGTACGGCGACGAGGCAACGGTCCGCAGGATTCTCACCGAGCTCGGCGACACCTGGGCCGTCGTGGGCCTGTCGTCGAACCGGCGGCGCGCGGCGTACGGCGTCGCGGAGGTGCTCCAGCGCTACGGCAAGCGTGTCGTACCGGTGCACCCCAAGGCCGAGACGGTGCACCGGGAGCAGGGGTACGCGAGCCTCGCCGACATCCCCTTCGCCGTGGACGTCGTCGACGTGTTCGTGAACAGCGACCTGGCCGGGGCGGTCGCCGACGAGGCGGTCGCGAAGGGCGCCAAGGCGGTGTGGTTCCAGCTCGGTGTCGTCGACGAGGCCGCGTACGACAGGACGCGGGCCGCGGGCCTGGAGATGGTCATGGACCGCTGCCCGGCGATCGAGATACCGCGTCTGGGCTGACGGCCGCACAGCTCGGCGGAGGGCACTCCCCGTCGCCCGCGAACGGTGCCCGGCCGCCGCAACACGGCGGCGCCCCGGCATACTTGGACGGTGACCGACACCAACGCCGCGCCCACCGCACACGTTCCGGTCGTCATCGTCGGAGCGGGGCCCGCCGGACTCACCGTCGGCAACATCCTGCGGGCCGCCGGCGTCGACTGCGTGGTCCTGGAGACCGAGACCCGGGAGTTCATCGAACAGCGCCCCCGGGCCGGGGTCATCGAGGAGTGGTGCGTCCGGGGACTGGAGCGGCGTGGGCTGGCGGACACCCTCCTGGAGCGGGCGCAGCGGCACACCGAGTGCGAGTTCCGCTTCGGCGGCCGGCGCCACCGGCTGCGCTACGTGGACCTGACGGGCCGGCACCACTACGTGTATCCGCAGCCGTGGCTGGTGACGGACCTGGTGCGGGAGTACGCGGACGTCCGGGGCGGCGACGTCCGCTTCTCGGTGCGGGACGTGCGCCTGCACGGCCTGGACACGGACCGGCCGTCGGTGTCGTACCTGTGCCCGGACACCGGCGAACGGCGGACGATCCGCTGTGACTTCGTGGCGGGCTGCGACGGGGCGCGCGGCGTCACCCGGGCCGCGCTGCCGCCGGAGCGCCTCCGCGTCGCGCGGCACGACTACGGCGTCGGCTGGCTGGCGCTGCTCGCCGAGGCGCCGGCGTCCTCGGACTGCGTGGTGTTCGGCATCCATCCGCGCGGGTTCGCCGGGCACATGGCCCGCAGTTCCGAGGTGACCCGCTACTACCTGGAGGTCCCGCGCGGTGACGACCCGGACACCTGGTCGCACGACCGTGTCTGGGCCGAGTTGCAGGAGCGCCTGGCGTCGGACGCCCCGCCGCTGACGGAGGGGCGGCTGATCGAGAAGCGTGTCCTGGACATGCACAACTACGTCGTCGAACCCATGGTGTTCGGCCGTCTCTTCCTCGCCGGCGACGCGGCCCACCTGACCGCGCCCATCGCCGCCAAGGGCATGAACCTCGCCCTGCACGACGCGTTCCACCTGGGCGACGGGCTCGTGGCCCACCTGACGCGGGGCGATGACAGCGGCCTGCGCACCTACTCGGAGGCCTGCCTGGCCCGGGTGTGGGACTGCCAGGAGTTCTCGCTGTGGCTCTCCGAGATCTACCACGGCACGTCGTCCGGCGATCCCTACCGCGCGGCCACCACGCTGGCCCGGCTGCGCCGCGTCTTCACCTCCCCCGCCGCCGCCACCGCGTTCGCGGAACAGTTCCTGGGCCCGCGCCCCGACTGACGCACCCCGCCGGGAGGCCGCCTCACGGGTGTACGGGCCGGTCGGACAGCCGGTGGTCCGCCACGTTCAGCGCCTCATCCACCAGGCGGCGCAGATGGCCGTCGCGCAGGGCGTAGATCACCCGGCGGCCCTCCTTGCGGGTGCTCACCAGGCCCGCCAGACGCAGCCGCGCCAGGTGCTGGCTGACGGCGGGCCGGGCCGCACCGCACACCTCCGTCAGCGTGCTGACGTCGGCCTCCTCCCGGGCCAGGGCGTGCAGCAGGGTCAGCCGGGTGCGGTCGCCGAGCAGGGCGAGGAGTTCGGCGGCGAGGGCGAACTGCTCCTCGCCGGGGCTGCGCGGGTGCGCATCGTGCGCAGGTGACAGGTGCATGCGTGCGCTCATACGCACATAATGGCCCCGTGGGCGGCAGGACGTCCACCACCGCGCACCGGAAGGGGACTCACGTGAGCGACCGGCACCCTCACGAGCACGGACACGGGCACGGACACGGACACGGACACGGACACGACCGCGGACACGAACACGGGCACGGGCACGGGCACGGGCACGGGCATGCCCACCGACACGGGCACGCCCACGCCGGCACGTCGCTCCCACCGCGCCGGCCCGCCCGCCGCCTCGCCCACCGCCTCCGCCACCACCTCACGCACCTCCTCACTCCCCACTCCCACGACACCGCCGACAAGCTCGACTCCGCCCTGGAGTCCTCCGCCCGCGGGATCCGGGCGCTGTGGGTCTCGCTGGCGGTGCTCGGCGTGACCGCGCTGGCGCAGGCGGCCGTGGTGGTGGCGTCCGGCTCGGTGGCGCTGCTCGGCGACACGGTGCACAACGCCGCCGACGCGCTGACGGCCGTACCGCTGGGAATCGCCTTCGTCCTGGGGCGCCGCGCGGCGACCCGCCGCTTCACCTACGGCTACGGACGGGCCGAGGACCTGGCGGGCATCGTGATCGTGCTGACGATCGCCGCCTCCGCGGCCTTCGCCGGGTGGGCGGCGATCGACCGGCTGCTCGATCCGCGCCCGGTCGCGCACCTGCCCGCGGTCGCCGTCGCGGCGCTCGTCGGGTGCGCGGGCAACGAGTGGGTGGCCCGGTACCGGATCCGGGTGGGCCGGGCGATCGGCTCGGCGGCGCTGGTCGCCGACGGGCTGCACGCGCGTACGGACGGCTTCACCTCGCTGGCGGTGCTGCTGGGTGCCGGTGGCGCGGCGCTCGGCTGGCAAGTGGCCGACCCCGTCGTGGGGTTGGCGATCACGGCCGCGATCGTGCTGGTGCTGCGGGACGCGGCACGGGAGGTCTTCCGGCGGGTGATGGACGCCGTGGACCCGGCCCTGGTGGACCGGGCCGAGCGGGCGGTCGGGGACGTGCCGGGGGTGCGCGCGGTGGGCGAGCTGCGGCTGCGCTGGATCGGGCACCGGCTGCGCGCGGAGGTGGCGGTCGTGGTGGACGGCGGGGCGACGCTACGTGAGGCCCACCGCATCGCCGTCGCCGCCGAGCACGCCCTGCTGCACGCCGTACCGCGCCTGACGGCGGCCCTGGTGCACGCCGACCCGGAACCGGCCCCGGGCGAGGCGGACCCGCACCTGCTCCTGGCGCACCACGCGGCGACGGCGTAGGTCAGGCGACCCCGAGCCCCTCCAGGACGACCGCGCCCGGCAGCTCCGCGAACGCCTTGCCGGGCACCAGCAGCTTGCCGCGCCGCCGCCCGCTGCCGACCAGGACGTAGGGCAGGTCGACCACGGCCGCGTCCACCAGGACCGGCCAGCCCTCGGGCAGGCCGACCGGGGTGATGCCGCCGTACTCCATGCCGGTCTCGCCCGTGGCCGTATCCATCGGGGCGAACGAGACCTTGCGGGCGCCGAGCCGGCGCCGCACCACGCCGTTGACGTCGACCCGGGTGGTGGACAGCACGACGCATGCCGCGAGGGTGCTCTCGCCGCCGCGCCGGCCGGCGACGACGACGCAGTTGGCGGACTGCTCGAGCAGCTCCTGTCCATAGTGCTGCACGAAGACGGCGGTGTCGGCCCACTGCGGGTCGGTGTCGACGTAGAGGATCTGCTCGGCGGGCACGCTGCCGCGCCAGTGGCGTACGGCGTCGGCGACCGGGCGGACGAGCTCGTCGAGGCAGTCGGGGGCGGGGGTGGCGTGGTCGAAGGTCCCGATGGGTGCGCGCATACCGGCACGCTAGCAACGCCGCGGCACTCCGCTCAGCGCGCGGGCGGGACCGACACGGCCAGGACCATCTCCATCGGTGCGTCACCGGTGTTGCCGTACGTGTGCGGGACGTTGGCCTCGAAGGAGGCGCTGGCGCCCGCCGGGACGCGGTACTCGGCGCCGTCCACGGTGAGGGTCAGCTCGCCCGCGGTGACGTGGAGCAGCTCGACCGTGCCGGTGGGGTGCGGGTCGGAGGAGCTGCTCTCGCCGGGCATCAGCCGCCACTGCCACAGCTCGAGCGGACCGGGCGCCTCGGCGCCGGCGAGCAGCAGGCTGAAGCTTCCGGCGTCGGTGCGCCACAGCCGGACGGCCTGCTCGGCGGGGACGACGCGGACCTTCGGGCCCTGCTCGTAGTCGAGGAGGGTGGTGATGCTGACGCCGAGCGCGTCGCCGATCTTGACGACGGTGCCGAGGCTGGGGTTGGTGCGGGCCTGCTCGATCTGGATGAGCATGCCGCGGCTGACACCGGCCCGGGCGGCGAGCACGTCGAGGGTGTAGCCGCGTACCGCGCGCCAGTGCTTGACGTTGCGCGCCAGTGACTGGGTCAGCAGGTCGAGGTCCGACACATTCCGTCCAATATTCTGTATGACACAGTTCAGTGCGATGAACTATGGTGTGCTGCACCTTATTGTTCACTGCACTGTACTGCGAGGCGACGACTCCATGACAGCACTCTTCGCCCTGGCCACCAGCCTGCTGTGGGGGCTGGCCGACTTCGGTGGCGGGCTGCTGACCCGCAGAGTGCCCGCCCTGACGGTGGTCGTCGTCTCGCAGTCGGTCGCCGTCGTGGTGCTCAGCGCGATCGTGGCCGCGACCGGCGGCTGGAGCGAGGCGGGTCCGCAGCTGTGGTGCGCGGTGGGCGCCGGCCTGGTCGGGCCGGTGGCGATGCTCGCCTTCTACAAGGCGCTCGCGCTGGGGCCGATGGGGGTCGTCTCACCGCTCGGCTCGCTCGGCGTGGCCGTCCCCGTGGGTGTGGGTCTGCTGCTGGGCGAACGGCCCGGAGTGCTCCAGGTCGTCGGCATCCTGGTCGCCGTGGTGGGGGTGTGCCTGGCGGGCGGCCCGCAGTTCCGGGGCGCGCCGGTGCAGCGCCAGGCGATCGTCCTGACCCTGCTCGCCGCCTTCGGCTTCGGCGCGGTGATGGCCCTCATCGCCGAGGCCTCGACCACCCTCACCGGCCTGTTCCTCGCGCTGTTCGTGCAGCGGGTGACGAACGTGGCCGCGGGCGGCCTGGCCCTGTACGTCTCCGTGCGGCGTGGCTCCCCCGGCTTGCCCGCGGACGGCTTCCCCTGGCGTGCGCTGCCGGCGCTGGGCTTCGTGGGTCTGGCGGACGTGGCGGCCAACGGGACGTACGTCGTCGCCGCGCAGTACGGCCCGGTCACCGTGGCCGCCGTCCTGGCCTCGCTGTACCCGGTGGTGACGGCGCTGGCAGCACGGGGGTTCCTCAGCGAACGGCTGCGGGCGGTCCAGGCCGCGGGCGCCGGACTGGCCCTGGTGGGGACGGTCCTGCTGGCGACGGGCTGAGCGCGAAGCGGTCCTGCTGGCAACGGGGGCCCCGCGCAGTTCTGCCGGACAACAGGCTGAGCCGGAAGCAGCTCTGCCGACATACGGGGTGAGCCCTGAGCGGCGCCGCCAGCAAAGGGCTGAACCCGAAGCCGCTCTACCGGCGACGAGCCGAGCCCTGAGCGGCGCCGCCAGCAAAGGGCTGAGCACCAAGCCGCTCTGCCGCAACGGAGTGAGCACACAGCCGTTCTCCCAATGCCGGGCCGGACCCGGGCCGGTCCTCAGGACTCGGGGCCCGGTCCGGCGAGCCGGACCGCCGCTTGGGTGTCCAGGGCGGCGAGCCGGGCCGCCGTCTCCTCGTCCAGGTCCGACAGGGCGCACAGCTGCTCAGGGGTGACACCCTCGGGGATCGGCACCGGTGCCGGACTGCGCAGCGGCGGTTGCCAGCCGTCGGCGGGTGTCCAGCGCCGCACCACCCGGGCGGGCGCGCCCGCGACGACCGCGTGGTCGGGCACGGTGCCCCGTACCACCGCGCCGGCGGCCACGACCACGTTCCGCCCGATGCGGGCACCGGGCAGGATCACCGCGCCCGTGCCGATCCAGCAGCCGGGGCCGATCTCCACCGGCTCCATACGCGGCCACTGCTTGCCGATGGGCTGGTGCGGGTCGTCGTACGAGTGGTTCGTGGAGGTGACGTAGACGTACGGCCCGAAGTAGCAGTCGCTGCCGATGGTCACGGTCGTGTCGGCGATGACATGGCTGCCGCGGCCCAGGACGACTCCGTCGCCGATGCGCAGGATCGGTTCGGGGCCGAGGTCGAGGTCGGGCATCAGGCCCGCGGTGAGGGTGACCTGCTCGCCGATGATGCAGTGCGCGCCCAGGTGGATCCAGGGCTCGCCGAAGACCGTGCCGAGCGGGAAGGCGAGCCGGGTGGCCTCGCCGATCGAGCCGAAGCGGAAGCGGCCCGGGGTCTGGGCCGTCACCGAACCCGTGCGCTGCACCCAGGCCCAGCCCGCGTGGACGGCCCGCTGGGCGAGGCGGCGCCGCCAGGACGAGAACGTGTTCTTGTGGTTCGGCACCACGTCACCGTACTCAGCCCGCGGAGCCCTCATGACGGCCAGGGCCTGTGATCTTCGCCCTACCGGGTGGCGTACGGTGCGGGTGTTCACGACGTGTGGAAGGCGGACCGGCATGGCACAGCGAGCGTTGATCACGGGGATCGGCGGCAGGGAGCCGAAGGTGGCCGAGGGGGCGTTCGTGGCGCCCACGGCCTCGGTGATCGGGGACGTGACGATCGAGGCGGGGGCGAGTGTCTGGTACGGGGCGGTACTGCGGGGGGACGTCGAGCGGATCTCCGTCGGGACGGACAGCAACGTGCAGGACAACTGCACGCTCCACGCCGATCCGGGCTTTCCCGTGACGGTGGGCGAGCGGGTGTCGATCGGGCACAACGCGGTGGTGCACGGGGCGACCGTGGAGGACGACTGCCTGATCGGGATGGGGGCGACCGTACTGAACGGGGCGGTGATCGGGGCGGGTTCCCTGGTGGCTGCTCAGGCGCTGGTGCCGCAGGGCATGGTGGTGCCGCCGGGGTCGCTCGTCGCGGGTGTGCCCGCCAAGGTGAGGCGGGAGCTGTCACAGGAAGAGCGGGAGGGCCTCACCCTCAACGGGACCCTGTACGCGGAGTTGGCCCGGGCGCACCGTGAGGTGCACGAGTAGGCACCGCCAGGCGTACGGCCCTCACTCGGCGGCCGGAACGGGTTCCGGCTGCTGGTGTGCCGTCTGGGCCTTCCTCGCCTTGCGCTTGAGGATCAGCATCGAGGTGAGGCCGACGAGGACCGCCGCCACCAGGCCCAGCCAGGAGAAGCGCTTCAGCCAGGACTCGGCGACGATGCCGACGTAGTAGATGACCGCCGTCGTGCCGCCCGCCCACAGGATGCCGCCGAGCACGTTGGCGATGAGGAACTTCCAGTACGGCATGCGCAGCACGCCCGCGAGCGGGCCCGCGAAGATGCGGAGCAGGGCGACGAAACGGCCGAAGAAGACCGCCCACATGCCCCACTTCTCGAAGGAGCGCTCGGCGGTTGCGATGTGTCCCTCGCTGAAGTGTTTGGGGAACTTCTGGCCCAGCCAGGCCAGCAGCGGGCGTCCGCCCTTGCGGCCGATGGCGTAGCCGATGGAGTCGCCGATGATCGCGCCAGCGCTGGCGCAGGTGCCGAGGATCACGGGGTCTATGTGTCCGTGCTGGGAGGCCAGCAGCGCGGAGGAGACCAGAATGATCTCGCCCGGCAGCGGGATGCCCAGGCTTTCCAGGCCGATGACGGCTGCCACCAGCGCGTAGACGGCGACCGCGGGTACGGTCTCGAGCCACTCCTGGACGTGCAACGCCGGTCCCTCCCGATTCGCCTGCCTGCGTTCCCGTGCGCGTCTCGCCGAGGAGGCACACGCACGGGAAGCCTACCGGGTGGAAAGACGCCGCCCCGGGCTCACGCGTTCCCGCTCCACTCCGCCAGGGGCCGGCTGGCGGGGCCGGACGGCATCGATCGCCGTCACGGCCGTGTCCGCCAGGGCGGACACGGGCTGCAGGGGCGTGGCGGTCCGGGGACCTCCGGCGTCTGGGTCCGCGGCCGCGCAGCAGCCGACCCGGGCGAACCGCTTGTCGTAGCTCTGCGGCGGGTCGTCGTGCCCGGCCGACGGGTTCCGGGGCGTCGCCGGGGGCGGCTCGGCGGCGGGCGGGTGCGGGACGGTGCCGTACGGCGGGTCCGCCTCGGGCGCGTGTCCCCGTGGTCCGGTCACGAGATCGCTCCGTTCCCCGGGGTCGCTCGAGTCGCTCCCTTTCCCGGGTGCCCGGCCGCTCCCGGACGCGGGCCCGCGCCCCGCCTCCAGCGCCCAGCGCTGCGCCTCGGAACCGTCCCGCCGCGCCAGACGCACCTGCCGTCCGTCGCCGGGTGCGACGACTTGGGGCTTGCCGCTGCCGCCGCGCGGCAGGAGCTCCCCGCGGACGGTCAGGTCATAGCGCACCGCCCCGCTGTGCACCAGGCAGGCGGACAGGACCACGGGCGCGTCGTCCGTCTCCGAGTGCAGGCAGAGGGTGGGGGCGGCGGCGCTGCGCAGCCGGCCGTCGCCCCGGTACGACCACTGCTGGGTGGCGGCGGAGGAGCACTCGGCCAGCACGATCCGGGCACCGGCCTCGGCGTGCTCGCCGGGTACGTCGAGGCAGAGGCCGGTGGTGAGGCTGCGCAGTCGGCCGCGGGCGATCTCGGCGGTGTGGCCCACGGCGGCGGCCGACGGGCCTCCCGCGGTGTGCGGCGGCGCGGACGGGGTGGTGCCGGGGCGGACGGAGTGGCCGCTGGGCGCTCCCCAGGTGGCGCCGGGATCCGCGGAGCCGCCCTCCTCGGACCAGCCCCGGGCGGCGAGCACCGTGGCGAGCAGCGCGACGGCGGCCACCGCGACGCCCAAGGCGAGGGCCTTGGCCGGCCGCTTCGGTGCGCGGGAGCGGCCGCCGCTCCGCGGGCGGTAGCGGTGGCGGCCGCCGTGGGCCGGGCAGGGGGGTGCCCCGTCGCCACGCCCCGGCCGTGAGTCGAGGTAGCGGCGCACGCCCCAGCCGAGCACGGTGTCGGCGAGCAGTACGCCCAGGTCGCGCTCGGCGTGGCTGAGTTGTTCGGCCGCCTGACGGCAGAACCGGCAGACCATCAGATGCCGCTGCACATCCGGCAGCAGGCCCGCGCCGCGGCGCATGGGGACGTCGAGGAGACGGTTGTGGAAGCGGCATTCCCGGGTGGGCGCGAGTTCCCGGTGGGCGCGTACACACGCCGAACGGAATTGCTCTTGTGCCTGTTCCAGCGCGTCCGACGCCGTACCCGGGTCGATGCCCAGCAGACCGGCCGGTACGGATAGGGGTTCGGCCTCCACGTACGTGTGCCACAACAGGCATTGGGAGGCGCCGGGAAGGGCGAGGAAAGCGCGCTCGGCGAGGCGCCGCTTTTCGGGTGTGCCGGGCCGCGCGGCCCGCAGTCCGCGTGCTCCCACCGGTTTGCGCAGTTCCGGCAGGACGGCCAGAACCCGGTCGTCGGCGGCCCACTCGCGCACGGTGTCCCGCACGGCCGCCAGCAGCCGTGGGCGCAGCGCACCGTCGGCCGGCTGGTCCAGGACCTGGTGGAACGCGGTGGTGGCCGCCAGGACCGCCGCGTCGTCGGCGGAGGCCAGGCAGATCGCCGCGTACTCGTACGTCGCCCGCCAGTGCCTGGCCAGCAGCAGCGCCAGGGCGCGGGGACCTTCACCGGGTTCGGCGGCCCTGGCGAGCAGATCGAGGTCGGATTCCTCCCGGGACACTCCGGGACGGGGCGGATAGGGCGGGCGCGGGGGGTGGGGGGACTGCACGGAACCCATGTCCTTCCAGCCGCAGGACGGCAGGCGAGCTGCACGTCCGTCGGAAAGCAGGTGTCTGATCGGTGCGTGCCTGTGCCGCGTCACGCGCGGGACCCGGCTGCGGGGCCGCTCACTTTCGCACGAACAACTCACGGAAAACAAGAAGTTCGAAAGCCGCGCGTTCAAAACGCTGCATTTTCAGAGAAGTTACCGGCGGTATCCGCACCCGTTTTCGAAATCCCCCGTGTCTTCCGGGTGTTCACCGGGTCCGGGCGAACTCTTCGACCCGGGCGTGCAGCCAAGCGAGGTGAGTCTCGGACTCGGGTTTCATCAGCACGCTGCGCAGGACGCGGGCACCGTCGGCGTCCGCGGTGATCTTCGGGTGGCGCGCGGCGAACGACTCCCGGCCGGCCCTGAGGGTGCTCAGGAACACCGGGTCGGCGCTTGCCATGCCGTCCGCCAGGACGCGTGCCGACGCGGCGTCCACCGCACTCAGGGTGGCGGGCTCCACGGCCGGGAAGCAGGTGACGATGTCCAGCTCCGGCCGCTGGTACAGCTCCAGGACGTCGGACGCGGCGATCAGGTCCGCCCACCGCAGCGCGGCCCGCCGGCCGGCCGCCAGGACGCGGCCGAGGCCGTCGGGGGTGGGCGGGAGGAGCTGGAAGGTGAGCCACAGGGCGGCGGCCGACGCTCCGGCGCGCGAGCACTCCAGGCTGATCTCGCCGAGGTGGAGGTCGGCGGAGGTGAAGTAGGTGTAGGGCGAGTCGTGCAGATAGAAGCGGCCCACCTCGGGGTCGCGGAAGAGCACGGCACCGCAGCCGTAGGGCTGGAGCCCGTGCTTGTGCGGGTCGACGACGACCGAGTCGCACCGCGCGATGGCCCGCCACGGCTCCGGGTCGATCCCCTCGGGACCGTCGGCCCCGGCGAGCAGGGTGAAGAAGCCGCCGTAGGCGGCGTCCACGTGCAGCCGGACGCCGTGCCGCTCCTTGAGGGCCAGCGCCTGGTGAACCGGGTCGACGACACCCAGGCCGGTGGTGCCGGCGGTCAGCACGACCGTGCCCACCCGGCCGGTCCGCAGCACGTCCTCCAGGGCGTCGAGGTCGAGGCGGCCCCGGTCGTCGGTGGGTACCGGATGGCCCTGCACGCCGAGCACGTGGCACATGCGGCCGTGGGTGTAGTGGGCGTCGGCGCTGTAGGCGACGCCCTGGCCGGGGTGGAGTTCCCGGGCCACGAACAGGGCTTCGAGGTTGGCGATCGTGCCGCTGGTGGTGAGGTGGCCGAGGTGGGTGTCGTACCCGAACATGCCGGCCAGCCGCGCCACCGCCTCGCGTTCCATCCGGGCGGTGGCGGGACCGCCGTCCAGGGCGTGGTTGTTAGGGTTGATCAGCATGGCGGTCAGGTAGCCGACCACCGCGGCGGGGTGCGGAGGCTTCAGCATCTGTCCCGCGTACCGGGGGTGGAAGAAGGGGTAGTTGTCCTTCAGCCGCCCGGTGAACTCCTCGAAGGCGGCGGCGAGGCGGTCCTCGTCGACCTGGAGCGACGGGTGCGGCTGGTAGGGGCCGTGGCCGTCGGCCCACTCCTGTATCGCGTGCGTGGCTCTGCCGAGCCAGTGCTGAAGGTCCACTGCTCTCTCCCTCTCCGGCAGGACGTCTGGCGCACACTGTACGAATTCGTTGACTACTCAGCAATTGACTGCTCAGCAATTGAGACGTCAGTAGGTGAAGAAGCAGTAAAGTCGACGGACGGCTCACTGAAGAGGACAGGAGTGATCGAGCAGGTGGATGCCACGACCAGGCAGGTCAACGAGGCCGCCCGCGCCGCCGCCGGCGCGCCGGTGCAGGACTTCGGACTGCTGATCAAGGCCGCGACACGCCTGGAGCAGCGCATCGACGCCGCGCTGCGCCGCGAGTGCGGCATCAGCCACACGATGCTGGAGGTGCTCATCCGGCTCTGCCGGCAGCCGGGCGAGGAGGTCTCGCAGCGCCACCTCGCCGACGACCTCACCCTCACCAGCAGCGGCACCACCCGGCTGATCGACCGCATGGAGGAAGCCGGCCTGGTCCGCCGGGTCCCCTCCCCCGTGGACCGCCGCAGCATCCTGGTCGAACCGACCGACCAGGGCCGCGCCGTGTTCCTGCGGGCGGCGTCCGTCCACACCCGTGTCGTCGAGCGGTACTTCGTCCAGCCCGTGCCGCCCGGGGACTACGCCCGCTTCACCGGAGCCCTGCGCGAGATCAACGGGGCCCTGCGGGGGACCGGCGGCTGAACGGCCGGGACCTCCCGCGCCCGCCCGGGGACGGCACGGGGCCCGGCCGGGTCACGGACCTCGACCGGGGCCCCTGGTGCGCGACGGCGCTCAGCCGTTCGGGCGCAAGGTCCACACCACGGTCATCTCACCGGACACGGCACCGTCCTCGCGCTGGATCGCGACCGACACCGGGAACTCGGGCCGCTTCCCCGCGTCGAGTTCCGCCACGACCTCGGCGGCCGGGCGGCCCAGGGTCGCGGTGGCCGTGACCGCGCCCATCGCCAGCTTCCTGTAGGAGATCTCGGCGCGGACCGCCAGCGGCACGGCCCGCGAGAGCTGGTCACCGAACGCGGCCAGCACGATCGCCCCGCTCGCGGACTCCCCCAGCGTGAACATCGCGCCGGCGTGCGGCCCGCCCACGTGGTTGTGGTAGGCGCTCTGGTCCGGCAGGACCACCACCGCCTTGTGCGGCGTGGTCTCGAGGAACTCGAGGTTCAGGGTCCGGGCCATGGGCACCGTGGCGGCGAGCATCTCGCCGACGGACATCTGGTCTGCGCTCATGCCCGCATGTTACCCACGAGTAGCCTCGGCTGAGAAGAGTGGCGCCGCGGACCGGCCGCCCGGCCCGCGGCATCGGTCCGACTTGCGACCGGTCCGTCAAAGGGCGGTGACCGCATCGTGTCCCGGGCGCGGCTAGGGTTGCTGCTCATGTGGCCAGGACAGCAGCCGCCCGGGGGCGAGCAGAACCCGCAGAACAACCCGTACCAGCAGCCGGGGTACCAGCAGCCGAATCCGTATCAGCAGCCCGGCTACCAGCAGCCCAACCCGTACGCGCAGCAGCCGCAGTGGGGCACCCCCGCCCCGGTGGGCGCACCGCAGCCGCCGCACGGCGGAGGCGGCGGGAACCGGACGAAGCTGGTCGCGATCGTGGCGGCGGCCGCGGTGGTCGTGGCCGCCGGGGTCACCGGTTTCCTGGTGCTGGGCGGCGACAAGGACGACACCGCGGACGGCGGCAAGGGCGGCAAGCCGTCCGCGAGCGCGAGCACCGGCGCGAGCACGTCCGCCGACCCCGATTCGTCCGGCTCCGGCGACAACCCGCGCGCCGGCGGGGAGTTGAAGGCGACCGTGCCGGGCTGGAAGGTCGTCGTCAACCCGCGCTTCGGCACCATGTTCGACGTGCCCGCCGACTGGGAGATCGAGAGCACCGGCACCAGCGTGGGCTTCGAGTGGGAGGACAAGGACGGCAAGACGGACCGCACCTCCGTCACCGCCCCCGCGTACTTCAAGTCCAAGTGGTGCACCAGCGACGACGACAAGGACGGCCGCGAGGAGGACACCGCCCTCGCGACCGCCGGAACGCGCGGGGAGAACGGCGCTAAGAACACCGACGAGGCGGCCGAGACGCGCGTGCCGTGGTGGATCTTCGGCGGGTACACCCAGCCGGACAAGAAGAGCGTGAAGTTCACCAAGCCGAAGCCGTACACGACCGCGTCGGGCATCAAGGGCAGCGTCGCCACGGCCTACTCGGAGAACACGCCCCAGAAGGGCAAGTGCGCGAGCGACGGCAAGGCGATCACCTTCGCGTTCAAGAACGGCGCCGGCGACTTCGTGACCTGGAACCTCTACGGCGCCAAGGGCGTCAAGGACGAGCTGCCCGAGAAGACCGTCCAGAAGATCCTGAGCACCGTACGCCTCACCGAGGAACCGCCCACCGAGTCGTGATGCCGCGCTGACGGGGCCGGCACTCCATTTGGCAGACCGGCCCCGCCACGGCGATAGTCACCACGTGCCGTCGACCCGTCTCCTCTTCCGCCGCCGCCCCGCCTGGGCGGGCCGCACCTACACACTGCTGACCGCCGCCGCGTTCGTCACCAGCCTGGGCAGCCAGGGTGCCCTGATCGCGGCGGCGTTCGCGGTCCTCGAGGCGGGAGGTGACGGCGGCGACGTGGGCCTCGTGGCCGCCGCGCGGACCCTGCCGCTGGTGCTCTTCCTGCTGATCGGCGGCGCCGTCGCGGACCGGCTGCCGCGGCACCGGGTGATGGTCGCGGCCAACGCCCTGAACTGCCTGTCGCAGGCGGCGTTCGCCGTGCTGGTCCTCGCCGGTGAGCCGCGGCTGTGGCAGATGATGCTGCTGACCGCGCTGGGCGGCACCGGGCAGGCGTTCTTCAGCCCGGCCGCCGAGGGCATGCTGCTCTCCTCGGTCCAGGGCGAGCAGGCGGGCCGCGCCTTCGCGGTGTTCCGGATGGCGATGCAGGGCGCGGCCCTGGGCGGTGCCGCGCTCGGCGGTGCCCTGGTCGCCGCGATCGGGCCGGGATGGGTCCTGGCGGCGGACGCGGCGGCGTTCGCCGTGGCCGGGGCGCTGCGCGCCTTCCTCGACGTCGGCCGGCTCCCGCCGCGCGCGCCCGGCGGCGGCATGCTCGCCGATCTGCGGGACGGCTGGCGGGAGTTCGCGGGCCGGCCCTGGCTGTGGGGCATCGTCGTGCAGTTCTCCGTCGCCAACGCGGTCGTCGGCGCCGCCGACGCGGTCTACGGCCCGCTCGTCGCCCGCGACCACCTGGGCGGCGCGGCCCCCTGGGGGCTGGCCCTGGGCTTCTTCGGCGCGGGCACGGTCGTCGGGGCACTGCTGATGACCCGCTGGAAACCGCGCCGCCTGCTCCTGGCGGGCACCTTGTGCGTGTTCCCGCTGGCCCTGCCCTCGGCCGCCCTCGCGGTGCCGGTGCCGGCCGGTGCCCTGTGCGCGGTGATGTTCGTGACGGGCGTGACCCTGGAGGTGTTCGGCGTCTCCTGGATGACCGCGCTGCACCAGGAGATCCCGGAGGAGAAGCTGTCCCGGGTCTCGGCGTACGACTGGTTCGGCTCGGTCGCCCTCGTACCGCTGGCCACGGCGCTGGCGGGCCCCGCGGAGTCGGCCTTCGGGCGGCCGGCCGCGCTGTGGGGCTGCGCGGGCCTGGTGGTCCTGGTCACGGCGGCGGTGCTGTGCGTACCGGACGTACGCACCCTGCGGCGCCGCACCACGTACGTCGCCCACCACTCCGTGCCGCGAGGCGACGGCCGGGCCGGCTCAGCCGATGCCGAACGCCCCGTCGGGGGGCTCGGGTGACGGTACGGCGTCCTCGTCCCGGACCGGCCGGGCGCCGCCGGTGAAGTCCCGCAGGGCGCGGCCGTGCTCGACCCGGGCCGGGAAGACGTCGGCGGCGGTGCGCCGGGCCAGCGCGGCCACCTCGATCGGCCGGTGCGCGGCGACGAGCACCGCGTTGCCGAACCGCCGCCCGCGCAGCACACCCGGCTCGGCGATCAGCGCGAGTTCCTCGAAGACCGCCTGGAAAGTGGCGAGTTGGGAGCGCAGGAAGGCGAACGGCGCGGCATCGGGCAGATTGGCCACGTACACCCCGCCGTCCCGCAGTACGCGCCCCGCCTCCCGGGCGTAGGCGAGGGAGGTCAGGTGCGCCGGCACCCGTGAGCCGCCGAAGACGTCGGCGACCAGCACGTCCGCGGATCCGGCGGGCGCGGCTTCCAGCCAGGCCCGGGCGTCCGCCACGTGCAGCGCGATACCGGAGCCCGGCGGCAACGGCAGATGCTCGGCCACCAGCTCCAGCAGGGCGCGGTCGGCCTCGACGACGTCCTGCCGGGAGCCGGGCCGGGTCGCGGCCACATACCGGGGCAGCGTCAGCGCGCCCCCGCCCAGGTGCAGCACGTCCAGCGCGCGCCCCGGCTCGGCGACCGTGTCCAGCACGTGCCCGAGCCGCCGCGCGTACTCGAACTCCAGGTGCGCCGGCTCGTCCAGGTCGACGTACGACTGCGGCGCCCCGTCGACCGTCAGCAGCCACGCCCGTTCCCGGTCGACGTCGGGCATCAGCTTCGCGGTGCCGTGGTCGACGGCGCGGGACACGGGGAGGGACTCGCTCACTGCTCCATTGTGCCGGTGGGCGACGCCGTCGAGGGGCGCGGGAACCGCGCGCTCGGCCACAGCGAACGCGCGATCCCCCCGCACCGGCTCACGAGACGGCTGTCACGGTCCCCGCCCCCACGGTCCGCCCGCCCTCCCGGACGGCGAACCCGAGCCCCGGCTCAACAGGCACCGCACGCCCCAGCTCCACGGTCATGACCACGGTCTCCCCGGGCCGCGCCACCCCCACGGCACCGAGGTCCACCGCCCCCACCACGTCCGCCGTACGGATGTAGAACTGCGGCCGGTACCCGGTCGCCACCGGCGTCGTACGGCCGCCCTCCCGCGCCGACAGCACGTACACCCGCGCGGTGAACCGCCGGCGCGGCACCACACTGCCCGGCGCGGCCACCACCTGCCCGCGCCGCACGGCGCCCCGCGCGACACCCCGCAGCAGCAGCGCCACGTTGTCCCCGGCCTGCGCCTCCTCCATCGGCTTGCCGAAGGTCTCCAGCCCGGTCACCACGGTCTCCACGTCCGCGCCGAGCACCTCGACCCGGTCGCCGACCCGTACCGTGCCGCGCTCGACCGCCCCCGTGACCACCGTGCCCCGGCCGGTGATCGTCAGGACGTTCTCCACCGGCAGCAGGAACGGCGCGTCCAGATACCGCTCGGGCATCGGCACATAGGTGTCCACGGCGTCGAGCAGCGCCTCGACGGACGCCGTCCAGCGGGGGTCGCCCTCCAGCGCCCTCAGCCCGGAGACCCGTACCACCGGCACGGAGTCACCGCCGTAGCCGTGCGCGGAGAGCAGGTCGCGGACCTCCAGTTCCACCAGGTCGGTGAGCTCGTCGTCGCCCGCGTCGGCCTTGTTCAGGGCGACCACGATGTGGTTCACGCCGACCTGCCGGGCGAGCAGCACGTGCTCCGCGGTCTGCGGCATGATCCCGTCCAGCGCGGAGACGACGAGGATCGCCCCGTCGAGCTGCGCGGCGCCGGTGACCATGTTCTTCACGTAGTCGGCGTGGCCCGGCATGTCGACGTGCGCGTAGTGCCGGGTGTCGGTCTCGTACTCGACGTGGGCGAGGTTGATGGTGATGCCGCGC
This sequence comes from Streptomyces sp. NPDC052682, assembly GCF_040678435.1. Classification (NCBI taxonomy): domain Bacteria; kingdom Bacillati; phylum Actinomycetota; class Actinomycetes; order Kitasatosporales; family Streptomycetaceae; genus Streptomyces; species Streptomyces sp. NPDC052682. Next base: position 63,467 of record NZ_JBFATS010000020.1, on the reverse strand, counting down.
GCCGCCTCCTCGGGCGCCCGGTCGATGCGGTCGAACGGCACGAAGGTGCCCGTGCCGCGCTCGGCGAGGACCTTGGTGATGGCGGCGGTCAGGGTGGTCTTGCCGTGGTCGACATGGCCCATGGTGCCGATGTTGAGATGCGGTTTGGTGCGGACGTACGCCGTCTTGGACATGGCTGTACCTCGAAGCCTCGTAGGAAGGTGGGACCCCGAGGAACCGCCGACCCTCCCCCTGCGGGGTCCGCCGGGCGATCCGGGGAGGGTCAGCTTCGGGCGCCGTCGGCGACGGCCAGGAGCACGACGACGGCAGCCTTCGGAGCATCCGCGACGGCGGATGCTGCGAGAACGAAGGCGAGCCGGACCATGACGTCGATCCTTACGGACGCTTTGCCCGACGTCGAATGGTTTTCCCAGGCCGCATCTCTAGAACGGGTCTCAGCGGGAGGCGAGTTCAGCTCCCGGCGCTCGCCACGTTCTTCAGCGCCTCCCGCACCGTCAGCGGCGCGAACCGGTCGCCCTCCCGCGCCAGGAAGCCCCGTACGGCCGCCTGGTCCGTCTTGGCGTACTCGCGCAGGCACCATCCGATGGCCTTGCGGACGAAGAAGTCCTCGTGTCCGGCCTGGCGGAGGCAGTAGGCGAAGAGGCGTCCGCTGTCGGTGTGTTCCTTGTAGCGCAGCTGGTGGAGCAGGGCCGCGCGGACCAGCCACAGGTCGTCTTCGCCGATCCAGGCGTCCATGTCCCCGGCCAGTTCCGGGTCGGCCGCGACCAGGGCGCCCACGACGTGCGCGGCGAGCAGATCGACGGTGTCCCACCAGGGGACGGTACTGATCAGGTGCCGGGCCACGGGCAGGAAGCCGGACGAGAGGTGCCTCACATGGCGGCGCAGGTAGTCCACGGCGAAGTAGTGGTACTCGCGGTGCGGCAGCTCCCAGCAGCGCAGGGCGATCGCCGCGCAGTCCGCCTCGTCGGGGCGGGGCGTGCCCGCCAGGACGGTACGGGACAGGGCGCGGCGGTTCGGCGTGGTCAGCCCCAGGAACGGGGCCACGTCCCTCATGTACGCCCGCATGGACACGGCCCGCTCGGGGTCGGCCGCGGCGGCGTACGCGGCGGTGAGCCGCTCCAGTACGGTGTCGGCCAGCGGGCTGGGCGGCGCGCCCCCCGTCTCCCCGTCTGTGACGCTCATGAGACGAACGATACGGCGATCACCCACATTTGTCGGTTAGTGTCACCGGATGCTCGATGCCACCACCCGCTCTGGCGGCACCGCCACGGCCGCTCCCCCGGCCGCTCCCCCCGACGTGGCCGTCGTCACGGCACCCGCCGGGCTGACCGCCCGGTGCACCAGAGTCCTGCTGTCGCCGTGGTCGCGGCTGTCCCTGCTCGTCTCGCTGCTGCTCGCCGCCGCTGCCACGATGCTGCTGTTCGAGCCGCAGAGACTGCTGACGGACGGCTGGCCGCCGCAGCTCGGCGGTGCCGCGGCGGCGCTGGTGTTCGCGGGGGCGTACGGGGTGTGCACCGTGGCGTTCGTACCGCGGCCGTTGCTGAACCTCGCGGCGGGCGCGCTGTTCGGTTCCCAGGTCGGTGTCGGCGCGGCGCTGGCGGGCACGGTGCTCGGCGCGGGCATCGCGTTCTGCCTCGGGCGGGCGCTGGGGCAGGAGGCTCTGCGCCCGCTGCTGCGGGGCCGCTGGCTGAAGGCGGCGGACAGTCAGCTCAGCCGGCACGGCTTCCGCTCGATGCTGGCGGTGCGGCTGTTCCCGGGTGTGCCGTTCTGGGCCGCGAACTACTGCGCGGCCGTCTCCCGCATGGGCCTGCTGCCGTTCCTGCTGGCGACGGCCCTCGGGTCGGTCCCCAACACCGCCGCCTACGTCGTCGCCGGCGCCCGCGCCTCGGCGCCGACCTCTCCGGCCTTCCTCGTCGCCCTGGCCTGCATCGCCCTGCCCGCACTGGCCGGCGTGGTGCTGGCCTGGCGCAAACGCCACCAGCTGCGCGCCCGCTGAGGGGCGGTCACGCGGAGGCGTGAGGGCCCGGGCCCGAGGGCGGCCCGGGGGTGCCGGGCCGGGTGTCGGTGAGACGGCCAGTCGGGTCTCGTCGTCAGACGGTTGGTACGTCGCCGGGGGGACCCTGCATCGGCCGGGCCCCCGTCACGCTGACCAGGACGGCCCTACACCTCGGCCAGACGACCAGGGCCGGTCCCACGGGCCGGGCGGCCAACACCCGACGCCCCCGTCCACCCGACCACGCACGGGTGAGACGGCCGGTGCGCGTCGACCGGACAGCCCATCCCCCGTCGGGCGCCCGGCCGACCAGACCCCGTCGGCGAGCCGGCCACCGCGCGATGGCCAGAAGGCCGGCGCACCGGCCACACGACCGGGCCGGTCACCCGCCCAAGCCCGCCGGTCCGGACACCCGACGCCCCGTCCGCCCAGCCACGCACGGGTGAGACGGCCGGTAGGCACCGGCCGGACGGCCATCCCCGCTGGCCGCCCGGCCGACCAGACCGCGTCGGTGAGCCGGCCACCGCGCGATGGCCAGAAGACCGGCGCACCGGCCACACGACCCGGGCCGATCACCCGCCCTAGCCCGCCGGTCCGGACACCCGACGCCCCGTCCGCTCGGCCACGCACGGGTGAGACGGCCGGTAGGCATCGGCCGGACGGCCATCCCCGCCGGGCGCCCGGCCGACCAGACCCCGTCGGTGAGCCGGCCACCGGCCGGACCGCCACCCATCCTCGATAGATCAGAGCGCTTCCAGGATCGTGGCGTTGGCGAGGCCGCCCGCCTCGCACATCGTCTGGAGGGCATAGCGGGCGCCCCGCTCGCGCATCGCGTGGACGAGCGTGGTCGTCAGCCGGGTGCCGCTCGCCCCGAGCGGGTGGCCGATGGCGATCGCGCCGCCGTGCACGTTGACCTTGGCGAGATCCGCGCCGGTCTCCTGCTGCCAGGCCAGGACGACCGCCGCGAACGCCTCGTTGACCTCGAACAGGTCGATGTCGTCCAGGGTCAGGCCCGCCCTGCGCAGCACCTTGTCGGTGGCCGGGATGACACCCGTCAGCATGAGCAGGGGGTCGGAGCCCGTGACGGCGAAGCTGTGCAGCCGGGCCAGCGGCCGCAGCCCGAGGCGCTGCGCGGTCTCGGTCGAGGTGATGAGCACGGCGGAGGCACCGTCGTTGATCGGGCTGGCGTTGCCGGCGGTGACGTTCCACTCGATCTGCGGGAACCGCTCGGCGAAGCCCGGGTCGTAGTAGGCGGGCTTGAGGCCGGCCAGGATCTCGGGCGTGCTGCCCGGCCGTACGCACTCGTCGCGCGCGACGCCGTCCAGCGGCGCGACCTCCGCGTCGAACAGCCCGGCCTGCCAGGCCGCGGCGGCCTTGTGGTGCGAGGACACCGCGAAGGCGTCCATCCGCTCGCGCGTGAGCGAGTACTTCGCGGCGATGAGCTCGGCGCTGATGCCCTGCGGAACCAGGCCCTCCGGGTAGCGCGCGGCGACGCCGGGGCCGAAGGGGTCCTTGCCCTCCGGCACGTTGGACCACATCGGCACCCGGCTCATCGACTCCACGCCGCAGGCGACGACGAGGTCGTACGCGCCCGAGATGACGCCCTGGGCGGCGAAGTGCACGGCCTGCTGGGAGGACCCGCACTGGCGGTCCACCGTCGTCGCGGGCACCGACTCGGGGAAGCCCGCCGAGAGGACGGCGTACCGGGTGGTGTTCATGGCCTGCTCGCCGACCTGGTCGACGGTGCCGCCGATGACGTCGTCGACCAGGGCCGGGTCGACGCCGGAGCGCTCGACCAGGGTGCGCAGGGTGTGGGCGAGCAGCTCCACGGGGTGGATGTGCGCGAGCGAGCCGTTCGGCTTGCCCTTGCCGATGGGGGTGCGTACGGCTTCGACGATGACTGCGTCACGCATGCGGGCCTCCTTGGCCGCCGGGGGCGAGGACCGGTCCGCCAGGGCGATTACCGGTGAGTAGGAAATCTGGACCCACCATAACCCCGAGGGTTGGAAAATCCAACCCTCTCCTACACTGGCCGCATGGCCGCCTCCAAAGACCCGCGCCCCTGCTCCATCGCCGACACGCTGGCCCTGGTGGGCGAGAAGTACTCCCTGCTCGTGCTGCGCGAGGTGTGCCTCGGCAACGGCCGCTTCGACCAGCTGGTGCGCAACATCGGCGCGCCCCGCGACATCCTGGCCACGCGACTGCGGCGGCTCGTGGACGCGGGGATCCTGACCAAGCGGCCCTACAGCGAGCGGCCGCAGCGCTTCGAGTACCTGCCGACGCGGGCGGGGCTGGAGCTGGAGCCGGTCCTGATGACCCTCATGGCGTGGGGGGACCGGCATCTGCGCACGGACGGCGACCGGCCGATGGTGATCGAGCACTCCTGCGGCAACGACCTCGTCCCGGTCGTCACCTGCCAGGCCTGCGGCGAGACGGTGCGCCACGAGGACCTCAGGGCGCACCCGCAGGCCCCGGGCTGGACGGTGGCGGGTCCGACGGCGGCCTGAAGCCGCTGCGGAGCCGCACTTCCCGGCCCCTGTGTCAGAGCCGTCACCGCGGGGCGCTACGCTTCCCCCTCGGCACACCTGATCCCCAGATCACCGCAGTTGGCGGCACGGTGCGCCCATCGCCCGTCCCCCGATCGGCACTTGGACTCGGTTACCTCACATGTCTTGGTTTGAATCCCTCATCCTCGGACTCGTCCAGGGACTGACCGAGTTCCTCCCCGTCTCCTCCAGCGCGCACCTGAGGCTGACGGCCGCCTTCTCGGGCTGGAAGGACCCGGGCGCCGCCTTCACGGCGATCACCCAGATCGGTACGGAGGCCGCCGTGCTGATCTACTTCCGCAAGGACATCGGGCGGATCATCTCGGCGTGGACGCGCTCGCTGGCGAACAAGGCGATGCGCAAGGACCCCGACGCCCGGATGGGCTGGCTGGTCATCGTCGGCTCCATCCCGATCGGTGTCCTCGGCGTGACGCTGAAGGACCAGATCGAGGGGCCGTTCCGCGACCTGCGCATCACCGCCACCATGCTGATCGGCATGGGCATCGTCCTCGGCATCGCCGACCGGCTCGCGGCCCGCGACGAGAGCGGCGGCCGGCACCGCGCGCCCAAGCAGCGCAAGGGCCTGGAGGACCTGGGCGTCCGGGACGGCCTGATCTACGGCGTCTGCCAGGCGATGGCCCTCATCCCGGGCGTCTCCCGCTCGGGCGCGACCATCAGCGGCGGCCTGTTCATGGGCTACCGCCGGGAGGCCGCGGCCCGCTACTCCTTCCTGCTCGCCATCCCCGCGGTGCTGGCCTCCGGCCTGTTCGAGCTGAAGGACGCGATGGAGAGCGACCACGTGTCCTGGGGCCCGACGATCTTCGCGACGGTCATCGCGTTCGGCACCGGATACGCCGTGATCGCGTGGTTCATGAAGTTCATCTCCACCAAGAGCTTCATGCCGTTCGTCTGGTACCGCATCGCCCTCGGCATCGTGATCATCGCCCTCGTCTTCATGGGCGTCCTCAGCCCGCACGCGGCGGAGTCGGCGGGCTGACCGGCGGGCCGTGACCAAACCCATACCGGTCGTGTAGCTGTCCGGTAGCGCACGGTCAGCGCTTGCCCGTAGGCTTGTTCGCATGTCCCCCGATTCCGTGACCCCTGGTTCCGTGCGGTCTTCAGCCGAGGTGAACGAGCAGATCCGCGCCCTGTGGCGGCGCGCGGGCGGGTCCCTGTCGGCCCAGGAGCGCGAGGAGTACGAGCTGCTGGTGGTCGAGTGGGCGGCCGCGATCCGCAGCGAGGTCGTGGAAGCGGCCTAAAGAGCCCGACCTAGACTCCGCCTTACGGCAGCCGACCCTGAGCCCCGCCGTCACGGCATCCGGCCGGGGCTCCGACCCACAGGGCAGCCCGTCTGCACGCGGGGCGCACCCGGCAGAGCCCGGCAACGCCCGCGGCAGCCGGCCTGCCCCCAGCCCTCACGGCCCCTCGCCTGAACCCGCGGCGCACCCACGACAGCCAACTGAACCCGGCACTCCCCGGGCAGCCCGCCCGGGCAGCCACACCCCCGGCAATGACCGGCCCCCACCCCCGCCGCCAAGAACTCCAGCCGCCCCCACGTACCTCAGCGGCCGCCCGACACCCGCAGCACCGCCCCCGTCGTGTACGAGGCCTCCGGTGACATCAGCCACGCGATGGCAGCGGCGATCTCCTCGGCCTGTCCCGGCCGGCGCAACGGGACCGTACCGGCCCCCCGCCGGGCCCGGTCGGGATCCCCCATCGTCGCGTGCATCTCCGTATCGATCAGACCGGGCGCGACCGCGTTGACGCGGACGCCGTCCGGGCCGAGCTCCTTGGCCAGGCCCAGGGTGAGGGCGTCCACGGCGGCCTTGGTCGCCGCGTAGTGCACGTACTCGCCCGGGCTGCCGAGCGTCGCCGCGGCCGACGACACGTTCACGATCACTCCGCTGCCCCGCGCGGCCATCAGCTGCGCCGCCCGGCGCGCACACAGCAGCGTGCCGAGGAGATTGACGTCGATCACCCGGCGCAGGGTCGCGGGGGCGGTGTCGGCGAGCCGGCCCAGCGGCCCGGTCACCGCCGCGTTGTTCACCAGCCCCGTCACCGGCCCCAGTTCCCGCTCGGCCGTCTCGAAGAGCCGCTCGACGTCCGCCTCGACCGAGGTGTCACCCCGTACGGTCACAGCGCGCGCCCCGGCCTTGCGCACCCCGTCGGCCACCGCCTGAGCGGCCGGCGCGTCGCGGACGTAGTTCACCACCACGTCGTGTCCGTCCGCGGCCAGGCGCAGACAGGTGGCGGCGCCGATGCCCCGGCTGCCGCCCGTGACCACCGTGACGAGCCGTTTCACCCGGCGCCTCCCGCAGGGGCCCGCAGATGCGCGAGTGCCTCGTCGTCGAGGGGATAGGGCCGTTCCTCGGGCAACAGCGCTGCCGCACGGTCGAGTTCGCCCGCCCGCACATGCGCGTGGACCTGCGTGGCCAGAGGCGTGACGTCCTCGACGCCGACGATCCACTCGTCCGCGTAGCGGGCCGCCGCCTCCCCCGCGAGGCCCATCTGCAGCGAGCGGTACGGCAGCGGCTCCAGGCGCAGATCCCGCTCCGGGTCCCACTGCACCCGCACCGGGGCCTGCCGCACCTGCCGCTGCCAGGAGGCCCGGTCGCCGTGCAGGGCGGGGACGTGGTGGGACAGACACGCGTGGCGCAGCGCCCACCGGAATCCCTCGTGGCTGATCTCGATCGCCAGCACCGTCTCCTGGCCTTCCTTCCGGCCCCAGCCGCTGCGGTACATCATCCACAGGAACGACGGTTTGATCCACGTCATGCGGTCGCGCTTCCAGGCCGACGGGAAGCGGCCGGTACGGGCCGCGGCGAGGCCGATCTCCGGGCGGTAGGCCTGGTAGACGGTGAGCGTGGTGTCGGTGTGGCGGGCCCGGATCCGGAACCGGGGTTCGTCCTGTTCGTTCATGACCCCAGACTCGGCCCGGCGGACGGCCACGGCCAGCGAATATCGCCGGGGTTGCCGGGACCACGGCGGCAGGTGTGATCAACTGTGCCGGTACATCCGGTTCGCCCCCGCCTGTCCGCACGGAACCGAGGCGTTCTGTTCCGGATCGCCGTGGGGACGCACACTGGAGGCACCACGGGGTAGGGAGCCGCCTATGAAGACGCTCGGCCACTGGCTCACCTCCCCGCGGCGGCGCTCGGCCGTCGCCGCGGTCGCGGGCGCCCTGCCCGTCCTGGCCTTTCCCGCCCCGTCCCTGTGGTGGTGGGCCTACGCCGCCCTGGTCCCCTGGATCCTGCTGATCCGCGCCGCGCCGACCGGCAAACGGGCGGCGTACGACGGCTGGTGGGGCGGGGCCGGCTTCATGCTGGCGATGCACCACTGGCTGCTGCCGAACCTGCACGTGTTCACGTTCGTCATCGCCGCGCTGCTGGGTGCGCTGTGGGCGCCGTGGGGCTGGCTGGTGCGCCGGCTGCTGGGCGGCCTGCCCTCCCGGGGCCGGGTCGCGGCCGCGCTGGTGGTGTTGCCGTCGGGCTGGCTGGCGGTGGAGCTGGTGCGCTCCTGGCAGGGCCTCGGCGGCCCGTGGGGCGTGCTCGGCGCGAGCCAGTGGCAGGTCGGCCCGGCGCTGCGGCTGGCCTCGGTGGGCGGGGTGTGGCTGATCAGCTTCCTGGTGGTGGCCGTCAATGCCGTACTCGCCGTGCTCGTGGCCCTTCCGCGGGCCCGTGTCCCCGCCGTGGCCGGGCTGCTCGCCACCGCCGCCCTGACGTCGGCGGCATGGGTGTGGTCACCGCGCCCGGAGACCGACGGACGGGTCCGGATCGCCGTCGTGCAACCCGGCGTGATCGAGGGAGAGGACAGCGGCGGCCGCCGCTTCGCCCGCGAGGAACAGCTCACCCGGCGGCTCGCCGGGCAGGACGTGGACCTGATCGTCTGGGGCGAGAGCAGTGTCGGCTTCGACCTCACCGCCCGGCCCGACCTGGCGAAGCGGCTCGCGGCGCTGGCGCGCGGGACGGGCGCCGACGTCCTGGTCAACGTCGACGCCCGGCGCTCGGACAAGCCCGGCATCTACAAGAGTTCGATCCTGGTCGGCCCCGACGGCCTGACGGGCGACCGCTACGACAAGATGCGGCTGGTGCCGTTCGGCGAGTACATCCCGGCCCGTTCCCTGCTCGGCTGGGCGACCTCGGTCGGCGAGGCGGCGGCCGAGGACCGCAGGCGCGGCTCCGCACAGAAGGTGATGGACGTGGGGAACGGGCTGCGCATCGGCCCCATGGTGTGCTTCGAGACGGCCTTCCCGGACATGACCCGTCACCTGACCAGGGACGGGGCCGACGTCCTGGTCGGCCAGTCGTCGACGTCGTCGTTCCAGCAGAGCTGGGCGCCTGAGCAGCACGCCTCGCTCGCCGCGCTGCGCGCCGCCGAGACCGGCCGCCCGATGGTGCACGCGACCCTGACCGGCGTCTCGGCGGTCTACGGGCCCGGCGGGCAGCGGATCGGCCCGTGGCTCGGCACCGACGCGAGCACCACGCACGTGTTCGAGGTCCCGCTCGCGCACGGCACCACGCCGTACGTCCGCTTCGGCGACTGGACGCCGCACGCGGCGCTGCTGGTCCTCGCCGCCTGGGCCGTCGCCGAGGCCGTACGGACACTGCGGCTCAAGCGGCCCGCTCCTGAACCGCTCGTACCACCCGCTCGCACAGCTCATGGGTCGCCAGCGCGTCCCGGGCGCTGAGCACCCTGCCCGCCCGCACCGCGTCCAGGAAGGCCAGGACCGCCTGCTCGATGCCGCGCTGCCGGGCCACCGGCACCCAGTCCCCGCGCCGCCGCACGGTCGGCTGCCCCTTGTGGTCGATCACCTCGGCGAGGTTGACCACCTGCCGCTTGGTGTCCTGCCCGGACACCTCGAGGATCTCCTCGGCGGAGCCGCTGAGCCGGTTCATCACCCCGAGCGCGGTGAAGTCCGCCCCGGCGAGCTGGAGCACCACGTGATGCAGCAGGCCGCCCTCGGTCCGGGCCCGCACGGTGACGTCGTCGATCGGCCCGGGCACCAGGAAGCGCAGCGTGTCGACGACGTGGATGAAGTCGTCGAGGATCATCGTGCGGGGCTCCTCCGGCAGCCCGATCCGGTTCTTCTGCATCAGGATCAGCTCGCGCGGATGGTCGGCGCACTGGACGTACCCGGGGGCGTGGCGCCGGTTGAAGCCGACGGCGAGGCTCACGCCCCGCTGCTCGGCGAGCTCCACCAGCCGCTCGGAGTCGGCGAGTGCGTAGGCGAGCGGCTTGTCGACGTACGTCGGCACGCCCGCCTGAAGCAGCCGGGTCACGATCTGCGGGTGCGCGGTCGTCGGCGCGTGCACGAAGGCCGCGTCGAGGTCCTGCGCGAGCAGGGCGTCCAGCGTGGTGTGCCGCCGGTCGTCCGCCAGGTGCAGGCTGTCGGCGACCTGGGTGAGTGTGGCCGGGGTGCGGGTGTGCAGGTGCAGTTCCACCCCGGGCTGGAAGGCGAGGACCGGGAGGTAGGCCTTCCGCGCGATGTCGCCGAGTCCGATGCAGCCGACCTTCACGGGGTTTTCTCCTCTACGGATTTGCCTGCCGGGGTGTGCCGGGAAGCATACGGCGGCTGCGGCGGCCGCCAGTCGGCGATCCCGTCGAAGCTCCGCAGGAACAGCGCGGGCCCGGCCTTCGACAGGGCGGCGAGCACGGCGTCGCGTACGACGGTTCCCGCCCGGCCGGTCATGAGGTTGAGCCGGGCGACCTTCACGGACTGGCGGGCCACGGCGGTCGTCCGGGGCAGCCGGGCGGCGGTGTAGGCGGGGAGGTCGTCGCAGTGGTGGGCGAGGACGATCGCGTCCTCGACGGCCTGGTTGCCGCCCTGCCCCAGGGTCGGCGGCATGGCGTGCGCGGCGTCGCCGAGCAGGGCGACCCTGCCGTGGTGGAAGGCGGGCAGGGGCGTGGCGATGTGGTGGACGTCGTGCCGCAGGACGTCGCCGGGGCGCGCGGCGGCCAGGACGGCGGGGATCGGTGCGTGCCAGTCCCCGAAGCGGCGCAGCAGCTCGGCCCGTTCGTCGTCGGGCGCGCGCTCGCCGGCGGGCCCGACGGCGGCGGCGTACGCGTAGACCCGGCCGTCCCCGAGCGGGTGTGTGCCCCAGATGCGGCCCTGCCCCCACGTCTCGTGGGACGCGAACGTGACGCCGGGCAGCGGAAGCACCACCCGCCATGTGGTGAAGCCCGCGTAGACGGCTCCGGGGTGGTCCGGGAACAGCACCGGGCGTACGGCGGAGTGGATGCCGTCGGCGGCCACCACCAGGTCGGCCTCCCACGCGTCGTCGCGGGTGGTCACGCGGGCGGGCCGGCGGGCGTCGCCGGGGTCGTCGAGCCTCGCGTCGGCGGCGGTGCGGACCGTGCCCGCGGGGAGCCGGTCGGCCAGGATGCGGATGAGCGTGGCCCGGTGGAGCAGGACGAGGGGCCCGCCGAAGCGTTCGGCGGCTGCGGCGGCGTTGGAGCGGGAGAGCCAGCGTCCGCCCGGGGTGCGCAGTCCGCCGTCGCCCTGCCAGGCGGCGAGCTGCCGGATCTCGTCGCCGAGGCCGATGACGTCCAGCGCCCGCAGGGAGTTGGGCGCGAGGGCGATACCGGCGCCGACCGGCTCCAGTGAGCGGGCCCGTTCCAGCACGGTGACCTGGCAGCCGCGCTGGTGCAGGGCGACCGCCGCGGTCAGGCCTCCGATCCCGCCGCCGACCACGACCACCCGCCTGGACTGTGCCATGACTCCCCCTCCATGTCGACTACGCCTGTAGTGCTTCTCGACCCTACTACAGCTGTAGTCCGGAGGATAGGTTGGACGCCATGTCCGTACGCACCTCAGGCGCCTCCCGCGCCGACCTCGTCGCCGACACCGCCCTAGCCCTGCTCGCCGAGCGCGGGATGCGCGGGCTCACCCACCGGGCGGTGGACGAGGCGGCGGGGCTGCCGCAGGGCTCCACCTCCAACCTGGCGCGGACCCGGCAGGCACTGCTGGAGCTGGCGGTGCGGCGGCTGGCCGACCGGGAGGCGCGGGTTCTCGCGCTGCACGAGATGCCGGACCCGCGGGCCGGGCTCGGGCCCCTCGTGGACGCGCTGGCCCTGGCGACGCACCGGGCCCTGACCCGCCACCGGGACCTGACGCTGGCCCGCTACGAGTTGGCCCTGGAGGCGACGCGCCGCCCGGAGCTGCGGGCCTACTTCGACGCGGCGGGCGCCCGCTTCCGCGAGCAGTTGGCCGGGCTGGTCACCGCGATGGGCTCCACCGCCCCCGACCGGCACGTGCTGTCCCTGGTGGCCTGGGCGGACGGGCTGATGTTCTCCTGCGTGGCCGGGGGGTTCAGCACACGGACGCCGGGCCTGGAGGACATCCGGGCGAGTCTGCGGGAGCTGCTGGAGGGGATGCGCGGCCGGGGAAAAACTCCTGGTGCCGCCGGGATCACGGGGAAAGGATGACGGTATGACGATCGAACGCCGTAGGCCCGACCCGACCGCCGACGAACGCACCATGCTGGAGGGGTGGCTGGAGTTCCACCGGCAGACCTTGGCGTGGAAGTGCGAGGGGCTGAGCGACGAGCAGCTCAGGACCGCCTCCGCGGAGCCCTCCGACCTGTCCCTGATGGGGCTCGTCCGGCACATGGCGGACGTGGAACGCAGCTGGTTCCGCCGGGTGCTCGCGGGCGAGGACGCACCGCCGCTCTTCTACGGTGAGGAGGACCTGGACGGCGAGTTCCACCTCACCGGGAAGGACACCTGGCAGGAGGCGCACACCACCTGGCAGGCCGAGATCGAGGCCGCCCGGAGCATCGCGGCCCGCTTCGGCCTGGACGACATCTCGAAGGGCCGGCACCGGCACACCGGCGAGCGCTACAACCTGCGCTGGATCTACACCCACATGATCGAGGAGTACGCCCGGCACAACGGCCACGCCGACCTGATCCGCGAGCGCATCGACGGCGCCACCGGCGAGTGACGTCAGCCCCGGCCCCGTCAGGCCCCTCGTACGGGGCCGGAGATCACCCGTGCGGGGCATTCCGCGCCCGTCCGCCGCGCTGCCCGGACCGGGAGCCAGCAGAGTGGCGCGGGTGCATCGAACGACGACCACAGCAACACTCCTCGTGACCGTGGCGGTCTCGGCCCTCGCGGGCTGTACGACGGTGCCGCGTCCCGCCGCTCCCGGCCCGTCGGCGGCGCCGTCCCAGCCGCCCGCCCCGCGCACGGACGGCCGGCGGGAGACGCGCGTCGTGCAGGCCCCGGCCCGGGAGGCCCTGGCACGCATCGGCCCGCCCCGGCCCTCCGAGCCGACCGCGCCCACCCCCGGCCGCACCCCTCGGGCGGAGCCCGCACCGACGTGGCACCGGCCGTCGCAACACCAGGGCCGCGGCCCCCGGACAGCACACCCGACACCCCGCACACCCGACGCCGGGCGCACGCACCCGAGGCAGCCGCGGGCCCAGATCCCCGCCGTCCCGGAACCGGTACGCCGCGATGTCCAGCGCCACCTCCCCGAGCACGCGGACGTGTGCGCCCTGGGCAGGAAGTACGGAGGGTGGCGCCCCGACAGCCCCGAAGCGAGGATCTGCCGGCAGACGTACGGCCGGTGAGCGCAGCACACTGCGGTGACGAGGTCTGACGGAGGCCTGTTGCGGGCGGGGCGGGCGTCGAACGCGGCCCGCCCCCGCCCGGCCTCCCTACGGCCGTTGCCTCGGTGGCCCCCACGTGCCTCTGCCCCTGTACTCGCCCCCGCCCCCGCCCGCGTCCAACCGCCGCTCCAGCTCCTGGATCGCGGCCCGTACGCCCTGCCCGTACCGGTCGTCGGGCAGTGCGCCGGCCGTCGCGCGGGCCCGGCGCACATGGGCGCGGGCGGCGTCGCGGCGGCCGAGTCCGGCGTAGTCCGCCGCCAGGTTCAGGTGCAGGGACGGGTACAGCGCGCGCACGGCGGGCGAGGCCCCGACCCGCGGCCGGTCGCCGCCGGCCTCCTCCGCGGCCGCCAACGCCCGCAGGTCCCACGCCAGTGCGTCGCCCGGGTCGTCCTGTGTGCCGGCCAGGTAGTGGGCCAGCGTGCACCGGTGCAGGGGATCGCCGTGCTCACCGATCTCCGCCCACAGGTCCAGGAAGCGGCGCCGGGCCTCCTCCCGGTCCCCGGCGTGATGCAGCAGCACGACCTGCCCGATCCGCGTCAGCACGGCATCCGGCGCCGCCTGCTCCTGTCGCTCCGCCACCGCACCCTCCGTACCCTCCGTGCACCGCACGCGCGCGGACCGTCGGTCCCGACGCTAACGGCAGGCACCGGCCAACCGGCTCAGGCGGCGCCGGGCCGGGCCGGTGCAACGCGGTGCGGGATCGGCCCGGCGGTGGTTCAGCCCAGGTTCGGGATGGTCCAGTCGATCGGCGTGTGCCCCTGCCGGGCCACCGCCTCGTTGATCTGCGTGAACGGCCGGGAGCCGAAGAACTTCTTCGCCGACAGCGGCGAGGGGTGCGCGCCCTTGACGACCGCGTGCCGTGTCTCGTCGATCAGCGGCAGCTTCTTCTGCGCGTAGTTGCCCCACAGCACGAACACCGCCGGGTCGGGCCGCTCGGCCACCGCGCGGATCACCGCGTCGGTGAACTTCTCCCAGCCCCGGCCCTTGTGCGAGTTCGCCTCGCCGCCCCGGACCGTGAGCACCGCGTTGAGCAGCAGCACGCCCTGCCGGGCCCACGGCATCAGATAACCGTTGTCGGGGATGGGCGTGCCCAGCTCCTCGTGCATCTCCTTGTAGATGTTCCGCAGGGACGGCGGGATCTTCACCCCGGGCCGCACCGAGAAGCACAGGCCGTGGCCCTGACCCTCGCCGTGGTAGGGGTCCTGGCCGAGAATCAGGACCTTGACCTGCTCGTACGGCGTCGCCTCCAGGGCCGCGAAGACCTCCTCGCGCGGCGGGTAGACGGGACCCTTCGCCCGCTCCTCCTCGACGAACTCGGTCAGCTCCTTGAAGTAGGGCTGCTGCAGCTCGTCGCCCAGAACCCCGCGCCAGGACTCGGGCAGCATGGCGATGTCGGTCACGTCAACGTCCTCACGTGTGTGGTCACTTCCGGGCCACAGAACCTACAGGCGACCACTGACAACCGGCCCGGCGGCCGGTGCCGCCCGGCCTACCAGCTGGTCTTCCGGGACAGCTGCCACATCATCATGATGGTCGAGGGGTCCAGCGCCTGCTCCGCGCCCGAGATGTCCCGGCTGGCGGCCACGTACTGCCGGCCCTGCCACAGGGGCAGCAGCCGTGCGTCGTCCACCAGGATCCGCTGGGCCTGCTCGAACTCCTTCACCACGTTCCCGCGGTCGCTCTCACGGCGCGAGCGGGGCAGCAGGTCGCCGGTGATCTGCGGTGCCGGGTAGGGCGTGCCGAGGGCGTTCTGCTCGCCGACGAACGGGGCGATGAAGTTGTCGGCGTCGGGGAAGTCCGGGAACCAGCCGCGGCCGAACACCGGGTACTCGCCCTTCTGGTAGCCGGCCACGTACGTCTTCCAGGGGCGGCTCTTGAGGGTCACGCGGAACAGGCCCGACTGCTCGAGCTGGCGCTTCAGCTCCTGGAACTCCAGGGCGGTCTCCGAGCCGTAGCGGTCGGTGGTGTACCAGAGGGTGAGCGGGACGCGCTGGGTGATGCCGGCGTCGGCGAGGATCTTGCGGGCCTTGGAGACGCTGGGGTTGCCGTAGTCGTCGAAGAAGCCCGTGGTGTGTCCCGTCAGGCCCTTGGGGACCATCGAGTACAGCGGGTCCACGGTGTCCTTGTAGACCTTGTGGGCGATCGCCGCGCGGTCGACGACCTGGGCGATGGCCTGGCGCACCGCCTTCTTGCCCGCCCACGGGTCCTTCGGGTTGAACACCAGGTAGTTGATGTCGGTGCCGGTGCCCTCGACGAGCTGGATCTCCTCGTCCTTGGACCGCTTGCCCTGGAGGCCGATGACGTCCTCCGCGGCCAGACCGCGGTAGGTCAGGTCGATCTCCTTGTCCCGCAGGGCCCTGACCATCGCGGCGGAGTCGTGGAAGTAGCGGACGGTCACCGCGGTGTTCTTGAGCTCCGCGTCGCCCTTGTAGCGGTCGTTCTTGACGAGTTCGGCCTTCTCGCCTTCCTCGTACGACTTCAGCGTGTACGGGCCCGAGCCGACGATGCCGTCGCCCTCGCGGACCGCGTCCGCCGGGTAGGAGCCCGGGTTCACGATCGACATGGCGGGCGTGGCGAGCACGAAGGGGAAGGTGGCGTCCGGCTTGTTCAGGCGGAAGACGACCTCGTGCTCGCTGGGTGCCTGGACCCGTTCGAGGCTGCCCAGGAGACCGGCCGGACCGCCGTTGACGTTGATCTTCCGGATCCGGTCGATGGAGTACTTGACCGCCTGCGCGTCGAGCTTGTCGCCGTTGGAGAACGTCAGGCCCTCGCGCAGCTCACAGCGGTAGACCTGGTTCGAGCTGTCGGAGAAGCCGCACTGCTCGGCGGCGTCGGGCTGGGGCGTGGTCGCCCCGACCGGGTAGCTCAGCAGCGTCTGGTAGATGTTGCGGAACAACTCCCAGGAGCTGTCCCAGGAGGCGGCAGGATCCAGCGTGCTCGGGGCACTGGTGGTGCCCAGGACGATCGGCCCCTCGTCGTCCGAGGCGTCGGACGACAGGACGCCGCACCCGGCGACCAGGGACGATATGGACGCGATGGCCGCCACCCGCCGCAGGCATCGGTTCCGGTTGAACACGCGCACGCTCCTCGATCTGCCATACCAAGGGTCGGCAGACCATACCGCAGCGTCCCGCCCTACGGTCCTCCCCGTACGTTTCTTGAGACCGGGCACACGCTGACGACGTTGTCAGCCCTTCCCGAGCGCCCTCGCGCGGCGCCCGCGCGGCGGACACCCGACACACACGGCCCGGGCTCGCCCACGCCCGTCACGACCGCCACCGAGTACGTCGCCCCCCGCCGCACGGCGGCTTCCAGGCAGACAAGGCGGCACCACGTCCGTCCCACCCGGCCCGGGCCAGCCCCCCGACTGCCGGGCCGCAGCCGGGCCGCGCCCGTACCGCGGACGATCCGGCCGGCAGGCCCGCCCGCCGTCACCGCCGCAACCGAGGAGAAGCCGGCCCAGCAGGCCGGACGGCAGCACCCGAACCCGGCGCCCGGCCCGTACGGCGGTAGCCGGACAGGCGAGGCAGCACCACCGGTCGTCAGGCCCGGGCCCACACGCCGCACACGCCCGGCCCAGCCGCCCCCGCGTCACCCCCGGGACGCCTCGCGCCCCACCATCCCCGCCGGCGGCGCGCACCCGACACACGCGGACCAGGCCCGCCCCAACTGCCGGGCCGGAGCCGGGCCGCCCCGTACTGCGGACGATCCGGCCGGCAGGCCCGCCCGCCGCGAACGCCACCGAGTACGTCGTGGACCACCGCGCTGGGCGACAGCACCCGAACCCGGCGCCCGGCCCGTACGGCGGTAGCCGGACAGGCGAGGCGGCGCCACCGGTCGTCGCGCCCGGCCCAGCCGCGCCGCACACGCCGTCCGGGACACCCCCGCGCGTCAGCCCACGCCGGCGTTGAGGAAGATGCCCCCGTCGACCACCAGCGTCTGCCCGGTGACCCAGTCGGACTGCTCCGACGTGAGGAACGCGGCGGCGCCGCCGATGTCGGCGGGTACGCCGAGGCGGCCCAGGGGGTAGGCCGCGGCGGCCTCCGCCTCCCGGCCCTCGTACAGGGCCTGGGCGAACTTGGTCTTCACCACCGCCGGCGCGATCGCGTTGACCCGCACCCTGGGCGCGAACTCGTGGGCGAGCTGCACCGTGAGGTTGATCATCGCGGCCTTGCTGATGCCGTACGCGCCGATGAACGGCGAGGCCGACAGCCCTGCCACGGAGGCGATGTTGACGATCGCGCCGCCGTGGTCCTTCTGCCAGGCGTGCCAGGTCTTCTGGGCGAAGCCGAGGGCCGAGACCACGTTGGTCTCGAACACCTTGCGCGCCACGTCCAGGTCGAGGTCCGCGATCGGCCCGAACACCGGGTTCGTGCCCGCGTTGTTGACCAGGAAGTCGACGCGGCCGAAGGCCTCCATCGTGCGTTCGACGGCGAGGGCCTGATGCGCCTCGTCGTGGGCCTTGCCCGCGACGTAGACGGCCCGGTCGGCGCCGAGCCTCTCGACGGCCTCCTTCAGGGCGTCCTCGCCCCGGCCGGTGAGGCACACCCGGTCGCCCCGCGCCACGAGGGCCTCGGCGACGCCGTAGCCGATGCCGCGGCTGGCGCCGGTGATCAGGGCGACCTTGCCCGACAGCTCGGGTCGTGCGCTGGAAGTCATGTCCGTGCCCCCTAGTCGAGCGGTCCGCCGGCGACGTACAGCACCTGGCCGGAGACGAACCCGGCCGCGTCACCCGTGAAGAAGGCGATGGCGTTCGCGATGTCGTCCGGCTCCCCCACGCGCTGCACCGGGATCTGCGTCGCGGCCGCGGCCTTGAAGTCCTCGAAGCCCATGCCGACGCGCTCGGCGGTGGCCTTGGTCATCTCGGTGACGATGAAGCCGGGCGCCACCGCGTTGGCGGTGATGCCGAACTTGCCGAGTTCCTTGGCGAGGGTCTTGGTGAAGCCCTGCAGGCCCGCCTTGGCGGCCGAGTAGTTGGCCTGGCCGCGGTTGCCCAGCGCGGAGGACGAGGACAGGTTGACGATCCGCCCGAAGCCCGCGTCGACCATGTGCTTCTGGCAGGCCCGCGACATCAGGAAGGCGCCGCGCAGGTGCACGTTCATGACGGTGTCCCAGTCGGAGACGCTCATCTTGAACAGCAGGTTGTCGCGCAGCACGCCCGCGTTGTTCACGAGGATGGTGGGCGCGCCGAGCTCCTCGGCGATGCGCGCGACGGCCGCCTCGACCTGCGCCTCGTCGGAGACGTCGCAGCCGACCGCGATGGCCCGGCCACCGGCGGAGGTGATCTTCTCGACGGTGTCCTTGCAGGCGGTCTCGTCGAGGTCGATCACCGCGACGGCCCGGCCCTCGGCGGCCAGGCGTACGGCGGTGGCGGCGCCGATGCCGCGCGCGGCACCGGTGACGACGGCGACCCGCTGCTCAGTGGTGGACATGGCTGCTTCTCCTCGCCCTTGGGATGCGGCTCCACGGCCCGCTCATCGGTGAGCGACCGCTTAGTACCTTCAGCAGACGTGACGCTAGAAGCCCTGGCACGCGGTGTCAACGGCCCACCGTGGTGTGTGATCCATTCCCCGCGCGACCGGTCCTCGAGCATGCCGCCTCCGCCGGCCGCCGTCCCGCTCCGGCGCCTGCGTACGGCACCCGATCGGCCTACGGCCGCGCGCCGCCGCGGCGCGCGGCCCCTAGCGTCGAAGCGCGGGCCATCGAGGGCCGGCACGTCCGGGAAGGAGGCGCTCCATGCGCTGTCGCACCGCTGCCGCCGGAACGCTGTTCGCGATCGCCGCTGCCGTGCCGTTGGCCGCCCCCGCTCACGCCCAGGACCTCGACTGCCGCGACTTCACCTTCCAGGAGGACGCGCAGGCCGTCTTCGACGCGGACCGCTCGGACCCCAACCGGCTCGACGAGGACCAGGGCCCCGACGACGGCGTCGCCTGCGAGGCACTGCCGCGTCGCGGCGGCGACATCTCCTTCACCATGCGTCCCACCCGCACCCCGACGCCGACCACCGCGCCTACCGCGACGCCCACCACCGCCCCCACCGCCACGCGCACCACCACCCCTGCCGTCACCGTCACGCCGGCCCGGGGCGTACGGGGCGGGCTCGGCGGCGCGTCGGCCACCGGGCCGGCCGACTGGGACATCGCCATCGGCCTGGCCTTCGTCACGGGCGCCGTCCTGACGACCGGCTACCTGGTGAAACGCCGCGGGCGCCGCAGGAGCTGACGTACCGCCGCCGCGGGGCGCCTCACCGCACCAGCAGGTCCACCAGCCGCTCCAGCTCGGCCGCCGGGTCGGCGGTGAGACCGGTGTGCACGGGTCCGGGCTGGACGACGGTGGAGCGGGGCGCGATCAGCCAGCGGAAGCGCCGCCCGGCGTCGTCCCGCGCGGCCTGCCCGGCCGCGTCCCCGCCCTGGCACACCCCTTCGACGGCGCGCAGCGCGGCCCGTACCCCGGCCACGTCCGCGTCCGGGTCGAGGGCGAGCAGCCGGCCTTCGTCGAGATGGGTGCGCGCGCCGACGTAGGCCTGGGCACGGCAGTACACGAGCACCCCGGCGTTGATGCACTCGCCCCGCTCGATGCGAGGGACGACCCGCAGCAGCGCGTACTCGAAGAGGTCGCGGCCGCCGCCCTGCCCGGCCCTGATGATGTGGCGCTCGGTCACCTGACCCCCTGGATGCGTTCGTGGATGACGGCGGCGCGGGCCAGCAGGGGGCGCGCGTAGGCCCGCCGGAGGTCGTCCGGCGTGGCGAAGCCGGGTTCGCCGGTGAGCCAGGCGTCGGGTACCGCGGCGGTGACCTCGGCCAGCAGTTCCTCGGTGACCAGCGGTGCGAGAGCCTCCGCGGCCGCGGCGACGTCCGGTGCGAACGGCTGGAGGGCGTGGTCGGAGGCGTCGTACGGGCGCGCGGCGGAGGCCGGGGCGCCCGGCCAGTTGTGGTGCCAGATCATGGTGGCCCCGTGGTCGATCAGCCACACCTCGCCCCGCCGCACCAGCAGGTTGGGGTTGCGCCAGGAGCGGTCGACGTTGTTCACCAGGGCGTCGAACCAGACGATCCGCCCGGCCTCCTCGGGCCCCACCTCGAAGGCGAGGGGATCGAAGCCGAGCGCCCCGGAGAGGAAGTCCATGCCGAGGTTGGTGCCGCCGCTGGACTTCAGCAGCTCCTGCACCTCCTGGTCGGGCTCGCCCAGCCCCAGCACCGGGTCCAGCTCGATCGTGACCAGCCTCGGCACCCGCAGGCCCAGCCGGCGGGCCAGTTCCCCGCAGACGACCTCGGCGACGAGCGTCTTGCGGCCCTGCCCGGCGCCGCTGAACTTCAGGACGTACGTGCCGTACGTTCCGCCGTCGTCGGCCTCGACGAGTCCCGGCAGCGAGCCGCCCTCGCGCAGCGGCGCGATGTAGCGGGTCGCGATGACTTCCTTGAGCATCGCCCCAGGTTACTGACGTGGGCGGAGGTGCCGGAGGCGGCCCCGCGGGCGGTGCGCGGCGCCGACAGCGAACCGACAGCTGTGTTTTACCCGCCTCTCACCGCGCAGGGGCGAGGATTTCGGGACCGTCTGAACAGGCGGCTCGCCGGGACCGTACCTCCCGGCAGATCACGTCACCTCCCGAAGGGAACGTCAGCATGACCAGCGCATCGATCCAGCCCGAGTCCGGACCGGCCCGTCGCACCGTCATGGCGGCAGCCGGAGCGGCGGGGCTCGCCATCGCGCTGACCGCGTGCGGCGGCTCGGACGACAACGCGGGTTCGTCCGCCTCCGCCGGCTCCTCCGGCAGCCCGCAGGGCGGCGGCAGCACGGGCGGCGACGCGGCGGGCGGCGGCGCCGCGTCCGGTGCGGCGCTGGCGAAGACGGCCGACATCCCCGAGGGCGGCGGGAAGGTGTTCGCCGACCAGAAGGTGGTCGTCACCCAGCCGACGGCCGGTGAGTTCAAGGCCTTCTCGGCCATCTGCACCCACCAGGGCTGCCCGGTGAAGAGCATCGAGAACGGCGTCATCAACTGCCCTTGTCACAACAGCAACTTCTCCATCACGGACGGCAGTGTGAAGAGCGGTCCGGCGACCAAGCCGCTGCCCGCCCGGCAGATCACCGTCAGCGGGGACTCGATCACGCTCGCCTGAGCGCACGGCGCCGTCCCCGGACGGGCGCCGGTGCGGGTGCCGGACAGTTCTGACAGCAGGTCAGGGGTCTTTCCTCTGGCGCGAGGTGGGAGCACGCATGACCGTGGCAGAGGGGGACCGTATGACCGTCACGTCGCAGCGCCGTGGCCGGCGGATCATGATGACACCGGGTGAGCTGGACGCGTTCCTCACCGCCCAGCGCACCTGCCGGGTCGCCACGGTGTCCGGGGACGGCGCGCCGCACGTGAGCGCGCTGTGGTTCGCCTGGGACGGCACCTCGATGTGGCTGTACTCCGTGGTGCGCAGCAAGCGGTGGGCCGACCTGCGGCGCGATCCGCGCGTGGCGATCGTGGTGGACAGCGGCGAGGAGTACGACCAGTTGCGCGGGGTCGAGCTGTCCGGCCGGGCGGAGTTCGTCGGGGAGATCCCCCGGACCGGCGAACTGAGGGCCGAACTGGACGTCCCCGAGATGCTGTTCGCCCGTAAGTACTTCGGCCTGGAGGAGCTGCCGCACGACGGCCGGCACGCCTGGCTGCGGCTCACCCCGGAGAAGATCGTCTCCTGGGACTTCCGCAAGCTGGGGTCCGCCTAGCGCCCTGCCCCAGGCGCCTGGTCCCCTGCCCCGGGCGCCTGGGCGCGGGGCGGGGCGGGTGCGCCGATCTGCTCGCCGGCCTCGCGCAGCGCCCGCACCGCCGCGCGGATCGAGGGACGGCGGTCGGCGTCCGCGCGCCACACGACGTACACGTGCCGCCGCACCCGCTGCTTGAGCGGGACGGTCACGACCCCGGCCGGCACGGGATGGCGGCCGAGCAGCGGGGCGATGCACACGCCGAGGCCCGCGGCGACCAGGTTGAGCTGGGTGTGGGTCTCAGCGGCGCGGTGGCCGACGTTCGGCTCGATGCCCTTGGAGCGCAGGGTGAACATCAGCCACTCGTGGCAGAACTCCCCCTCCCCCCAGGTGATCCACTCGTCGTCGGCGAACTCGGCGAGGTCGACCTCGTCGCGCCCGGCGAGCCGGTGCCCGGCCGGCATGGCCACATCGGCGGGGTCGTCCAGGACGGCCGCCTTGACCAGGCCGTCGGGCAGCGGCATCGGCTTGTTGTACCAGTCGAGTACGACCGCCAGGTCGAGGTCGCCGCGCACCACCGCGGCGATGCCGCGCTCCGGTTCCAGCTCGCAGGAGCGCACGCGCAGCCCGGGATGCCGCTCGCGCAGGGTGGACAGGACGGTGGGGAACAGTCCGCGCGCCGCGGTCGGGAAGGCCGACATCCGCAGCTCTCCGACGACCTGCCCGCGCTGCGCCTCCAGGTCGGACTGGGCGAGCTCGACCTGGGACAGGATGCGTGCGGCGTGCTCGGAGAGCAGTTTCCCGGCGTCCGTGAGCCGCACACCCCGGCCGTTCTTGGCGAGGAGCTGCTGGCCGACCTCCCGTTCCAGCTTCGACATCTGCTGCGAGACCGCCGAGGTCGTGATGTGCAGCGCCTCGGCCGCCCCGCTGACCGAGCCGTGCCGGGCGAGGGCGTCGAGGGTGCGTAGGCGCTCCAGGTTCAACATGTAAGTGATGCTACGAGATGCCGCGTGCGAAATCTCGCTTGTACTAAGAGATCGTCTTGAGCATCGTGGGGTGCATGACCACGACCGCCCACGCCGCCGTCACCACTCCCACCCCCACCCCGGACCGCGCCCGCACCGCCGTCCGCCCCCGCCTGGACTGGCGCCTGCGCTTCGGTGTCCTGTCCCTGATCTGGGGGTTCAGCTTCCTGCTCATCAAGGTCGGCACCCAGGGATACGCGCCCTTCCAGGTCACGCTGGGCCGGCTGGTGTTCGGGACGGCGGTGCTCGCGGCCGCGATGGCGGTGAAGCGGGAGCGGCTGCCGCGCGGCGCACGCACCTGGGCGCACCTGACCGTCGCCGCGTTCCTGCTCAACGCCCTGCCGTTCTCGCTGTTCGCGTACGCCGAGCTGACCGTCCCCTCCACGCTGGCGGGCATCTGCAACGCGACCTCCCCGCTGTGGGGCATGGCGCTGTCGCTGGTGGCGCTGTCCGAGGACCGCCCGACCCGGCTGCGGGTCGCCGGGCTGGGCATCGGCTTTCTGGGGGTGCTGACGGTGCTGGGCGCCTGGCAGGGCTTCCACGGCCTGGACGCCACGGGCACGGCGATGGCCCTGCTGGCCTCGTTCAGCTACCCGGTCGGCTGGATCTACGTCCGCCGCACCCTGGCCGGCACCGGCCACTCGAACCTGTCGATGACGGGCGCGCAGCTGCTGATCGCCACGGCGCAACTGGCCGTCGTCACCCCGGTGTTCACCACGCTGCCGGCCTCGTTCCCCGTCCTGCCGCTGCTGGCGGTCGCCGCGCTGGGCGCGCTGGGGACCGGCCTGGCCGTCCTCGTCCAGTACGGCCTGGTCGCCGAGGTCGGCCCGACCACGGCCCAGATGGTCACGTACTTCATCCCCGTCATCGCCACGGCCGCGGGCGTGGCGATCCTCGGCGAGTCGCTGACCTGGTCCACCCCGGTCGGCGCGGTGATCGTCCTGGCGGGCGCGGCCCTGACCCAGGCCAGGACGCGGCGCTGACCGCAGCCCCGGGCCCCGATGCGACACCCGGGCCGCTCCACGGGGTCACCCCAGCGGCGTCCCGACCCGCAGCCGGTTGCCGTCGGGGTCGCGGAGCTCGGTCTCCCGCGCCCAGGGCTTGTTCTCCACGGGCACCGCGAACTCGGCGGCCACGGCGTCCACATCGGCCACCCGCAGGTAGACCAGCGTGTCCGGCCGGGCGTCCCCGGTGTGCTCGGACAGGAACAGCCGTACCCGCCCGCGTGCCACCTCCACGAAGGCCGGCAGCCCCGGCTCGAAGCGGTGTTCCCACTGCTGGACGAAGCCCAGCCTCCCGTACCACCGCACGGCCACGGCGGCGTCGGCCACCCGCAGCAGCGGGATCGCTTCCTCAACCATGGCGGAATGCTCCCCGCACCGCCCCCTCCTCAGACATAGGCCCGCGCCGGCGCCGGCCCGACCGCCGCGGCGATGGCGTCCGCCAAGGGACCGATCTCGTCCTGCGTCAGCGACGAGACGGTGACCCGGATGCCCGGGGGCGCGCTCATCCGGAAGCGGGCCCCGGGCGCGACGGCCCAGCCGGCGTGCAGCAGCCGGGCGACCGCGCCCGTCTCGTCCGGCACGGGCACCCACACGTTCATGCCGCTGCGCCCGTGCGCCGCGATCCCGCGCCGCGCGAGCGCGCCGATCAGCGCCTCCCGGCGCCGCCCGTACGCGGCCGCCACCGCCCGGCCGTCCACAGCGTGGTCGGCCCACAGCCGTACCACGGCCCGCTGGGTCAGCCGGCTCACCCAGCCGGGCCCGAGGCGCTGCCGGCCGCGGACCCGGTCGACGGTGACGGCGTCCCCGGTGAGCACGGCGAGCCGCAGGTCCGGGCCGTAGGCCTTGGCCACCGAGCGGACGAACGCCCAGTGGCGGGTGGCTCCGGCGAGGGGGTGCAGGGGCAGCTCGACGATGCCGTGGCCGTGGTCGTCCTCGATGAGGAGGGTCCCGGGGTACTCCGCGAGCACGGACCGCAGCGCCCGCGCGCGCGGGGCGCTCAGCACCGCGCCGGTGGGGTTCTGCGCCCGGTCCGTGACGATCAGGGCGCGGGCGCCCCGCGCCAGGGCCTCGCGCACCTCACCGGCGAGCGGACCCTCGTCGTCGACGCCCACCGGGACGGTGCGCAGTCCGAGCGCCGGGACGAGGTCGAAGGTCCTGCCCCAGCCGGGGTCCTCCACGGCGACGGTGTCTCCGGGTTTCAGGTGAGCCGCGAGCACCCGCTCGACACCGTCCAGCGCCCCCGAGACCACCGCGAGTGGTCCGTCCGGTACGCCGTCGGCCTCCAGCCCGGCCCGGGCCATCCGGGCGAGCTCCGGCTCCACGGGGGTGTCCCCGTACAGCACCGGGTCGCGGTCGCCCGCTTCGGCCGCGGCGGCGAAGGCGGGGGCCAGCGGCGGCAGCAGGGCGGGGTCGGGATTGCCGTGGGAGACGTCCCGCACGCCCTCGGGCACGTCCACGCGGATGTGGTCCCGCCCGGTCGTGGCCGGCGCGGGCCGCACCCGGCTCCCTCGCCGCCCCGCCGTCTCGATGACCCCGCGCTCGCGCAGCGTCCGGTACGCGGCCGCGACGGTGTTCGGGTTCACACCGAGCCGTGCCGCCAACTCCCGCATGGGAGGCAGCAGTTGGCCCGGCTTGAGTGCGCCTGCACCCACCGCCCGCTCGATGCTCGCGGAAATGTCCGCTGCGCGCCGCCCCTGGATCGGATACTCTCCTAGCACAAACCCAATTATGCACTAGTGCAATGGAGAGCGCCATGCAGGGGACCACGCAGCCGCCGTCACAGCCCGCCACCGCCTACGCCCCGACGGACCGCACCGTCCCCACGCGCTCCCCCCACCGCGCCTCGTACGACAAGGAACTGGTGCACGCGATACTCGACGAGGGCTACGTCTGCCACCTCGGCTTCGTCCGCGACGGCGCGCCCGTGGTGCTGCCCACCCTGTACGGGCGGGTCGGCGAGCGGCTCTACGTGCACGGCTCGACCGGCTCGCGCCCGCTGCGCGCGGCGGGCCAGGCCGATCCGGGCCTGCCGGTCTGCCTCACGGTCACCCACGTCGACGCGCTGGTCCTGGCCCGCTCCGCCTTCCACCACTCCATCAACTACCGCTCCGTGGTGGTGCACGGCATCGCCCGCCAGGTCACCGACGAGCAGGAGAAGCGGCAGGCCCTGGACGCCCTGGTCGACCACGTCGTCCCCGGCCGCGCCGCCGACTCCCGCCCGGCCGACAAGAAGGAGCTCGCCGCCACCGCCGTGCTCCGTCTCGACCTGGAGGAGGTCTCCGCCAAGGTCCGCACCGGCGGCGTCAACGACGAACCCGAGGACCTGGCCCTGCCCCACTGGGCCGGACTCGTCCCGCTGCAGAGGGTCTACGGCACCCCGGTCCCCGACCCCGCCCTGGCGCCCGGTACGGAGGTACCCGGCTACCTGGCGGCCCTGTGATGCTGGTCCACCCCTGGGACGCGCCCCGCGACGACACCGAGTGGCAACGGTGGCTGGCGACCCGCGACTTCGGGCAGCTGGCCGTCAACGGCCCGCCCGGCGAGCCGCCGTTCGTCCAGCCGCTGCACTTCGCCCACGACGCCGAACGCGGCGAGGTCATCACCCACCTGGCCCGCCCCAACCCGCTGTGGCCCGCCCTGGAGGCGGACCCGCAGGTGCTGCTGAGCGTGGTGGACGACTACGTGTACGTGCCGGGCCCCTGGCAGGCCCCGCCGGACGGCCCGCCCAAGCACGGCACCCCGACGAGCCTGTACGCGGCGGTGCAGCTGCGCTGCCGGGCCCATGTCGTGGACGACCCGGCCGAGAAGGCCGCGCTGCTGAACCGCCAGGTCGGCCACTTCCAGCCGGAGGGCGGCTCCGCCCGCGTCGCGGTGGGCGAGCAGCCGTACGGCAGGCTGCTGCCCGGCATCCGCGGGCTGCGGCTCGAAGTGACCGGCGTCCGGGCCAAGTTCAAGTACGCCGGCCGCAAGCCCGGCGCGGTCCAGGACCGGATCGCCGCCGGGCTGGCCGACCGGGGCGGCCCGCGCGACGCCGCGGCGCGGGAACACCTGCTGCGCCGCCGCGGGGCCTGACGGAGCGCCGGAGCACCGTCAGGCGAGCACCGGTTCCTCCGTGCCGCGCCGGGCACCGCGCGCCTCCGCCACCGCGAGTCCGGTGACCGAGCCGAGCATCAGCAGGGTGCCGGTCACGGTGGCCGCCGTCAGGTGCTCACCGAGCAGGACGACGGCGAGCACGGCCGCGCTCACCGGCTCCAGCAGCATGATCACGGACACGGTGGCGGACCGTACGACGGCCGCGCCCGCGAAGTACAGGCCGTACGCCAGCGCCGTGGGGATCGCGGCGACGTAGGCCAGCAGCCACAGGACCCGGACCGGTTCGGCGGTGTGCGGCAGCAGCCCCTCGGCCACGGCGAACGGCAGCAGGCACAGGCTGGTGACGGCGAACGCCCCGACGGTCGCCCCGGCGGCGTCCGTCCCGCCGCCCCGGCCCCAGCGGCGGGTGAGCAGGGTCATCAGGCTGTACCCGGCCGCCGACAGCAGCGCGAGGACGACTCCCCACGGCCGTACGGTCGCCTCGCCGCCGCCCAGGACGAGCACGGCGAGCCCGGCCAGCGCCCCGGCCACGGCGGCGGCCCCGCCGCGGCCGAGCCGCTCCCCGAGGGTGAGCCGGGCCCCCAGGGCGATGAGCACCGGACCGGCGCCCAGGGTGACGACCGTGGCCACGGCGAGGCCGGTGGCCTGCACCGCGGCGAAGTAGGCGGTCTGGAAGACGGCGAGGCCGAGACCGGTGACACCGGCCCGCACGGCCCGGCGGCGCCACGGTTCCCGCGCGCCGCTCCGGCCGCGCGGAGCCGTCAGGCGGGCGGCGAGCAGCAGCACCAGCCCGGCCGCGCAGCGCCAGAAGGACAGGGCGACGGGCCCCATGTCACTGGCCCGGTAGACCAGCGAGGCGGCCGCGCCCGCGGTGCCCCAGGCGGCACCGGCGACGATCAGATAGAGCAGGCCCCGCCCGACGGGCAGGCCCAAGGCAGCATGCGACACGTGATTCTCTCCGCAGACGCGCGACACCCACGGGTGTGTCCGGGGGTGCGCAGAAGTTCGGGAAGGAGCCCCGGCTCGGCGGGGTCCGTGGACTTCTTCTGCGGGCAGCACCGTTCGGCCCGGCGACGTGCCGGGCGGGGTGTCCGGAGGCCCGCCTCAGGCGGCCGGCGGCGGAAGAACGCGTGCGTCCGAATGCATGATCAGCACCCTATGCGGCCGTTTCGGGCGCGGGCAACTCCCTTTCCGGCCCGCCGCTCGCCACCGGCGTGCCGGAACCCTTGGCGGGCGCCGTGGACTGCGCGATGAACGCTCCGGCCAGGACGACCACACCGCCCGCGATCTGCGGCGCGGACAGGTGCTCGCCGAGCAGCACCCAGGCCAGGACGGTCGCGATGACCGCCTCCAGGCAGGCCACCACACCGGCGACCTGCGGCGAGAGCCGGCGCACCGAGAGCACGCCGGTGACGTACGCGAGGACCGTGGCCACCAGCACGATCCAGCCCAGCAGGAGGCCGGCGGCGACCGGTGTGCCGTCCAGAGAGGCGGTGTCCGCGAGCACGGACCACTCCATGGACCAGGGCCGGGCGACGACGGTCAGGACGGCGGCACCGGCCAGCAGGCCGTAGGCGATGACACCGAGCGGGTCGGGTGCCTCGTCCCCGCCGTCGCCGCCCCGGTCGGACAGGACGAAGTAGCCGACCTGGCAGCAGGCCGCGCCGAGCGCCAGCAGGA
Source organism: Streptomyces sp. NPDC052682 (assembly GCF_040678435.1). Lineage (NCBI taxonomy): Bacteria > Bacillati > Actinomycetota > Actinomycetes > Kitasatosporales > Streptomycetaceae > Streptomyces > Streptomyces sp. NPDC052682. The sequence continues at coordinate 34,832 of NZ_JBFATS010000020.1, read as the reverse complement.
GCCCGAGGGCGTCGAAACCGAGGCCGGACCACACCTCGACCACGCAGGCGAGTCCGCCCACCGCGAGGACCACGCCGACGGCGGCGGCGCGGGTCACCGGCCGGCGCTGCACGAACCGCACCCAGCCGAGGACCAGCGCGGGCGCCAGGTACTCCACGAGCAGCGCGACACCGACCGGGATGCGGGAGATCGCGGCGAAGTAGCACGCCTGCACCCCGGCCACGGCCAGCAGCCCGAACCCGGCGAGCAGGCCGGGGCGGCGGCGCAGCAGCGCGCGGTGCCGTACGGCCCACGGCAGCATCACCAGCGCCGCGCCCGCCACCCGCAGCCACACCACGTCCAGCGGGTCCAGGCCCGCCTCGATCAGCGGCTTGGCCGCCACACCGGATCCGCCGAAGGCGACCGCGGAGGCGAGGGCGAGTCCGAGCCCCGCGCCCCTCGCGCGGCCGCTCCGGCCGCTGTCTGACGTACGCACCGGCACATGATGACAGGCGACGACAGGAGCGTCACCCTCTATGGCACCTGTCTCACGAGGTGAACAGCCCGGCTGGTCAGGACCGGCCGTCACCGCCCGCGACGCACTCCCGCGACCGGTCCGCGCACCGCTCGAGCACCGCGCGGGCGTCCACCCCGGCACGGCCGAGCACCTCGACGGCCCGGGCCTGCGGTTCGGCGACGATCGCGGCGAGCAGATCGACTCCCCGGGCCGGCCCGGGGCCCCGCCGCGCGGCACGCGCGCAGGCGTCCGCCATGCAGGCCGCGGCCAGCGGCGAGAGGCCGGCGCCCTCCGTCACGACGGGGACGGATCCGGAGTCCTCGACGCCGCTCTGCCAGCGCAGGCCGTAGCCGATGCTGCGCTGGACGAGGTAGCCCAGCAGCCGGGCGATCTGCGCGGCCTCGCCGAGTGCGGCACGCACCTCGGGGTCCGACTCCAGCAGCGAGTGCAGCAGATGGGCGGTGTCGATCTGCCGGTCGCCGTCCCGTACCGCCCTGCGCCGGGCACCGGCGACCACCGCCGCCAGCTCGGCGCTGAGCCGGGCGTCGTTCTGCGCGCGGCGGACGCCCTGTTCGCGGGCCGGCTGCCGGGGGACGTGGGGATGCACACCCCCTACCCCATCAGCCTCGCGGGCCCGGGTCATCGACGGTGCGGAGCATTTCCGCGTCCCACGGAGAGTGGACGCGGACGGCCCGGCCCTCCTCCTTACGGAGGAGAACCGGGCTCGCCGCCGCGGGTCAGTCCTCGTCGGCGAGGATCAGGTACAGCTTCTTGCGGGCCTCGTTGATGACGGCGAGCGCCTTCTCCCGCTGCTCCTTGCTGCCGGTCTTCCAGACCTGCCCGAAGGCCTCCATCAGCCCGAGCCCGGCTTGGCGGATCTCGCTCAGGGCCTCCCAGTCGACCCCCCGCGAGGCCTCCTCCCAGGGCGCCTCGGGGCCCTCCTCGGCCGCGGCGCGGCCGGCCTCGCTGAGCGAGAACAGCTTCTTGCCGCCCTCGGTCTCACTGGTGATCAGCCCCTCGTCCTCCAGCAGCTGGAGGGTCGGGTACACGGAGCCGGGGCTGGGCTTCCACGCCCCGCCGCTGCGCTCGGCGATCTCCTGGATCATCTCGTAGCCGTGCATGGGCCGGTCCTTGAGCAGGGCCAGGATCGAAGCCCGTACGTCCCCGCGCCGGGCCCTGCCCCTCGGCCCGCCCCGCCCCCGGCCGCCCCAGGGCCCCGGCCCGAAGCCGGGACCGAATCCGGGACCACCCGGCCCGAAGGGCCCGAAGGCCGCACGCAGCCCCTCAAAACCACCGCGCCCCTGCCAGGGGCCGCCCTGCCGATGTCCACGCTCGAATCCGTGGGGATGCATCGCCACCACTCTCCATTCCATCGTTGACCTTTCGCGATACGTCAACGATATATCGGAATCATCGCTATGGCAATCCCCGCTTCATGCGTCGCTGTTCGATCCGAACGTGGTGGGATCGGCTCGCAGCCGTTCACTCATGACCGCAACGTCTGACTCCGCCACCGCCTCTGGAGCTGGTGTACTCCACGTCCGCAACGGACTGATCACGCGAGTCCGCGACTACATGGACGGCTCACGAGTCGCCGGCGCCAGGGCCTGACTCAGCCCGTTGGACCCCTGCCCCGAGGTTTGTCTCAACGAACCAAGTCCCTAGGGTGGCCTGATGACATCGATCAAGCAGTTCCAGGTCACCTTCGACTGCGCCGAACCCGAGCGCCTGGCTCGTTTCTGGTGCGAGGTGCTGGGGTACGTCGTACCGCCGCCGCCGGAGGGATTCGCCACCTGGGACGACTTCCAGCGCGCGCAGCCGCCCGAGGAGCGGGATGCGTGGTTCGCCTGTGTCGATCCCTCAGGTGTCGGACCGCGCCTGTACTTCCAGCGCGTGCCCGAAGGCAAGGCCGCCAAGAACCGCGTGCACCTCGATGTGCGGGTCGGCACCGGGCTGCGGGGCCCGGAGCGCCTCGCCGCACTCGAGGCCGAATGCGCCCGGCTGGTCCCGCTCGGCGCGGTCCACGTGCAGACGCTGTACGACGGCGACGACGCGTGCATCCCGATGCTGGACATCGAGGGCAACGAGTTCTGTCTCGACTGAAGCCGGAGGCGACGGTGACAGCCCTGGCCGGCCGGGCCGGCCACGGCCCCCTACGGTCCTCCGCATGACCGAGCCCTCCTACCTCACCGCGGTCCGGGAGTCGTACGACACCGTCGCCGCCGAGTACCTGCGCCGCGTCACACGCCCGGCGGAGCTCGATCCACTGACGCGGGCGATGCTGGGCGCCTTCGCCGAGACCGTGCGGGCGGCCGGCCGGGGGCCGGTCGCCGACCTGGGCTGCGGGCCCGGACTGGTCACGGCGCACCTGGCGGAGCTGGGGGTGCCCGTGCTCGGCGTCGACGTGTCGCCGAAGATGATCGAGCTGGCCCGGTAGGCCTTTCCCCACCTGCGCTTCACCGTGGGGTCCATGACCGCCCTCGCCCTCCCCGACGACCGCCTCGGCGGCATCCTGGCCTACTACTCCACCCACCACACACCGCCCGAGCTGCTGCCCGCCGTGTACGCCGAGTTCCACCGCACCCTGGCCCCCGGCGGCCTGCTGATGCTGGCCGGCCACGTGGGGCAGGGCGAGCGGGTCCGCCCGGGCCAGGCGTACGGCGGCCATCCGGTGAGCTACGAGTCCCATCTGCTGCCGGTGGACCGGATCGCCGAGCTGCTCAGCCGCGCCGGACTCGTCGTCACCGCCCGCCTGGTGCAGGAGCCGGACCCGGGCGCGCGGCGCAGGTACGCCACCGTCCTGGCGTACAAACCCGGCAGCCCGTGACGGCGAGCGGGCCCTGCGCCCCCGGAGCGGGCGCAGGCCGAGGGACCGCGACGGCAGCCGCGAAACCAGTCCAGCAGGACCGTATTGGCCTTGGCCCACGCCTTCGCCGGGCCTCTACCGTCGGGCCATGCGGATTCGAATCGTCGACGCCTTCACCGACCGCCCCTTCGCCGGCAACCCGGCCGGCGTCCTGCTGCTGAACGACGCGGACGCCTTCCCGGACGACACCTGGCTGCAGAACGTGGCCCTGGAGGTGAACCACGCCGAGACCGCGTTCGCCCACCCCCTGCCCCAGGGCGGCGAGGCGGACTGGGCGCTGCGCTGGTTCACCCCCGCCACGGAGGTCGCGATGTGCGGCCACGCCACCCTCGCCACCGCCCACGTGCTGCACACCACCGGCGCCCACCGCGGCCCGGTGCGGTTCGCCACCCGCAGCGGCGTCCTCACCGCGACACCGGCCGAGGACGGCTCGTTCACGCTGGACTTCCCGACCGCCCCGCTCACCCCCGTCGCTCTCCCGGACGGGCTCGCCGAGGCCCTGGGCACCGAGCCGCGCGCCGTCTTCGACACCGGCCCGGCCATCGGCGATCTGCTCCTGGAGGTCACCGACGAGAAGACGGTGCACGGCCTGGCCCCCGACATCAGGGCCCTGGCCGCCCACTCGCGGCGCGGCGTCATCGCAACCGCCCGTGCCGAGGACCCGGCCCGGGGCTACGACTACGTCTCGCGCTGTTTCTTCCCGAACGTCGGCATCGACGAGGACCCGGTCACCGGCAGCGCCCACACCGCACTCGCCCCCTACTGGTCCGAACGCCTCGGCCGCCCGGACCTCACCGGCCTGCAGGCCTCCTCCCGCTCGGGACGGGTCCGCACCCGGCTGCGCGGCGACCGCACCCTGCTGGGCGGCCGGGCCGTGACCGTCATCGACGGCGAGCTGCTCGCCTGAGACACCGCAAGGGGGCGTACGGCACGGTCGTACGCCCCCTTCCGCGGCCCGTCACGCCGTCGGCAGCCAGCCCACCTTGCCCGCCAGCAGGGCGTATCCGACAAACGCCCCGATGTCGAGCAGCGCGTGGGCGACCACCAGGGGGCCGACCCGGCCCCAGCGCCGGTACAGGTACACGAACACCACGCCCATGACCATGTTCCCGACGAAGCCGCCGATGCCCTGGTAGAGGTGGTACGAGCCGCGCAGCACCGCACTGGCGACCAGCGCGGTGCCCGGCGTCCAGCCCAGCTGCCCGAGCCGGCGCAGCAGGTAGCCGACGACGATCACTTCCTCCAGGACCGCGTTCTGGATCGCCGACATGACCAGTACGGGGTACTTCCACCACACGCCGGGCAGCGCCTCGGGCACCACCGTGAGGTTGAAGCCGAGGCCGCGGGCGGCCAGGTAGAAGGCGATGCCGGTGCTGCCGATGACGGCCGCGATCGCCGCGCCGCGGGCCAGGTCCGGCCCGGGCCGGGCGCGGTCGAAGCCGAGGGTGCGCAGGCTCGCTCGCTCCCGCAGCAGGAAGTGCGCCACCAGCGCGACGGGCACCAGCGCCGTGGCGATGCCGAAGAGCTGCCAGGCGAGGTCCAGCCAGGGGCGGCCCGGCGCGGCGGAGGCGTTCATGGTGGCCGCCTGGTCCTTGAGACCGCCCGGCTTGGTGACCGACCCGATGAAGCTGATCAGGGCGGAGACACCGCTCGCGCCGAGCGACAGCCCGAGCACGAGCAGCGTCTCGTCGCGGAGCACGCGCCGCGAGAGCCGCTGCTGGGGGGAAGATTCGGGAACCGACTGCGCTCCCGGGCCCGTCTCCGCCTGCACACCTGCCTCCACTTCACCGACGCTGTCGGATCAGTATGGGGGCAGCGGGATACGGCCGGGGCGGCGCCCTCAGCTCAGCTCCACCGGCTCCGGCAGCCCCACGGGCCAGGTGTGCACCGGGTCGCCCTTCTGCATGAGCTCGCGGTAGCGCCGGGTGGTGGCGGCCAGGGCGTCCTGGCGTGAGAGTCCCTTCTCCGTGGCCTGGTGGAAGGTCGCCGCCTGCCAGGTGGCCCCGTTCACGCGGCGCCGGCAGCGCTCCTCGATCACGCCGAGGTACAGGTCCCGGTCGACGGGCTCCACGCCCCACGCGTCCAGGCCCGCCTCCGCGAGCGGCAGCAGCTCGTCGCGGACCAGGCTGACGGCGTCCACCTCGGTCGTGCCGCCGCGGCCTCGCTTGGGCCAGGTGAAGCGGGCGTCGATGCCGTGCTTGCACGCGGCGTCGAAGTTGGCGGCGGCCGCCTCGAACGGCATGCGGGTCCACACCGGCCGGGCGTCCTCGGCGAGGGCGCGCACGACGCCGTAGTAGAAGGCCGCGTTGGCGACGACGTCGATGACGGTCGGCCCGGCGGGCAGCACACGGTTCTCGACGCGCAGGTGCGGCACACCGTCCGCGATGTCGTAGACCGGGCGGTTCCAGCGGTAGACCGTGCCGTTGTGCAGGACGAGTTCGGCGAGCTTGGGGATGCCGCCCTGGTCCAGCACCTCGAGCGGGTCCTCGTCGTCGCAGATCGGCAGCAGGGCCGGGAAGTAGCGCAGGTTCTCCTCGAACAGGTCGTACGCGGAGCTGATCCACCGCTCGCCGAACCAGGTGCGCGGCCGCACCCCCTGTGCCTGGAGCTCGGGCGGGCGGGTGTCGGTGGACTGCTGGAACAGCGGGGGCCGGGACTCGCGCCACAGCTCGCGGCCGAACAGGAACGGCGAGTTGGCGCCGACGGCGATCTGCGCGGCGGCCACGGTCTGCGCCGCGTTCCACACGTCGGCGAAGCGGGCCGGGGTGACCTGCAGGTGCAGCTGCACGGAGGTGCAGGCGGCCTCGGGCGCGATCGACTTCGACGTGCAGCGCAGGTGCTCCACGCCGTCGATGTCGAGCGCGAAGTCCTCCCCGCGCGCGGCCACGATCTGGTCGTTGAGCAGGGTGTACCGGTCGACGTCGGAGAGGTTGGAGGAGACCAGGTCGTCGCGGTCCAGCGTCGGCAGAATGCCGATCATCACGATTCCCGCGTCGACCTCGGCGGCCTTCCGGTCGGCATAGGCGAGGGACGTGCGCAGTTCCTCCGCGAGCCGGTCGAATACCCGCCCGCCCAGCCGGTGGGGGGCTATGTTGACTTCCAGGTTGAACATGGCGAGTTCTGTTTGGAAATCCCGACTGGCGATGCGTTCCAGGACTTGCGCATTCAACATTTTCGGCATGCCGTCGGCGCCTGTGAGATTCAGCTCGATCTCCAGCCCCATGAGGTTCCTGGGGCGGTCGAACCGCTTCTGCGCCAGCAGCCGCTCCAGGCCCGTCAGGCACCGGCGGAGCTTGTCGCGGTAGAGCTGGCGATCGGACAGGTCGAAGTGACCTGCCACGACCTTCTCCCCCATCGCAGCGTCCCTCCTCGGTTGGGCGGGCCGGCGATCCGGCCGCCGGCGTCATGGTCAGGTGGGATGATGCCCAGCCGAAGCGATCGATAACGTCCTCGCGCGGTCCCGCCGCACGCTACGCTGGTCGATCGTGACCGGTGGCACATTCACCGGGCATGGCGCACAGCGCAGTTTCGGTCGCCCGAGCACTCGTGAAAAACGCCGACAAGAACCGGCCGACCGCTCCGCGGGCATTTCCCGAGGTCACCGCCGCGCACCCTGCCGGGAATGGGGATGTATCCCGCATATCACCGACCGAATGTACTCTTGTTCTACTCACCGGAAACGGCTAGACGAAACACAGTCTGAACACGTGTCGTATAAACTCCGCGAACAAGGCAGAAGGTTGGCGCCCCGGTCAGGATCCTGCCGGCGAGGTGTCGTGCGGCACATCTCACCCTCACCTCTCGTTCTCCGACCCCGGCCCCTGCCTCTCTGACCTCTTCGCGAGCAGACAGCGCCGTCCGCCACGCCCTCGCGCCACCGTGCCTTCGAATGAGAGGCGACCCACCATGCCGCTGCATGTCCCTCCGGCTCCCGCGCCCGCCCTGCGTTCCGTCCTGACCGCGCTCTCCTCGCCCACCGCGGTCCGCGAGGCCCGAACTCCCGCCCTGCTCGCCGCCCAGGGGCCCGCCACACCAGAGCTCCCGCTGCCCGTCCACGTCCTCGACCGGGTCACCCCCGAGGGCGTTCCCGCCACCCGTCTGACCGGCTGGCGCTTCCTGATCCGTTGCGGCGACCGCGCGGTGGCCGCGGCCGAGACGCGGCTGACCCCTGACGGGTGGGCCTTCTCCCACTTCTTCGAGGGCCCCTACATCGCCTCGACGGAGCGCGCGCTCCGGCAGGCCGAGTCGGTGGCGCAGCCGTACCAGCCGCGCCTGCTGTCGGTGCCCGGCCTGTACATGCTGACGCTGTGGCTGCACGGCGACTGCGCCGCGGACGCGGCCACCGGCCACCCCGCCGCCACCGATCTGCTGGTCCCGCTGGCACCCGCACCCCCCGGCATCGCGGCCCACCGGCCCCACCGGGTCGCGGACCTGCTCCCGGTGCTGACCCACCGCACGATCCCGCCCACCCCGCCGCTGCTCGGCTCTCCCGCCTGACCCACCGGCCGGCCAACCCCGCGTACCCCGTCGCCTGCCTTTTCCGGGCGGCGGGGTACGTCTTTGCATTCGAGCCGACAAGTGCTCGTACGAGCCCTGAAGTCGCTCTTACGAGCCGTAATTCGCTCGGACGAGCCGCCCAGGACCTGTGCCCCGGCCGGACTAGCCCCATCCGGCCCCCCGAACCCCCCGAAGGGACAGGGCAGTTGGGATGAACCAGCCGGGCGGGTGAGGCGTCATCAATCTGTGAAGAAGCGGTGCCGTGAAATGCCTGCGGAATGACGCCCGTGGGGCAACACTGGGTTCCGACCGACTTATCTTGACGGGGGGCGGCCATGAACGAGAATTCAAGCCGCGCAACAGACACGACAGTCACCTCACCCATCACGACAGAGCGAAAGATCCCACCCATGTGCCTGCACCAGCCACCGTGCCCCTCAGCCGACTCCGCCGACCGGGAGTCCGCCCGACTCGTGGCGCACCACCCGGAACAGGGCTGGAGTCTGCTGTGCAACGGCGTGGTCCTCTTCGAGGACACCGGTGAGCTCCTGCCGGACGGCCGGATCATCGCCCCGCACCGTCCGCTGGACGCCGACCGGGTGATGACCGCCGCCTGAGCACCGCCGGGCGGAGCGACACCCCGCCCGGAGACATGAGGGGCCGGCCCGCAGCGCTCCTGCGCTCCGGCCCCGACGCGTGTCCGGCCGCGGTCACTCACCGTGCCCGCCCGTACGAGCCCCGTGCCGCTTCCGTGGGCGCCCGTTTTCCGGAAGACTCCTGGACGTTTCGTCGGGCCCGTCGACGGAGGTGGGGGGGAAGTGGCAGGACGCGAGGCCGGCGCAGCGGCGGCTTCCGGGGACCGGGGCCGCATCACGATCACCGAGATCGCCCGGCAGGCGGGAGTCTCGGTACCGACCGTGTCGCGGGTCGTCAACGGCCGCTCCGACGTGTCCCCGGCCACCCGGGCGCGCGTCGAGGATCTGCTGCTGCGGCACGGCTACCGCAAACGCCCCGCCCCCTCCACCACCCGTGCCCAGGGCGCCGCCCTGCTCGACCTTGTCTTCCACGACCTCGACAGCCCCTGGGCCGTGGAGATCATCCGGGGTGTGGAAGAGGTGGCGCACGCGGCCGGGGTGGGCACCGTGGTGTCGGCGATCCACGGGCGCTCGGGCGACGCCCGGGAGTGGATGCGGAACCTGCGCTCCCGGGCCTCCGACGGCGTCATCCTCGTCACCTCGGCCCTGGAGCCGGTGCTCCACGAGGAACTGCGTGTCCTCGGCGTGCCCTTGGTGGTCGTCGACCCGGCGGGCTCGCCGGCCCTGGACGTGCCCACCATCGGCGCCGCCAACTGGTCGGGAGGCCTGGCGGCCACCGAGCACCTGCTCTCCCTCGGCCACCGCCGGATCGGCCTGATCGCCGGGCCGCCCCGGCTGCTGTGCTCCCGGGCCCGCCTCGACGGCTACCGCGCGGCCCTGGACGGCGCGGGCATCACCCCGGACGACTCCCTGATCGTCCCCGGCGACTTCCGCCCCGACTCCGGCTTCACCGGCTGCACCGCGCTGCTGGGCCTGCCCGAGCCGCCCACCGCGGTGTTCGCGACCAGCGACCAGATGGCGCTCGGCGCGATCGAGGCGCTGCGCCGACGGGGGCTCCGCGTGCCGCAGGAGATGAGCGTGGTCGGTTTCGACGACCTTCCGGAAGTGCGCTGGTCGGCCCCGCCGTTGACCACCGTGCGCCAGCCGCTGGCCGACATGGGCAGGCTCGCCGTCCGCACGGTGCTGCACCTGGCCCGCGACGAGCAGCCGGACGCGCCGCGGGTGGAGCTGGGGACCGAACTGGTGGTGCGGTCGAGCACCGCACCACCAGCGGCCCGGTGAGGCCCTATTCCCGGCGACCGTGCGGGGGCGTCGGTTACGACAACGCCTCGCGGATCGCGTAGTACGCCGGCTTGGGCCGCAGTTGCTCGTCCCACGGCAGTGCCGCGCCCTCACCGGGGAAGAACGCCGGGATCCACGAGTACTTGTCGGTGTAGTCCCAGATGGTGATGCCGACGCACCGGCGCACGGCCAGGCACGCCTCGGTCAGCTCCCGGTACCACTCGGCCTGCTGGGCGAGCTTCTCCTCCGTCGCGGGCAGTTGCATGCGCACGTCGACCTCGGTGAGGGAGGTGTCCAGCCCCAGCCTCGAGAAGCGGCGCAGGTTGTCCTCCAGGGTGTCCGGATAGCCGTACTGGAGGGCGAGATGGGCCTGGAAGCCGATGCCGTGCAGGGGGACGCCCTTGGCCTTCAGCTCCTTGGCCAGCTGGTAGTAGGCGTCGCTCTTCGGGCCGATCGCCTCGATGTTGTAGTCGTTGAGGTACAGCTTGACGCGGGGGTCGGCCTGGTGGGCCCAGCGCAGCGCGTCCGCGATGTAGCCGGGGCCGAGCGTCTTGTAGAAGACCGTCTCCCGGTAGGTGCCGTCCTCGTTGAACGCCTCGTTGACGACGTCCCAGGCGAACACCTTGCCCCGGTAGTGCCGTACCTCCGTCTGGATGTGTTTCTTCAGTACGGCCCTGAGCTCGGCGGCCGTCCAGTCGCGGCTGGTGAGCCAGTCCGGCAGCTGGCTGTGCCAGACCAGGGTGTGGCCGCGCACCTTCTGGCGGTGGGCGCGGGCGAGGTTCACGATCTCGTCGCCCTGGGTGAAGTCGAACACGCCCTGCTGCGGCTCGGTGGCGTACCACTTCATGCCGTTGCCGGGGGTGATCTGGCCGAACTCGCTGCCGAGCAGGGCAGTGTAGGGCTCGTCGGTGAGCTCCGGGTTGTCGGTGGCGCTGCCGAAGTAGCGGCCGTGGCGCTGGGCGAGCTCGGCGAGGGTGGGCGGGGCCTGTCCGGCCTGCGCGGCCGGGCCGGTGGCGACACCGGCGGCGACCAGGACGGTGGCGAGGGCCCCGGCGAGTCTGAGGCGGGTACGGGCCGTGCGCATAGTGCTACTCCTCACGGTGCGGTGGGGGTGAGCCGTACGTCCGCGGGCGCGGGTCATCCCTTCGTGGCGCCGGCGGTGAGGCCGCCGACGAGCTGGCGCTCGGCGACCGAGTAGAAGGCGAGGGCGGGGACCATGGCCAGGACGAGGTAGGCGAAGACGCGCGCGTACTCCGTGGCGTACTGGCCCTGGAACTGCTGGACACCGATGGGGATGGTCCACCAGGTGTCCTCGGTGAACACCAGCAGCGGCAGGAAGAAGTTGTTCCAGCTGGTGACGACCGCGAGCACGGAGACCGTGCCGAGCGCGGGACGGGCCATGGGCAGCAGCACCCGCCAGAAGAAGGCGACCGGCCCGCAGCCGTCGAGGGTGGCCGCCTCCTCCAGTTCCCCGGGGATCTCCCGGAAGAAGCCGCGCAGGATGATGATGGTCATCGGCAGCCCGAACGCGGCCTGAGGGAGGATCACGCCCAGCGGGTTGTCCAGCAGGCCCATCGAGCGCAGCAGCAGGAACAGCGGCAGGGCGGCCACCGCGAAGGGGAACATCAGTCCCATCGTGAACAGCGTGAAGAGCAACTCCCGTCCGCGGAAGGCGAACCGCGCGAAGGAGAACGCGGCCAGCGCGGACACCGCCACCACGATGACGGTGGTCGCCACCGCGATCAGCGTGCTGTTGCCGACCATCCGCCAGAAGCTCCCCGAGCCCAGGATGTCGCCGTAGTTGGAGAACACCCACGGGTCGGGCAGCCCGACCGTGTTGCGGGAGAGCTGGTCGGTGGACTTGAAGCCGGACAGCACGGCGTACAGCAGCGGTGCGGCCATCGCTGCGCCGACGGCGACGAGGATCACGTGCAGCGGCAGTGTCTTGGCGCGCGGCTTGGCCGTCACTTGGCGTCTCCCCTCATCGTCGTGGTGGCCCCTTCGAGGTCGCGGCGGAGCACGAACCGCTGGTAGGCGAGGGCGAAGACGAGGCTGATGCCGAACATGACCACGCTGATCGCGCTGGCGTAGCCGACCTGGTAGCGCTTGAAGCCGTACTGGAACATGGTCACGGCCATGGTCTCCGAGTGGTGGTCGGGCCCGCCCTGGGTGACCACCCACACCAGGTCGAACAGCTGGATCGCCCCGATGACGGACAGGAACACGCTGATGCGCAGGGTGGGCGCGAGCAGCGGCAGGGTGACGCTGCGGAAGCGCTGCCAGGGCCCGGCGCCGTCGACGATCGCGGCCTCGGTCAACTCCCGGGGAATGGACTGGAGTCCGGCCAGGTACAGCATCATGTGGAAGCCGAAGTACTTCCAGGTCATGACGAGGAAGAGGGTCGCCATCACCGTGGACGGGTCGGCGAACCACTCCCCGCCCACCCCGTCCAGGCCGACCTTGCCGAGGATCTGGTCGGCCAGGCCGTCGTCGGGGGCGAAGATCATGCCGAACAGCACGCCGGTGATGGCCTCGGACAGCACGTACGGCGCGAAGAACAGCATCCGGTACACGGCCCGGCCGCGGATCTTCTGGTTGAGCAGGACGGCCATGGCCAGCGCGAACGGCAGCTGGATCACGAGGGAGAGCACGACCAGGACGAGGCAGCGCCACAGGTCGCCGAGGAACACCGGGTCCTTGAACAGGCGGGTGAAGTTGTCGGCGCCGACGTAGTCGGAGGGCATGCCGAAGCCGCCCCAGCGGAAGAACGCGGCGTACAGGGCGAACAGGATCGGCAGCAGCACCAGCACGCCGAACAGCGCCAGGGCGGGGAGCTGGAAGCCGACCGCGGTGAGCCAGTGCAGGGTGCGCCGGCGCCGGCGTCCCCGGGCCCGCTCGGCGGCGGACGGATGCGGCGGGCCGAGGTCGGGGCCGGTCCGCTTGTCCGGCAGGAACGTGGAGGTCATCGCCGGCTACTGCTCTTCCTTCGCGGTCTTCGTGATCGACTCGGTGACCTGTTCGGGCGACTTGGACCCGGCGATGAGCGCGGCGACGCTGTCGTTGACCTCCTGGCCGACGGCGGGCGCGTACGCCTGGTCGAGGTAGAGCTGGAAGCCGGTGGCGGCCTTCAACTGGGCTTGTACGGCCTTGAGGTTGGGGTCGGTGAGCGCGCTCTCGGCGGCCGGGACGACCGGCAGGACACCGGTCTTCTTGACCAGTTCGGTGTCGGTGGTCGCGGAGGCGAAGAACTTCAGGAAGTCCACGGCGGCCTGCGGGGCGCCCCGGCGCAGGGCGTGGCCGCCGCCTCCGCCGAACACCTCGGTGAGGGCGCCCTTCCCGCCCTCGACCGCGGGGAAGGGGAAGAAGCCCAGGTCCTTGCCGAGGCCCTTGCCCGCGTCGGCCTGGACGACCGGCGCCCACTGGCCCATGAGTTCCATAGCGGCCTTGCCGTTGCCGACGGTGGCGGCCTGGCCGGTGGGCGTGGAATAGGCGGCGCCGAGGAAACCCTTCTGGAACGGCTGGAGCGCGACGAGCTCCTTCAGGTGCCGCCCGGCCTCCACGAAGGCCGCGTCCGTGAAGTCCTTGGCGTCGTACGCCTTCTGCAGCGCCCCGGCTCCGGCGGTGCGCATCGCGAGGTAGGCCCAGTAGTACATGCCGGGCCACTTCTCCTTGCCGGCCAGGGCGAGCGGGGTGATGCCGGCGGACTTCAGCTTGCGTACGGCGTCGAGGAAGCCGCTCCAGGTGGTCGGGGGTGCGCTGATCCCGGCCTTCTTGAAGAGCGCCTTGTTGTACCAGAAGCCGATCATGCCGATGTCGAACGGGATGCCGTACACCTGCTTCTCGACGAGGTACGGCTGCTTGGCGACCGGCAGCAGACCCTCGGCGAAGTCCTTGGTGCGGTCCGTGAGGTCCTCGACGAGCCCGGCGTCGACCTGCTGCCTGAGCACGCCGCCGCCCCAGGTGTGGAAGATGTCCGGCAGTTTCCCGGAGGCCGTCAGGGCCGTCATCTTCGACTTGTAGGCGTCGTTCTCCAGCTGGACGATCTTTATCTTGACCTTGGGGTTCTGCGCCTCGAACTTGCGGGCGAGGGCCGCCCAGACGGTCTTGGCGGGCTCGGTGGTCGAGATGTTCCACCACTCGATCGTGGTCGTCCCCGACGACCCTCCGTCCGAGTCTCCGCCGCAACCGCTCAGTGCCGTCATGCTCAGACCGGCCGCGGCGGAGGCCGCCAGGAAGCCGCGGCGGGACAGTGCCGGGTCGCCCATCATGCGCTCCTTGGGTACGGGACGGGCGTGCATGCCTCGTCCGCTGCTTCGAAACTTTCGATTCTGATCCAGAAAGCTGCGCTGCTGCCGCACCCTAGAGACAGCCGCCAAAGTGTGGCAACCCCTTGAACGCAGTGAATCTGCCACCAACCCGAGCACAGCGCCGGGCACCTGACGCCTGGACAGGTGGGTGGTGCCGGTTCTGACGGGCATCACACCGTCGGCCAAGACACCCGAAGGCGAAACTTTCGGCTCAATAAGCGAACGTTACGGGCGTGCGGGAGCGGCCCCGGACACGGGCACAAGGCGGCGTTCCCGCACCGGGAGCGCGCCACCACACCGTCCGGGCGAGCCGGGGGCGTGACACAGGGTGTCCGGCTCCCTCAGGGGAGCAAGGCGCGCCGCCGACCGGTCGACATCACCTCCGAGACCGCTGCCACCTGGCCTTTTACCGGTCCCTGACCGGGACTTGACGCTCGCCGACCCCGAACCTCCGAGTCTTAACGCAAGCTTGACGCCGCCCGACCCCCTCATCCATGGGCCTGTGCATCACTCTCTGTTTACGCTGGTCCCGCCGTCCGTGTGAGGGGCGAGCACCTCGCGCCGAGCCGCACCGTTGGAGAACACGTCCATGACCGTCACCGAACAACCGCCCAGTCGTCTGCGGAGCTGGATGCTGGAGGGCCTGTCGGACATGGGCAGGGCGGGCGGCCACACCGGGCCGCACTCCGAACCCGAACCGCCGCACAAAGGCCAGCCCTGGTACCGGGTGATGTGCCTGACCGGCGTCGACTACTTCTCCACCCTGGGCTACCAGCCCGGCATCGCCGCCCTGGCGGCCGGAGCGCTCTCCCCCGTCGCCACCATCGTGCTGGTGCTCGTCACCCTGGCCGGGGCGCTGCCCGTCTACCGCCGGGTCGCCGAGGAGAGCCCGCACGGCGAGGGCTCGATCTCGATGCTGGAGCGGCTGCTGTCCTTCTGGCAGGGCAAGCTGTTCGTGCTGACCCTGCTCGGCTTCGCCGCCACCGACTTCCTGATCACCATCACGTTGTCGGCCGCCGACGCCTCCACCCACCTGGTGGAGAACCCGCACCTGAACAGTGTCCTGCACCACCAGCGGATGCTGATCACGCTGGTGCTGGTCGCCCTGCTCGGCGCGGTGTTCCTCAAGGGCTTCCTCGAGGCCATCGGTGTGGCGGTGGTGCTGGTGGGCCTCTACCTCGGGCTGAACCTGGTCGTGGTCGTCGTCGGCCTGTGGCACGTGATGACCGCCGGCCATGTCGTCACCGACTGGACCAGCGCCCTGACCGCACAGCACGGCGACGTCCTGACCATGGTGGGGGTGGCCCTGCTGGTCTTCCCCAAGCTCGCGCTCGGTCTGTCCGGGTTCGAGACGGGGGTCGCCGTCATGCCGCACGTGAAGGGCGACGACAGCGACACGGAGGAGAACCCGGCGGGCCGGATCCGGGACACCAAGAAGCTGCTGACGGCTGCCGCGCTCATCATGAGCGGCTTCCTGATCACGACCAGCTTCATCACGACCCTGCTCATCCCGGAGCGGGAGTTCCAGGACGGGGGCCAGGCCAACGGCCGCGCCCTGGCCTACCTGGCGCACGCCTACCTGGGCAACACCTTCGGCACCGTCTACGACGTCTCCACCATCGCCATCCTCTGGTTCGCCGGTGCCTCCGCGATGGCCGGGCTGCTCAACCTGATGCCCCGCTACCTGCCCCGCTACGGCATGGCCCCGCACTGGGCCCGTGCCGTGCGGCCCATGGTCATCGTCTTCACCCTGATCGGCTTCCTGGTCACCTGGATCTTCGACGCCGACGTCGACGCCCAGGGCGGTGCCTACGCCACCGGTGTGCTGGTCCTGATCAGCTCGGCCGCCATCGCCGTGACCATCGCCGCCCGCAAGGCCGGCCAGCGCGGCTGGACCATCGCCTTCGCGGTCATCTCCGCGGTGTTCCTCTACACGACCGTCGCCAACGTCATCGAGCGCCCGGACGGTGTGAAGATCGGCGCCTGCTTCATCGCGGGCATCATCCTGCTCTCCCTCGTCTCCCGGCTGGCCCGCGCCTTCGAGCTGCGCGTCACGAGCGTCACCCTGGACCCGATGGCGGAGCGCTTCGTCCGCGACATGGCCCACCGCACGATCCGCTTCATCGCCAACGAGCCCGACCGGCGTGACAAGGCCGAGTACCGCGACAAGATCGAGCAGATACGCCAGGACAACGACGTGGCTCTCCTGGAGGACTTCGTCTTCGTCGAGGTCACCGTCACCGACCCGTCGGAGTTCGAGGCCGGCCTGACGGTGCGCGGCGAGGTCCTGCACGACCGCTACCGCGTCCTGACCCTGGAGTCGTCCTCCATCCCCAACGCCCTGGCCGCGCTCCTCCTGCACGTCCGCGACACCACCGGCCGCCTCCCCCACATCTACTTCGAGTGGACGGAGGGCGGTCCCTTCGCCAACTTCCTGCGCTTCTTCCTCTTCGGCCAGGGGGAGGTCGCCCCCGTCACCCGGGAGGTGCTGCGGGAAGCCGAGCCCGACCGGCAGCGGCGGCCGAGGGTCCACGTGGGCTGACCCCCCGCCTTGCGGTCCACGGGTCATGGGGTGGTCAGCGGCCGGCCCTCCTGCCGAACCTCCGGCGCGGGGGACGCACCACGACCTGCCCGTAGCGGATCTCCCCCGCTATCTCCACCCTCAGCACCACGGGCCCCTCGGTGACGGCCGAGCGCGGTGTCTTGATCTGGGAGTAGTGGGTGACCAGGGCGTCGGTGTCCACGACGATGCCCGGCCGGGTCACCAGCTTCAGGGCGCCGGCGTGCAGGCCGAGGTCGATGCGGAGGGTGTCCCGTGTGATCACCGCCCGGGTGAAGTCGAGCGTCACCTCGCCCCACTCCGAGCGGATCTCCATGGCCGCCGGCACCACCCAGCCCTCGCCGCGCCGCGTGGAGGCACCGACCTGCTCGATCCGGGCGACGTCCTTGGCCTCGGCGGCGCTCCCGGCCGGCAGGTCGGCCGTGAGCGCCGCCAGCTCGCCCAGGGTGCGGGCCGACAGCGCCGCCCCCACCCGCTCGTCGAGCTCCTCGGCCGTGAGCCTGCCGTCCCCGGCGGCGACGGTCAGCACGTCGACGACCCGGTCCCGCTCCGCATGGGAGGCGCGCAGCCCGGCTGCCTCCCCGACCAACACTTCCCCCGACAAGGACCTCACCCCGATCTCGTCCGGGCACGGCATGGACGCCCCACCCGCTCGACCCCAAAAAACGCTATATCGCGTTATACCCCGGGGTCCGGCCCGCTGTCCACCGTTCCACCGGCCCGGCTCCACCACCCCCTGCCCCGCCGCCCTATCGTGACCGGCATGCAGTCCTACACGATCGGCCAGGCAGCACGGCTGCTCGGCGTCAGCCCGGACACCGCCCGCCGCTGGGCCGACGCGGGCCGGATCGCCACCCACCGCGACGCACACGGGCGGCGCCTCATCGACGGCCGCGACCTGGCCGCCTTCTCGGTGGAGCTGGCCAGGGCCGGCGCCGCGGAGGAGGACACGCCCTACACCTCGGCCCGCAACGCCTTCCCGGGCATCGTCACCGGGATCAAGCTGGGCGACGTGGCCGCCCAGGTCGAGATCCAGGCGGGCCCGCACCGGCTCGTCTCCCTGCTGACCCGGGAGGCCGTCGAGGAACTCGGCCTCGAGGTGGGCATGGAGGCCACCGCGCGCGTGAAGTCGACAAATGTCCACATCGACCGCACCTGAACGGACCGGCCGCGCCCCAGATCAGCACGGCAGAGGAACGCACATACCCACCCCGCCACCCCCTCGCACCCGCTGATGCGATGCCGTCAAGGCCTTCCACCTCGCATCTGCGCCGATATGATCGACGTATCGGAGGGGTTCTGAGGGGCCCTTCCCCGCGTCACACAGGGAGTGGCCCCAGATGACCAGTACCGCGCACCGGAGACACCCCGTCCCGCAGGCCGCCGGTGTCTGCGCCGCCGCGCTGCTGCTCCTGGGCGCCTGCTCCTCGTCCGCCTCGGACGCGGACCCGGGCACAGGTTCCCCGGCGAAGCCCTCCGGCACGGTCACCGTCTTCGCCGCCGCCTCGCTCCAGGAGAGCTTCACAGCCCTCGGCAAGCGGTTCGAGAAGGAGCACCCGGGCACCGAGGTCAGCTTCAGCTTCGGCGGCAGCGACAGCCTCGCCGCCGGGATCACGGGCGGTGCCCCGGCCGACGTCTTCGCCGCCGCCAGCCCCAGGACCATGAAGGTGGTGACGGACAAGGGGGACGCGGTGGGCACACCCGTCACCTTCGTCCGCAACCAGCTGGAGATCGCCACCCTGCCGGGCAACCCGGACCGGATCACCTCGCTGAAGGACCTGACCCGGCCGGGCGTGAAGGTCGTCCTGTGCGCCAAAGAGGTGCCGTGCGGCGCCGCCGCCCAGAAGGCCCTCCACTCCGGCGGCCTCACCCTCACTCCCGTCTCCTACGAGCAGGACGTCAAGGGAGCCCTGACGAAGGTCGAGCTGAAGGAGGCCGACGCCGCCGTCGTGTACAGGACCGACGTGAAGGCGGCGGGTGCCAAGGTGGAGGGCGTCGAGTTCCCCGAGTCGGCCAAGGCCGTCAACGACTACCCGATCGCCCTCCTGAGGAACGCGTCCAACCCCACGGCGGCGAAGGCGTTCATCGCCCTGGTGCGCTCCGCGCAGGGTCAGAAGGTGCTCGCCGAGGCGGGGTTCCTCAAGCCGTGACGCGCCCCGCCGGTACCGGGACCAGGACGGACGGCCCGCGGCCCACCCGCCCTGGCAGGGCGACCCGCCGCCCCGTCCCGGTCGTCCTGCTGCTGCCCGCCCTGGTCGGCCTGGCGTTCCTGCTCCTGCCCCTGATCGCCCTGCTCGTGCGGACGCCCTGGAGCAGCCTGCCCCAGCAGCTGTCCAGCACCGAGGTGTGGCAGGCGCTGCGCCTGTCGCTCGTGTGCGCCACGGCGGCGACGGCGCTGAGCCTGGTCATCGGGGTTCCCCTGGCCTGGCTGCTGGCCCGCACGGACTTCCCCGGCCGCGGCCTCGTCCGCGCCCTGGTGACCCTGCCCCTGGTGCTGCCCCCGGTGGTGGGCGGCGTGGCCCTGCTGCTCGCCCTCGGCCGCAACGGCGTCGTCGGGCGGTGGCTGGACGCCTGGTTCGGCATCACGCTGCCGTTCACCACGTGGGGCGTCGTCCTCGCCGAGACGTTCGTGGCGATGCCGTTCCTCGTGATCAGCGTGGAGGGCACCCTGCGGGCCGCCGACCCCCGCTACGAGGAGGCCGCCACGACCCTGGGCGCCTCCCGCCTCACCGCCTTCCGCCGGGTCACGCTGCCCCTGATCGCCCCGGGCGTCGCGGCCGGCGCGGTCCTGGCCTGGGCCCGGGCCCTCGGCGAGTTCGGCGCGACGATCACCTTCGCGGGCAACTTCCCGGGCCGTACGCAGACCATGCCGCTGGCGGTCTACCTGGCCCTGCAGAACGACCCGGCGGCGGCGATCGCCCTCAGCCTGGTCCTGCTCACCGTGTCGATCGTGGTCCTGGCAGGCCTGCGCGACCGCTGGCTGACGCCCTCATGAAGCCGCCCCCCATCCCCTCACGAGGACACGCTCCCCTGATGACCACCCCCGGCACCCCACCCGAGCACGAGGGCCTCGACGCCCACCTGGTGGTCGACCGAGGAACCTTCCACCTGGACATCACCCTCACCGCGGCCCCCGGCGACGTGCTGGCCCTGCTCGGCCCCAACGGCGCCGGCAAGACCACCGCCCTGCGCGCCCTCGCGGGCCTGACCCCCCTCACCGCGGGCCACCTGCGCCTGGACGGCAGGAACCTCGACCGCACCCCGCCCGAGTCCCGCCCGGTCGGCGTCGTCTTCCAGGACTACCTGCTCTTCCCCCACCTGACCGCCCTCGACAACGTCGCCTTCGGCCCCAGGTGCCGGGGCGCCACCAAGGCCGAGGCCCGCGCCCGGGCCGCCGAATGGCTCGCCCGCATGGGCCTCGCCGACCACACCGCCGCCAAGCCCCGCCACCTCTCCGGCGGCCAGGCGCAGCGTGTCGCCCTGGCCCGCGCCCTGGCCATCGGCCCCCGCCTGCTGCTCCTCGACGAGCCGCTGGCCGCCCTGGACGCCCGTACCCGTCTGGACGTACGGGCCCAGCTCCGCCGTCACCTGGCCGGCTTCGAGGCGGTCGCCGTCCTGGTCACGCACGACCCGCTGGACGCCATGGTGCTGGCCGACCGCCTGGTCGTCATCGAGCACGGCCAGGTCGTGCAGGAGGGCACCCCCTCCGACATCGCCCGCCACCCGCGCACCGACTACATCGCCCAACTGGTCGGCCTGAACCTCTACCGCGGCACGGCCGACGGCCACACGGTCCGGCTCGCCACCGGTCCCGCCATCACGACCACCGAAGACCTCACGGGCCCGGCCTTCGTGGCGTTCCCGCCCAGCGCCGTGACCCTGTACCGCGACCGGCCCACCGGCTCCAGCGCCCGCAACCTGTGGCGCTGCGAGGTCGCGGGCCTTCAGACACACGGCGACCAGATCCGCGCCGACCTCGCCGGCGAACTCCCGCTGACCGCCGACCTGACCACGGTCGCCGCCGCCGAACTCGGCCTGCACCCGGGTGCGACCGTCTGGGCCACGGTCAAGGCGGCCCAGACCCACGCCTACCCGGCGTGAGGGGCTCCGCCGCGGCGGAGCCCCGGCGGGCCCGGCCGCTCAGTCCTCGTACGCGTCCAGCGGCGGGCAGGAGCACACCAGGTTCCGGTCACCGAAGGCCTGGTCGATCCGGCGCACCGGCGGCCAGTACTTGTCGGCGGCCGACACCCCGCCCGGGAAGACGGCCTCCTCGCGGCTGTACGGGTGCTGCCACTCCCCGCCGAGCACCCGAGCCGTGTGCGGGGCGTTGCGCAGCGGGTTGTCGTCCGCGGGCCACTGGCCGGAGCCGACCTTCTCGATCTCCGCGCGGATGGCGATCATCGCCTCGCAGAACCGGTCCAGCTCGGTCAGGTCCTCCGACTCGGTCGGCTCGATCATCAGCGTCCCCGCCACCGGGAACGACATCGTCGGCGCGTGGAACCCGTAGTCGATCAGCCGCTTGGCGACGTCGTCCACGGTCACACCGGTCGCCTTGGTGATCGGGCGCAGGTCGATGATGCACTCGTGTGCCACCAGCCCGCCGGGACCGGTGTAGAGGACCGGGTAGTGCGGCTCCAGCCGCTTGGCGATGTAGTTGGCGCTCAGCACCGCCACCTGCGTGGCCCGCCGGAGCCCCTCGCCGCCCATCAGACGGACGTACGCCCACGAGATGGGCAGGATGCCCGCCGACCCCCACGGCGCGGCCGAGATCGGCCCCACGCCCGTCTCAGGCCCGGCCTCGGGCTGCAGCGGGTGGTTCGGCAGGTACGGCGCGAGGTGCTCGCGCACCGCCACCGGCCCGACGCCCGGGCCGCCGCCGCCGTGCGGGATGCAGAAGGTCTTGTGCAGGTTCAGGTGGGAGACGTCACCGCCGAAGTGCCCCGGCTTGGCGAGCCCCACCAGGGCGTTGAGGTTCGCCCCGTCGACGTAGACCTGTCCGCCGGCCTCGTGCACCTGCGCGCAGATCTCGGAGACGTGCTCCTCGAACACACCGTGGGTGGACGGGTAGGTGATCATCAGTACCGCGAGCTCGTCGCCGTACTGCTCGATCTTCGCCCGCAGGTCGTCCACGTCGATCTCGCCGTCCTCGGCGGTCTTCACGACGACGACCCTCATGCCCGCCATCGCGGCGCTGGCGGCGTTCGTGCCGTGCGCGGAGGACGGGATCAGGCACACGGTGCGCTGCTCGTCCCCGTTGGCCCGGTGGTACCCGCGTACGGCGAGCAGCCCGGCCAGCTCGCCCTGCGACCCGGCGTTGGGCTGGAGGGACACCTTGTCGTACCCGGTGACCTCGGCGAGACGTTCCTCCAGCTCGCGGATGAGCGTGAGGTACCCCTGCGCCTGCTCGCCGGGCGCAAACGGGTGCAGCTGCCCGAACTCGGGCCAGGTGACCGGCTCCATCTCGGTCGTCGCGTTGAGCTTCATGGTGCACGAGCCCAGCGGGATCATGCCCCGGTCCAGCGCGTAGTCGCGGTCGGCCAGCCGGCGCAGGTAGCGCAGCATCGCGGTCTCGGAGCGGTGCTGGTGGAAGACGGGGTGCGTCAGGATCGCGTCACTGCGCAGCAGAGCCCCCGGCAGCGTGTCCTGCGCCGCCGCGTCCAGCTGGTCGATGTCGCCCTCGACCCCGAACGCGTTCCACACGGCCCGCAGCTGGGCCCGGCCGGTGGTCTCGTCGCAGGCGATCGAGACGTGGTCGGCGTCGACGAGCCGCAGGTTGACCCCGTTCTCCCGCGCCGCGGCGACGACCTCGCCGGCCCGTCCCGCCACGCGCACGGTGAGGGTGTCGAAGAAGGCCCGGTGCACGACCTCCACACCGCCCGCCGCCAGCCCGGCGGCGAGGACGGTGGCGTACCGGTGGGTCCGGCGCGCGATGCCCTTCAGGCCCTCCGGCCCGTGGTAGACGGCGTACATCCCCGCCATGACGGCGAGCAGCACCTGCGCGGTGCAGATGTTGCTGGTCGCCTTCTCACGGCGGATGTGCTGCTCACGCGTCTGCAGCGCGAGCCGGTAGGCCTTGTGCCCGTCGGCGTCCACCGACACGCCCACCAGCCGCCCCGGCAGGCTGCGCGCGAACTTCTCGTGCACCGCCATGTAGCCGGCGTGCGGCCCGCCGAACCCCATCGGCACACCGAACCGCTGCGTCGTCCCGACCGCGATGTCGGCCCCCAGCTCACCCGGCGACTTCAGCAGCGTCAGCGCGAGCAGGTCGGCGGCGACGGTGACGAGCGCGCCCAGCTCGTGCGCCTGGTCGATCACCGGCTTGATGTCCCGTACGGCACCGGAGGCACCGGGGTACTGGATCAGCACGCCGTTGATCTCCCGCTCGGCGACCTCGGCCGGGATGCCGTCGCCGAGGTCGGCGACGACGACCTCGACCCCGGTCGGTTCGGCACGGGTCTGGATCACGGCGATGGTCTGCGGGAGCGCGTCCGCGTCGACCAGGAACAGCCCCTTCTTGTTCCGGCCCATGCGCCGCGACAGCGCCATGGCCTCGGCGGCCGCGGTGCCCTCGTCGAGCAGCGAGGCACCGGAGGTCGGCAGCCCGGTCAGGTCGGCGACCATGGTCTGGAAGTTCAGCAGCGCCTCGAGCCGCCCCTGCGAGATCTCCGGCTGGTACGGCGTGTAGGCGGTGTACCAGGCGGGATTCTCCATGACGTTGCGCAGGATCACGGGCGGGGTGAAGGTCCCGTAGTACCCGAGGCCGATCATCGAGGTGAGGACCTGGTTGCGGTCGGCCAGCGACCGCAGCTCGGCGAGCACCTCGGCCTCGCTGCGCGCGCCCGGCAGGTCCAGCCGGTCCGCGTTCTTGATCACGTCCGGGACCGCGGCGGCGGTGAGCTCGTCGAGCGAGCCGTAGCCGACCTGCGCGAGCATCTTGGCCCGCGCCTCCTGGTCGGGCCCGATGTGGCGCTGTTCGAAGGGGATTCCCTGCTCGAGCTCGGAGAGCGGGGTGCGATGGGCGGTCATTGCGGAGGCCTCCTGGTCTGACGCGACCTTCGAGGGGCACCACGGCACGGGTGCCCCGACGGCCTCCCCCTCTGTCATCTCGACCTGAGAGCTTCACCGGATCGCCCGAAGGCCTCCGGCTTTCACCGTCGGTGAGAGCGGAAGCCGTCGACACCCGCTCTGCTTTCCAGAGTGACCTCGTCCGTGCGGTACGTGGGCCTGAGAGATTCCGGGGAGGATTTGCTCCTTCGGCGCCTCCGATGGTGTCTGGAGGACTCTCCCGCACGGGGTCAGCAGCCGTCTGCCAGCCTACCAGCGGGGTCAACGCCGGGACCTTCGAGTGGCCGGGTCCTCGATTGTGCCGTTGTGTAGTGCTTACGGATGTTTGCGACCATGTGGAGGGCCCGTGCGTACCGACATCGACCCACGCAACCTGATCGGCCGCAAGGCGTTCGACCGCAACGGCACCAGGATCGGCACGATCGACGAGGTCTACCTCGACGACGCCACCGGCGTCCCCGAGTGGGCGGCCATACGCACCGGCCTGTTCAGCAGGGACGCCTTCGTCCCCCTGGAGCCGAGCGAGCTGATCGACGGCGCCCTCCACGTCCCCTTCGACCGCGCCCTGATCAAGGAGGCCCCCGACTTCGGCGTCGGCCGCCACCTCTCCCCCGAGCAGGAACTCCAGCTGTACCACCACTACGGCCTCGACGTGGCAGCCCCTCCCCCGCCGGCCGACCACCGCTTCGGCACACTGGCCGACACGGACGAGACACCGGCCTGAGAACCCTGCCCGGGTCTTCGCGCCACCAGCGGCAACGGATCCGCCGGCTCCAGCTGAGGGTCGTCCACACGGAAGGTCCGCACCCGCCCCGGCTCCGAGTCGGGCGTCTCGAACCGCACGGTGACCCGCCCGAGACCACTGCCCTGCACCCACCCGTGCCCGTACACGGCGTGCCGTACGTCGTGCCCGGCCGGCCAGCGCCGCTCCACAGGCGCCTGCTGCTCGTGGGCGGGCACGGCTTCCGGCTCCTCCACCGGGGCCTGAGGACGCTCCCCCGCCGCCTGCGCGAAGAGGTCCTCCTGCGTGTAGTCGGCGAGCCCGCTGACCCCGACGCCGAGCAGCCGCACGCCGCCTGTCGTGTCGACGGAGCCCAGCAGCCGGGCCGCCGCCTCCCGGATCACCGCCGGATCGTCCGTGGGCCCCCGCAGCGTCTCCGACCGGGTCAGCGTGGAGAAGTCGTACCGCCGCACCTTCAGTACGATCGTCCGCCCCGACAGCCCGGCCCCGCGCAGCCGCCGCACACACCGGTCGGCGAGCCGCTGCACCTCCAGCCCGACGCGCACCCGGTCATGGATGTCCACGTCGTAGGTGTCCTCCACCGACACCGACTTCGCCTCCCGCTCGGCCACCACGGGCCGGTCGTCCCGTGCCAGCGCCATGGCGTACAGCGCGTGCCCGTGCGCCTTGCCCAGCAGGCGCACGAGCTCGTCCTCGCCCGCCTCGGCGAGTTCACCGACGGTGTGGATCCCGGCGCGCCGCAGATGGTCACCGGTGGCCGGGCCGACGCCCGGCAGCGTCCGCACCGGCATCGGCTCGAGCAGTGCCCGCTCGGTCCCCGGCTCGATCAGCACCAGTCCGTCCGGCTTGGCCTGCTCGGAGGCAATCTTCGCGAGCATCTTGGAGGCGGCCAGGCCCACCGACCCCGTGAGCCCGGTGACGGCCCGGATGTCCGCGCGCAGCTTCGCCCCGGCCAGCCGTGCCGACCGCTCGTCCCAGGCCGCCGCGCCGGCCTCCAGATCCACGAACGCCTCGTCCAGGCTGAGCGGCTCCACCAGGGGCGACAAGGCGCGCAGCAGCTCCATCACCTGCTCGCTGATCGACCGGTAGAACGCGAACCTGGGCACCAGGTACGCGGCGTTCGGAGCGAGCCGCCGGGCCTGCGCCATGGGCATCGCGGAGTGCACGCCGAACACCCGGGCCTCGTACGACGCCGTGGCCACCACCCCGCGCGGGCCGAGTCCGCCGACGATCACGGCCTTCCCGCGCAGGCTCGGCTTGGACGCCTGCTCCACCGAGGCGAAGAAGGCATCCATGTCGAGATGCAGGATCGTGGGCGCGGTTCTCACATCTCCGATGCTGCCTCACGCCACTGACAACGGCCGGGGGGCACGGCCCCTCCCGGCTCTGGGTCACGGCCCCGGGCCGGCGACGGCTCAGACGGCCCGGTTGCGCCGCCGCGCGAGCTCGTCCGCCGGGTTGTGGCCGACCAGGGTCTCCCCCGTGTCGACCCGCTCGCCGTGCAGCTGGGAAAGCGCGTTCTCGACGTCACGCCACACCACGCCGACGGCGATCCCGAAGATCCCCTGACCGCCCTGGAGCAGGGCGTGGACCTCGTCGGGCGACGTGCACTCGTAGACCGTGGCGCCGTCGCTCATCAGCGTCATGCGCTCCAGGTCACGGAAACCGCGTTCCCTCAGGTGCTGCACCGCGGTGCGGATGTTCTGCAGCGACACCCCGGTGTCCAGGAACCGCTTGACGATCTTCAGGACGACGACGTCCCGGAAGCTGTACAGCCGCTGCGTCCCGGACCCGTAGGCGGGCCGCACGCTCGGCTCGACGAGCCCGGTGCGGGCCCAGTAGTCCAACTGCCGGTAGGTGATCCCCGCGGCGGCGCAGGCCGTGGGGCCGCGATAGCCGATCTGCTCGGACGCCATGGACGTCGTCCCTCCGCTGCTCGGCACGGCCGTCGGCCGCTGGGGCGGGTGGTCGGCCGCGCTGATGTGCTGGGGATACCCCCTGCTCGAGCGGAGCCGAGAGCTGGTGGGAGGGTACGGGCCGTTCACCCCGAGACTGCGTCCGGGGGCACCCCCAGCCGTACCGTCGCCGCTGCTTCTCACGCCGACCTCCGTCCTTGACCTGCCTTCTCGACGGTAGGCAGCCACCAGGGGTGCGTCAACGACCGCCACACTCGGCACGCCGAGTGATAATCACCCTGAGAGTGGTTTCCCGTGCCCCACCGCGGGGAAAGGCTAGCCGAATGCCCTCGGCACGGACCGTGTGAGGCTCTCACAGGCCACTGGCACATGCGGGCATGTCGCCTTCCGCGGCACGCGAAGGACCTGCGCACACGCCGTGGGCGGCCCCCCACGGACCGCTTCGTCCGCCGGGCCGCCCACCCACCTCACCGACTCCTGGGTGCCGTCGCCGGCCACCGCACCGGAGGCTCACTGACTGCTGGTGCCGAAGTCCTCCGGCGAGATCTGGTCGAGGAACTCGCGGAACTTCTCCACCTCGTCCTCCTGCTCGTCCGGGATCGCGATACCGGCGTCGTCGAGCACCGTGTCGCTGCCGTAGATGGGCGTCCCGGTGCGCAGGGCGAGCGCTATGGCGTCGGACGGGCGGGCGCTCACCTCGACTCCGCTCGCGAACACCAGCTCCGCGTAGAAGACGCCCTCACGCAGGTCCGTGATGCGCACTTCCGTGAGCTCCTGGCCGACGGCCTCCAGCACGTCCTTGAACAGGTCGTGGGTCAGCGGCCGTGCGGGAGCCATGCCCTGCTGGGCGAAGGCGATCGCCGTCGCCTCCCCCGGTCCGATCCAGATGGGAAGGTAACGGTCGCCTCCCACTTCACGCAGCAGCACGATCGGTTGGTTGGAGGGCATTTCGACCCGGACACCTACGACATCGAGCTCGTTCACACAGCAACCCTAGGCGGTGCTCGGGATGTTTGGGTAGTCGAGCAGACGACAGGCGACCGATCCGGCCCGCCGGTCCGCCCCGGTTCAGGGCAGCCGCACTCCCAGAGCGATCTGCACGAGCGCCGCGTGCAATCTCACGGCCAGCCCCGCCAGCTCCTTCGTACGGGCTTCGGCATGCGCTCTGGTCTGCGGATTCCTGTGACGCTTCAGCGGAGCGACGACCTGGTCCACCAGCCCGGCCTCCCGGTCGGCTGCGGCCTTCATCACCCGCAGATGCCGCGGCTCGATCCCGAAGCGCCCCAGCTCGGCCACGAGCGAGGCCACGGTGACCGCCTCGGCGTCGTAGGCCCCGTCCTCCAGCGGAGCGATGAGCCCGTACGACTCCCACTCCTTCAGGTCCTGCTCGTCGATGCCGGCGGCGGCGAGCAGCTCGGCCCGCCCGATCCGCGCCGCTGTGGGCCCCTCCAGCGGCTCCGGCTCGGCCTCGCCGTCCCGCTGACGCCCCAGGGACGGCAGCTGCACGGCCTCGCCGCGCTCCCTCGCCTCCAGGTGCTCGCGGATCACCTTGAGCGGCAGATAGTGGTCCCGCTGCATCCTCAGGACGAGGCCGAGGCGCTCGACGTCCTCGGCGCTGAACTTGCGGTACCCGGAGGGGGTCCGCTGCGGCTCGACGAGGCCCTCCGACTCCAGGAAACGGATCTTGGAGATCGTGATGTCGGGGAACTCGTCGCGCAGCACGTTCAGCACCGTGCCGATGCTCATCAGCCCACTGTCCGTGGCGGCGGTACCGTGCCCGGCACCGCCGCTCGGTGTTCGCAGCATGGACCTTCCCTGGGGGTCCCCCCGGACGGTGTCCGGGGGCGGGTCAGTAGCCCCGCTGGCTCGCGTAGAAGACCAGCCGGTACTTGCCGATCTGCACCTCGTCGCCGTTGTTCAGGGCGACCTGGTCGATCCGCTCCCGGTTGACGTAGGTGCCGTTCAGGCTGCCGACGTCGGCCACCGTGAACG
This sequence comes from Streptomyces sp. NPDC052682, assembly GCF_040678435.1. Classification (NCBI taxonomy): domain Bacteria; kingdom Bacillati; phylum Actinomycetota; class Actinomycetes; order Kitasatosporales; family Streptomycetaceae; genus Streptomyces; species Streptomyces sp. NPDC052682. The sequence continues at coordinate 6,514 of NZ_JBFATS010000020.1, read as the reverse complement.
AGCCGTCCGGGCTGCGACGGAACTCCACGTGGCGCCGCGAGACCGTCACGTCGTCCAGGAAGATGTCGCTCTGCGGATGGCGCCCGGCCGTGGTCAGGTCGCTGTCCAGCAGGAAGCGGCTGCCCGCGTTGGGCCCGCGGCGCACCACCAGCAGCGCGGAGCCCTGCGGCAGCGCCTCCACCGCGGCCTGGGCCTCGGGAGACAGCATCGGCAGAGGGGTCTGGCCGGTGGTTTCCCCGTCGTAGGCCTCCAGGCCCGAGATCGAGATCGTGGAGGTCGTCTCGGACGAACGCTCGGGCGCGACCCCGGGCCGCAGCGGCGCGCCGCAGTTCGAGCAGAAGCGGCTGTTCTCCCCGTTGCGGTTACCGCACCTCGTACACACCAGGGCCGACATGGATGAATCCTCCTGCGGCGACTGCCCCGCCGGGGCGTTGGCGTACGGGCCGGACGAGAATCCTCCACCCGCACCTGAGGTCGACGGCTGTCCGAAACCTATGCCGCCGGACTGCGCAGGGTCAACCGACGACGCGCCCTGGCCGGCCGCGGCACCGGGCACCTGGTCCCGGAACAGCGGACGCTGGCCTTCCGCCTCAGGCTGTGCGCGATGACGAGCGGTCGCGTTGTCGCTGCCCTCTCGCGCGCTCTTGCCGAACCACTTCGCAAACAACTTCACGGGCGATTCCCCTTGACCGAAACAGACCCGCCCGTGGGGCAGGACGAACCCTGACTGAACACTCTGGCCGACCCGGACATCCTCACAACGTCCGTCTCCACCAGACAGTTTCCACCACGCACCACCCAATCGGTGCGCCGACCCCCCGCAACCTCATGCCCTTGCCTGATGAGCCCCATGCACCCCCGGTTCACCGGGAGGACGACCGAGCGTAGTCAGGCCGCTTCGCCGCTCGCAAGGCGTCCACAACGATCTTGTTCGACCGCTCCACAGCGACGGTGGCCTGTTCCTTCTCGAGAGTCTGCACCACGCCTCCGGGGATGTTGAGCGCCGGCTCGAGGTCCTGCGGTTTGCCGATGACCTTGAAACGATAGGGCGCTTTGATCTTGTTCCCGTCGACGCTCACACCATTGCCGGCGTCCGACAGATAGGTGTTGGCGACGACCCGTACCCCGTTCACCTGGATCGCCTCCGCGCCCGCCGCGCGCAGCTCCTGGACCGCGTCGAGCAACATGTCCGCCTCGACCGTCCCCTTCGTGTCCTGGATCGTCATCGTGATGCCGGGCCCCTGCGCGGCCACCGTGCCCGCCAGGATGCCGAGCTGCCTCTCCTTCTCGACCGTCTGCTTACGGGCCTCCTCGGCCTGGTCGGAGCTGTTCTCCAGCTCGTCGCGCTGCTTTTCGAGGCCCTGCTTCTCGTCTTCAAGACGCTGCGTACGGTCGTCCAGTTCATCGAGGATGCGGACAAGATCTTCCTGCCGTGCTCCGCGCAGCGCGCTGTCGCTGTCGCTGTTCGAGGCGACCTGGACCGCCAGCCCGAACCCGAGGCCGAACAACAGCACTGCGACGATGAGTTGGGCCCGCGTGAAGCGCGGCGGCCACAGCCCCTTCATCAGCCGCTGCCGGCCGGTCGGCCCCGGCTCGGGCTCCTGCTCCGGGCTCGCCGCCGCGGGCGGCGGCGCGGGCGCCTCTTCGGGCAGTTCCTTGCGCAGCCTGTTCGCGGGCTCCGGCTTCTCGTCGTCCCGTTGTCCGGGTCGCTCGTCGTGCTCGCTCATCGGCCTCACGCCCGGAACACGTGGCGGCGGATGGCCGCGGCGTTGGAGAAGATGCGGATGCCGAGCACGACCACCACACCGGTGGACAGCTGCGCGCCCACGCCCAGCTTGTCGCCCAGGAACACGATCAGCGCGGCCACGACGACGTTCGACAGGAACGACACCACGAAGACCTTGTCGTCGAAGATGCCGTCGAGCATGGCCCGCAGACCGCCGAAGACGGCGTCGAGCGCCGCCACGACAGCGATGGGCAGGTAAGGCTCGACGGCCGCCGGAACCTCGGGCCGGACCAACAGTCCGGCCACGACTCCCAGGACAAGGCCCAGTACGGCGATCACGATGGTGCCCTTCTCAGTTCTTCTCGGTGCTGTGCTTGTCGGTCTTCGGCTGTGCGGTCCGCACGATCACACTCGGTGCCGCGGGCAACTGGAGGTCGTCCTCCACGGAGATGCCGGTGCGGATGCCGTAGTTCTCCTGGAGGGCATGCAGATACAGCCCGTCGGCACTGTCCTGGAACCTGGTGCTGAGCCGCTCGCCGTCCCCCACCGCGAGCACCGTGTACGGCGGCACCAGCGGCCTGTTGTCCACCAGTATCGCGTCGCCGGCCGCCCGGATCGCGGACAGGGCCGTCAGCCGCTGCCCGTTGATGGAGATCGCCTCGGCGCCCGACTCCCACAGCCCGTTCACCACACGCTGCATGTCGCGGTCCCGCACCCGGCCGGTGTCGGAGAACCCGGACGCGTCGCGCGGGTCGCCGCCTGCGCCGGTACCGGCCTCCTTGGCGTCGTTCACCACGAGCTTCACACCAGGCCCGTGGACCGCTGCGGCACCCGACAGGATGCCCATCAGCTCGAACCGCTCGCTGCCGCCGCTCTGCTCCAGCGCCTCACGCTGCCGCGCACCCACGTCCTCGCGCAGCTTGTCGACGCTGCCCTCCAGTTTGTCGGCGGTCTCGGTCTGCCGGTCGATGCGGTCGATCAGCTCCTGGCGCTCCTTGGCCACGGTGGGGGCCGCGACCCGCGCCTGTGCCGCTCCGACGGTCACGACGAGGCCGGCGAGCACCAGCCCGGCGGCGAAACCCAGCTTCGCCCTGAGGGTCTTCGGCAGGCCGCCCTCACCCGCGGCCTTCTTCCGGGCCGCCGCCTCGGCGTATCCGTCGTCGAGGCTGTGGTCCATGACGTTGGTGAGCAACGACATGGACGCATCCGGGCGCGGGGGCCGCGCAGGAGTGCTCCGAACGGGGGGTTGCTGCGGCATGCCGCACATCGTCGCACGTCGCGCCGAGTACCGCCGAACGGCCCCACCGGCGTGCCGGACAGGCCCCCTTGGGGACACTTGTCCGGCACGCACGCGTGCTGCGCGTTTTACCGACCCGCGCTGTCCACGACCGCCGCCCACTCGTCGAGCAGGGCCTGCGCGGAGGCGTCGTCCGGCCCCTCGGCCCACAGATGGGTGACCGCTTCGGCCGGGTCGGGCAGCACCATCACCCAGCGCCCGTCGGCCTCGACCACACGCACACCGTCGGTGGTGTCCACGTGGCGGTCTCCGGCCGCCTCGACGACCCGCCGCATGACCAGGCCCTTGACGGCCCACGGAGTCGCCAGGTCCCGCTTGAGGACGTGCGCACGCGGGATCCGCGCGTCGATCTGGCTGAGCGTGAGCTGCGTACGCGCCACCAGCCCGATGAGCCGTACGAAGGCCGCGGTGCCGTCGTAGACGCTGCTGAACTCGGGGACGATGAAGCCGCCCTTGCCGTCGCCGCCGAAGATCGTCCCTTCCTCGCCGCCGACCCGCGTGAGGTCGTCGGGAGAGGTGGTCGTCCACTCGACCTGGGTGCCGTGGTACGCCGCGACCTGCTCGGCGATCCGCGTCGTGGTCACCGGCAGGGCGACCCGGCCGCTGCGCCGCTCCGCCGCCACCAGGTCGAGCATGACGAGCAGCGCCCGGTCGTCCTCGATGATCCGGCCCTTCTCGTCGACCAGGGAGATCCGCTCACCGACGGGGTCGAACCGCACGCCGAAGGCGGCCCCCGACGACGCCACGATCTCACCGAGCCGCATCAGCCCCGACCGCCGCATGTCGGCCGTCTCGGTGGGCCTGGACTCGTCGAGACCGGGGTTGATGGTCAGCGAGTCGACGCCGAGCTTGCCGAGCAGGCTCGGCAGCACGAGGCCGGCACTGCCGTTGGACGCGTCCACGACGACCTTCAGCCCGGACTCGGCGATCCCTGTCGTGTCGACGTTGCGCAGCAGCGACCCGGTGTACGAGTCGAAGACACTGGCCGGGAAGTGCAGGTCACCGATCTCACCCGGGAACGCGCGCCGGTACTCCTGCCGCGCGAACACCCGGTCCAGCTTGCGCTGGCTGGCCTGCGACAGGTCGGCGCCCTGCCCGTCGAAGAACATGATGTCCACGGAGTCCGGCACCCCGGGCGTGGTCCGGATCATGATGCCGCCGGCACTGCCCCGCGCGGTCTGCTGCCGCGCCACGGGCAGCGGTACGTTCTCCAGGTCCCGGACGTCGATCGCGCTGGCCTGCAGCGCCGAGATGACCGCACGCTTCAGCGCGCGCGCACCACGCGAGTGGTCACGGGCCGTCGTGACGGTCGAGCCCTTCTTGAGGGTCGTCGCGTAGGCGCCGGCGAGACGCACCGCGAGCTCCGGTGTGATCTCCACGTTGAGGATGCCGGACACACCGCGGGCACCGAAAAGATGCGCCTGCCCCCGGGATTCCCAGATGACCGACGTGTTGACGAAGGCACCGGCCTCGATCGTCTTGAACGGGTACACCCGCACATTGCCCTGCACGATCGATTCTTCACCGATCAGGCATTCGTCACCGATGACCGCGCCGTCCTCGATCCGGGCCGCGCGCATGATGTCGGTGTTCTTTCCGACGACGCAGCCGCGCAGATTGCTGTGAGGCCCGACGTAGACGTTGTCGTGGACGACGGCCTTGTGCAGGAAGGCGCCGCTCTTCACGACCACGTTGGACCCGACAACCGTGTGCTCCCGGATCTCGGCGCCGGCCTCCACCTTGGCGTAGTCGCCGATGTAGACGGGGCCACGGAGAACGGCGTCGGGGTGTACTTCGGCGCCCTCCGCCACCCAGACACCCGGGGAGATCTCGAAGCCGTCGATCTCGACGTCGACCTTGCCCTCGAGGACGTCGGCCTGGGCCTTCACATAGCTCTCGTGGGTGCCGACGTCCTCCCAGTAGCCCTCGGCGACATAGCCGTAGATCGGCTTGCCTTCCTTCATCAGCTGCGGGAAGACGTCACCGGACCAGTCGACGGGCACATCGGGCTCGACGTAGTCGAAGACCTCGGGCTCCATCACGTAGATGCCGGTGTTGACGGTGTCCGAGAACACCTGCCCCCAGGTCGGCTTCTCGAGGAACCGCTCGACCTTGCCTTCCTCGTCCACGATGGTGATGCCGAACTCCAGCGGATTGGGCACACGCGTCAGACAGACGGTGACCAGCGCGCCCTTTTCCTTGTGGAAGTTGATCAGCTCAGTGAGGTCGAAGTCGGTCAGGGCATCACCGGAGATGACGAGGAAGGCATCGTCCTTCAACGCCTCTTCGGCGTTCTTGACGCTTCCGGCGGTACCGAGTGGCTTCTCCTCGTTGGCATAGGTGAGCTCCATTCCGAGCTCTTCACCGTCACCGAAGTAGTTCTTGACGAGCGACGCAAGGAACTGCACAGTGACGACTGTTTCATTGAGCCCATGCCTTTTGAGCAGCCGCAGCACGTGCTCCATGATCGGGCGGTTCGCCACGGGCAGGAGCGGCTTGGGCATGCTCGAGGTCATGGGACGAAGGCGTGTGCCTTCGCCTCCGGCCATCACGACGGCCTTCATGTCGGAAGCGTCCTCCTCTAAGAGACGACGGTCTGACCGACTTCACACGCCGAGATTGTCCCGCACTTTTCCAGCACGGGCCATCGGGCCGTTACGGCCGCACAATCAGCGAGTTCAATCGGCCATGGCGTCCGCACGGACCAGGCGGCGGACTTGGACCACATAGAGGACTCCTGCCCACCAGTACAGCGTTGTACCCCATCCGGCGAACGCCCATCCGAAAATAGCAGCGAGTGACGAGATCCAGCTACTTCCGTCACTGAGCAGCAGCAGGGGGAAGGCATACATCAAGTTGAAGGTGGCCGCCTTCCCCAGGAAGTTGACCTGCGGCGGCGGATACCCGTGGCGCCGGAGAATGCCCACCATCACCAGCAGTACCAGCTCTCGCGCCAGTAGTACGGCCGTCAACCAGATGGGCAGGATCTCGCGCCAGGTGAGGCCGACCAGAGTCGAGAGAATGTAGAGCCGGTCGGCCGCGGGGTCCAGGAGCCGGCCGAGGCTGCTGATCTGGTTCCAGCGCCGGGCGAGCTTGCCGTCCAGGTAGTCGCTGACGCCGCTGAACGCCAGGACCAGCAGCGCCCAGCCGTCGCTCTTGGGGCCGCCGAACTCGGGCCTGAGGATCAACCACAGGAAGAGCGGCACCCCGACGAGCCGCGCCATGCTGAGGATGTTCGGGATGGTGAGGACACGGTCCGTCTGGACACGAGTCTCCTGGACCTCCACCCGGGGGCCTCCTGTGGGATACGTACCAACGATGCTCCCTGACCTTACCTCAACGCAAAAAAGCTCTGGCTCTCGGGCGGTGTGCCCAAGAGCCAGAGCTCTAAGAGGAGTTCGGCGGCGTCCTACTCTCCCACAGGGTCCCCCCTGCAGTACCATCGGCGCTGTAAGGCTTAGCTTCCGGGTTCGGAATGTAACCGGGCGTTT
>NZ_JBFATS010000019.1:0-171319 GCF_040678435.1 Streptomyces sp. NPDC052682 | reverse complement strand
CACCGCGGCGCGGGGCCGGACGGCTGCCGCCCCCGCACCGGGTCGGGCCTCGCGAGGCGGGTGTGCCCCCCCCCGGGCCCCGGGCCCCCCCCCCGCCGCCCCGCCAGGCACCGCCGCGCGACGCGGCGGCATCCCGGGGCGCACCGCCCCCGCGCGCCGGGGTCGCGCCGCGTGCGCCGCCCCGGGAAGGCGTCCCGCCCCGCGCCCCGGCGGAACGCGGCGGGGGAGTGCCGTGCCCGCCCGTCCCCTGCGGACGCCCGGAGCGCTGGGCGCGCTCGGGGTAGGTGTCGGCGAGCCGCCCGGTGGGCCGGTCCGCCTCGGCGGCACGCGGCGCGGGGGGCCGGACGTCGGCCAGGCCCTGCGCCTCCCGGGCGGCGATCTCCTTGAGCCGCAGCGACAGCTGGAGGGTGCTGGGCCGCTCCTCGGGGTCCTTCGCCAGACAGGCCAGGATCAGCGGAGCCAGCGCGTCCGGTACGCCGTGCAGCTGCGGCTCCTCATGCACCACGCGGTACAGCATCACCTCGGAACTGCCGTGCCCGAAGGGCGAGTCACCCGTCGACGCGTAGGCGAGCGTGGCGCCGAGCGAGAACACGTCGGTGGCCGGCGTGACGGCCGCCCCGCGCACCTGCTCCGGGGCGAGGAAGCCGGGGGAGCCGACCGCGGTGCCGACGTGCGTGAGCGTCGAGGCGCCCGTCGCCCAGGCGATGCCGAAGTCGATGATCCGCGGCCCCTTCGGGGACAGCAGGATGTTGGAGGGCTTCAGGTCCCGGTGCACGACCCCGGCCTCGTGCACGGCGACCAGCCCCTCCGACAGGGCGGCCCCGATGGCGGCGACCTCGGCCGCGCACAGCGGCCCCTCCTCGGCGACCTTGTCGTGCAGCGACGGCCCCGGCACGTACTGGGTGGCGAACCACGGCCGGTCCGCCTCGAGGTCGGCGGCCACCAGCCGTGCCGTGCACCCGCCGCGGATCCGCCGCGCGGCCGACACCTCACGGGCGAACCGCGACCGGAACTCCTGATCCTCGGCCAGGTCAGGCCGGATGACCTTCAGTGCGACCCGCTGCCCCTTCTTGTCGGAGCCCAGGTAGACCACGCCCATCCCGCCCGCGCCGAGCCGTCTGTGAAGCTTGAACGAGCCGACGACGCGCGGGTCCTCGCGCCTCAGGCGCATCATCGCCATGTCCATCCCCGCTGCCCGGTCCGTGTGACGTGGCCCAGCTTACGTTTCCGCGGCCGCCCGTGCGCAGAGGCCGCGCCCTCTCGGCCCGGCGGATTGTCAGTGCCGGGTGGGACACTTGAAGAGTGGTCAGGGGGCGCGCGGACAGGGCGGGTTCGCACCCTCGGTGACGCCGACCACCCGCCGACGAAGGGGGAGTTGAACCCGTGAACGGTGATCGTGTGGAGATTGTTGTGGACGCCGGGGACACGACGCGCACATATGAGGTGGTGGCGAGCAGGGCGGGCCGCCGGGTGGAGACGGCGGTGCGCCGGGGCGTGGTGGAAGTGAGCGAAGTCACGCGCAACGGAACTGTGGTACGTACGGCCCGCTTCATGGCGAACCGGGTGCTGGCCCTCGTGGAGCAGCCGGTGCCGCGGGAGGACGGCTCGGAGAAAGCGGGGCACAGCGGGCGCCCCTTCCGGGAAGACCCTGAGACCTAGGTCCCCGTCTCCACCCAGGGGAGTACTCGGCAGGTCACGGCTCATCCTCCGGGAGGCCCGGCAAGCGGTACGAGGGCATGACGCCCGGCAGGCGCCGGACGCCTAGATTTGAGGTCAAGCGGCGGGTGCAGCACTCGTCCCCCGAGGTCAGACACCCGCCGCTGCCGACGACAACCAAGACGGTCAGGAGAGGGACCATGGCCTACACGGCACCGCGGACACTGATCCGCGCGCGGGAGCACACGGCGTTCCGCCCCCGCCGTACGGGCCGCCGCCACCCCCTGGTGGCGACGCTGATGGCCCTTCCCCTGGCGGCCCTGCTCCTCGTCGTCTTCGACGGCTGGGAGACGGTGGCCACACAGGCGTCGTCCGTGGGCGTGATGCTGGGGCGCTGAGCGGCGACCCCAGGCCCGGAAGAGCGGTCCGGGCGGGGACATCCACCCATGAAACCCCGTGGGGACGGGGGTGCGGCGGACGGCACAGATGCCGGCGCAGCTGGGGAGCTGCGCCGGCATTGCTTTGCCCCGGGTACCCGTGCCGTACGCCGACCGACCGCCGCGTGGCGTTCCCGGCGGCCGCGGCGAGCGGGCTGAGGGGCCGAGGACCGTGCACGCGCAGGCCGCGGTCCGCCCGCCATCGCGTCCCGTCCGGTCAGGCCGTACGCGCCACCCGACGGGGCCCAAGCGCCACCCACCAGCCCGCACTCGCCGAGCCCGGCGACCCCGTACCCTCTCCCTCACCACCCGCCCCCAGGGAGCCCCGTGATCACGTCCCGCCTGCTCCCCGAGCTCACCGCCCGGCTCACAGCCGCGGCCCACACCCGCGCAGCCGCGTGCCCCTGCGGGATCACCACCACCCTGGCCGACCGCCCCGACGCCCTTCTCGTCCGCCACGGGCACACCGTCGCCAAGGCCCACGCCCCGGACACCGACCCCGCCGCACTGACCCGCCGCCTCACCACCGCCGCCGGCGTCCCCGGCGTCCTGCTGCCCCCGCTCCACCCGACGCCGGTCGACCTGCACGGCCGCCTCGTGACCTTCTGGCCGTACGGCACCCCCGTGGACCCGGACGACCCCGACCGGGCCCCCTGGGAAGCCGCCGCCGCCCTCCTCGCCCGGCTGCACCGCACGCCCGCCCCCGCCGGCCTGCCCACCGCACGCGGCCCGGCCGAGGCGGCCCGGGCCGTGGCCCGCCTGAGGGAGACCGGCCCGCACCCTGCCACCGCTCCCGTGCTGCGCGCCTGGGCGGCCCTGCCCGCCTGGGCCCGGGCCGAGGCGCCCATGCCGGACACCGCCACCCTGTGCCACGGCGACCTCCACCTCGGCCAGCTCGTCCGCCACCCCGCCCCCGAGGGCCCGTGGCTGCTCATCGACGTCGACGACCTCGGCACCGGTGTCCCGGCCTGGGACCTGGCCCGCCCGGCCGCCTGGTACGCCTGCGGCCTGCTCCCGCCCGGCGAGTGGGACCGCTTCCTGACCGCCTACCGCGCGGCCGGCGGCCCGGCCGTCCCCGCGCACGGCGATCCCTGGGCCGCCCTGGACGTCCCCGCCCGTGCCCTGACCGTGCAGAGCGCCGCCCGGGCGATCGCCAAGGCCGCAGCGGCCGGCCGTCCCCTGGACGAGGTGGAACAGTGCCTCGTCGACGCCTGCGCGCGCATGGCGTCCGTACCACCGCCGTTGACGCGGGGGAACCCGACGTAGGGTGCAACCGACGGCAGCCGGACAGAGTCTGTCCTGGCGACCCGCGCAGCGGGACCGACCGCGAGGAGTGGAGACGACATGCAGTGTCCGAAGTGCCACGCACCGATGCACACCTACAACCGCAACGGCGTCCAGATCGAGCAGTGCGCCAACTGCCGCGGCATCTTCCTCGACTACGGCGAGCTGGAGGCGCTGACCCGCCTGGAGGCCCAGTGGTCCCAGCCCGGCCCGCCGCCCCCGCCCGCCCCGCAGGCCTACCCGCCGGCCCCGCCGGCCCCGGCGTGGGGCGCCCCGCACGGCGGCCACGACCACCACTACGGCCACCGCCGCCACAAGAGCTTTGGCCACATGCTCTTCTCGTCCTGACAGGAACCCGGACGCCCCCGGACACGACCGAGCCCCCGGCCGTACGAGACGGCCGGGGGCTGCGGTGTGGTGTGGACGATACTGGGATTGAACCAGTGACCTCTTCCGTGTCAGGGAAGCGCTCTCCCGCTGAGCTAATCGTCCTCGGGACCATGATCCGAAGATCATGGATGCTGCGTGCGCGATACTGGGATTGAACCAGTGACCTCTTCCGTGTCAGGGAAGCGCTCTCCCGCTGAGCTAATCGCGCGGGGATCCGAAGATCCAGTGGACGATACTGGGATTGAACCAGTGACCTCTTCCGTGTCAGGGAAGCGCTCTCCCGCTGAGCTAATCGTCCTTGGAGGTGGAGACGGGATTTGAACCCGTGTAGACGGCTTTGCAGGCCGTTGCCTCGCCTCTCGGCCACTCCACCAGGAGTGTAGGGGACCGGGACGATCCCCTGTTTCCTCGAGCGGACGACGAGGCTCGAACTCGCGACCTCAACCTTGGCAAGGTTGCGCTCTACCAACTGAGCTACGTCCGCCTGTCGTTTCGGTCCGCTCGCGCGGCCCGGCGACGTGTTGAACTCTAGCGGATTCCGGGGCCAGTACAAAAACGCGTTTGTGCAGCGTGCTGCGGTGTGCCTGCTCGCCTGCCTGGTCAGGGCCTGTGAAGGGACACGGCAAGGTCACCTGCGGGACACCCGCCATAGACTCGACAGCGTGCTCGACCTCCCTCCTCTGGCCCGTTTCGGCGACCGTGTCGCCACCGGGCTCCTCGACGTCACCGACGATCCCGCGGCCCTGGACTCCAGCGGTTTCTGGGCCGTGTGCGCGGACTTCGAGGGCCGTCTGACCTGCGCTCGGTTCCGCGACGTACGGGAGGAGTCCGTGCCCGCCCCGGTGCCGGGCGCCTGGCGCGGGCCGGCCGCCGGCGACTGGACGTCCTCGCTCGACCGTGACGCGTACACGACGGCCGTGCGGCGGATCCGCCGGCACATCGCGGCCGGCGAGGTCTACCAGGCCAACCTCTGCCGGGTGCTGTCCGCGCCCGTCGAGCCCGGCGCCGACGTGGACGCGCTCACCGCGCTGCTGGCGCGCGGCAACCCGGCGCCGTACGCCGGAACGGTGCGGCTGCCCCGGCACGGTGTGGAGATCGCCACCGCCTCTCCCGAGCTGTTCCTGCGCCGGGACGGGCGGGTCGTCACGTCCGGGCCGATCAAGGGCACCGGGCGCACCGAGGCCGATCTGCTGGAGAAGGACTACGCCGAGAACGTGATGATCGTGGACCTGGTCCGCAACGACATCGGGCGGGTCTGCGCCACCGGCAGCGTGACCGTGCCGGAACTGTGCGTCGTCGAGAAGCATCCCGGGCTCGTGCACCTGGTGTCGACGGTGCGGGGCGAGCTGCGGGACGGCGCCGGGTGGCCGGAGCTGCTCGCCGCCGCCTTCCCGCCCGGCTCCGTCACCGGCGCGCCCAAGTCGAGCGCCCTGCGGATCATCGAGGCCCTGGAGACGGCACCCCGGGGCCCGTACTGCGGCGGCATCGGCTGGGTCGACGCGGACCGGGGCGTCGGGGAGCTGGCCGTCGGCATACGCACCTTCTGGATCGACCGGCGGGAGGGCCTGCTGCGCTTCGGCACCGGCGCCGGCATCACCTGGGGCTCCGACCCCGAGGGGGAGTGGCGGGAGACCGAGCTGAAGGCGTCCCGGCTGCTCGCGGTAGCGTCGGGGGCGTACGAGGTGAGCGAAGGGACTCTCACGTGAAGATCTGGCTCGACGGCGGGTTGCAGGACCTCGACTCCGCCCGCGTCTCCGTCTTCGACCACGGACTGACCGTGGGCGACGGCATCTTCGAGACGGTGAAGGCGGTGGACGGCCGTCCGTTCGCGCTGACCCGGCACCTCGACAGGCTCACCCGTTCGGCACGCGGCCTCGGTCTGCCCGACCCCGACCTCGACGAGGTCCGCCGCGCCTGCGACGCCGTCCTGGAGGCCAACCCGATGCCGCTCGGCCGGCTGCGCATCACCTACACCGGCGGCCACGGCCCGCTGGGCTCCGACCGCGGCGAGCACGGCCCGACCCTGGTGGTCGCCCTCGGCGAGACCGGTCGGCGCCCGGACTCCACCGCCGTGATCACCGTGCCCTGGACCCGCAACGAGCGCGGCGCGCTGACCGGCCTGAAGACCACGTCGTACGCCGAGAACGTCGTCGCCCTGGCCCGCGCCCACCAGCAGGGCGCGTCCGAGGCGCTGTTCGGCAACACCGTCGGCCGCCTCTGCGAGGGCACCGGCTCCAACGTCTTCGTCGTCCTGGACGGCGAGATCCACACCCCGCCGCTGTCCTCCGGCTGCCTCGCGGGCGTCACGCGCGCGCTGACCATCGAGTGGACCGGAGCCAAGGAGACCGACCTCCCCCTGGACGTCCTGGAGCGGGCCGACGAGATCTTCCTGACGTCCACCCTGCGCGACGTCCAGGCCGTGCACCGCGTCGACGCCCGGGAACTGCCCGGCGCGCCGGGGCCGGTGACCGCCAAGGCCATGCGGATCTTCGAGGAGCGGTCCGGCGACGACCTCGATCCGTGACGGCCCACGGATATTCGGCTGCCCCGGGGCGCCGCAGCGGGTAGAACACCCCTGATGACCACGACCCTGCGGCCGGCAGAGCCGCTCCAGCAGAACGCCGACGGCACGCGTTCACGCCGCTACCAGGTATGCGTGAACAGCCGTCCCGTGGGTGCGATACACCTGGCCACCCACCCCGTCTTCGGCCCCGCCGTCGCGCGCATCCTCGACCTGCGGATCGAGGAGCCGGACCGCCGGCGCGGCCGGGGCACGGTGGCCGCGCTCGCCGCCGAGGAGGTCGCCCGCGGCTGGGGCTGCCGGCGCATCGAGGCGTCCGTTCCCGCCGCCGCCCAGGAGGCGTTCCGCCTGGCCACGGCGCTCGGGTACGCCGTACGCAACCGCAACCTGGCCAAACCGCTCGCCGACACCCCGCCGGTCCTCCCGGCGGGCAGCCGCGCCCGGCCCATGACGCAGGAGGAGTTCGGGCCCTGGCTGGCACAGGGTGTGAAGGACTACGCCCAGTCCTGGATCGAGCGCGGGGTGCCGGAGGCCGAGGCCCGGGCCAAGTCGGAGCGGGACCACGCCACCCTGCTGCCCGACGGCCGCGCCACGCCGGGCATGCTCATCAGCGTCCTGGAACACCAGGGCACGCGCGTGGGCACGCTGTGGCTGGCGCTGCGTGACGACGGCGCCTTCGTCTACGACGTCGAGGCCGCGGCCGGCCACCGCGGCAAGGGGCACGGCCGTACGCTCATGCTGCTGGCCGAGGCCCAGGCGATCGCCGCCGGCGAGCGCACCATCGGCCTCAACGTCTTCGCGGGCAACACCCCGGCCGAGCGCCTGTACGAGTCCCTCGGTTACGAGACCACGCTGTACGCCTTGTACAAGCCGCTGCTGTGACGCGGCGGAGCCAGGACCGGGTCAGGCCTGCTGCCCGGCCAGCAGCCGGTCGGCGATCTCCTCGATCCGCTCGCGCAGCCCCTCCTGGCTCTTGCCGCCGTCCAGGCGCTCGCCGCCGATGACATACGTGGGAGTGCCGGTCACGCCGATGGCCTTGCCCTCGGCCTGGTCGGCGTCCACGACCAGGATGTGCCGGCCGTCGATCAGCGCGGTGTCGAACTCCTCGGCGTCCAGTGCGAGTTCCCGCGCGACCTCGACCAGGAAGGGCTCTCCCTTACGGTCCAGCTCCTCGACCCGCTCCAGCACGGCCTCGACGTACGGCCACCCCCGGCCCTGCGCCCAGGCCTCCTCGGCGGCCTGGGCGGCGGCGAAGGCGTGCCGGTGCTTGTCCAGCGGGAAGTGCCGCAGCCGCAGCTCCAGACGGTCGCCGTAGCGGGCCCGCAGGGCGCGCAGGTCGTCCAGGGCGGTGCGGCAGTCCGGGCACTGCAGCTCGCACCAGACCTCCAGGACGGGGACGGTGGGACGGTCGGGGGAGGAGTCGTTCATGACCCCCAGTCTTCCAGCCCGGTCCGCCGGCGACCGAATCGGACCTGGCCCGGCCGCCGGTCGTACGTCCGCACCGGCACCCAGGGAGGAGCCGACCCGGAGATGTCCCTGATGTCCGGCCGGAGCATGGTCTGCGGCAGGCGCGAGGTGCACGATGGAAGAGGCGACGTGCCTGCCGCCCGACGAGCCTGCCTGGAGGACCGGATGATTGCCGAGACCGTCTGTTCCGCCGTGTCCGCGGCAGGCCTGGGCATCGCCGCGGTGACGGCCTACCGCAAACGCTTCCTCGCGGCGGCCCGCATCGCCGCCTACGCCCTCGTCCCCCTCGGCCTGGTGATGACCGGCGTGGTCGACTGGCTGGCGGACACCGCGTTCAGCCCGACGGCCTGGGCGGGGTTCGGGGTGCTCGGAGTGTCGTGGGCGCTGTTCACCACGACCCGCGTCGTGGAGCGCCGCCGGGGCGGCACCCGCCGGGAGCGCAGGGCGGCCCGGGCGGCCGCCGAGCGTGAGGCGGTGGCTCCGGCGGCCTCGGCGCCCTCCCTGGGACAGGGCACCCGCCCGGCCGCCCGGCCGACGGCGGCGTCCGGGGGCGACGACGACTTCAGTGACATCGAGGCGATCCTGAAGAAGCACGGCATATGAAGGAGTGGGGGCCGCGGCGGCCGCAGGACGAGCCGCGGGACGGGCTGCCCGTGACGGGCTGAAACAACACAGTGCGTCCTGGATCGTGCGGAGATGATCGCAATCTGACCCGGACCTCACGGAAACCGGGGCACTCCCGTTCGTCACCAGTGTGCTGATCGCCTCGTGTGTGCCGAATGCGCCATCATCGCCGACGAGATGCTGGACACCACACAGACCAAGGCCACGCCGCCGCGGGACGAACCGCGCGGCTGCCTCTTCGCCCTGTCCCAGCCGCCGCTGATGATCTTTCTGGCGGTGATCGGGTGCCTGCTGCTCATGGCCGCGCTGCACGACCTGCTGCTGCTGTGAGCCGAACCCGCGGTCCCCGGCGCCACCCGCCGGGACCGCGCCGGACCCCGTGGCCGGTGGTCTGTCCGCGGGGCGGTCCCAGGGAAGGCGGGGATCAGCCCGCCGCCTCCTTGCGCCGCGCCCGGTAGGCGGCGACGTGCAGGCGATTTCCGCAGGTACGACTGTCGCAGTACCGGCGCGACCGGTTGCGGGAGAGATCGACGAAGGCCCGCCGGCAGTCGGGCGCCTCACAGCGCCGCAGCCGCTCCTGCTCCCCGGCGACCACGAAGAACGCCAGCGCCATCCCGCAGTCGGCGGCCAGGTGATCCGCGACGGAGGCGCCGGGGGCGAAGTAGTGCACGTGCCAGTCGTAGCCGTCGTGGTCCGTGAGCCGGGGCGTCGTCCCCGCCGCGGCGATCAGCTCGTTGATCAGTCCGGCCGCGGTCCGGGCGTCGGGAGCCGCGAAGACGGCCGCGAACCGGCCGCGCACCTTGCGCACCGCCGAGAGGTCGAACTCGGAGAGCACCCCGACATCACTGATGTCGTGATTGCGCACGAAATCCTCGAGAGCCGCCACATCCGGCAGCCCGTCCGGTGTCGCGTCGTCCTCCGGTGCGGTGTTCACCAGATCCACCACGGTGTCGAGGGCGCACCGGGTGTCGTGGGTGATCAGCACGTTTCGCTCCCTGGCCTGGGGGTCGGGCGGGCGCCCGCCGATGCTGGCCGATGGTAACGGCTCGGACGGGCATCCAGCCCCGTCGGCCCGCACACGGCTTCGAATACAACGCGGTGCCGACCGCCGCGGTTCCCGGCCGGGAGCGGGCGGAGCCGGAACCGGACAGCACCGGCGCCCCCCGCTCAGCGGAAGGCGCCGGTGCTCACCGTATGCGGTTGTACTGGCCCGAGCCGTCTCCCCGAGTCGACGGCGCCGGGCGGCTTCGCGGGGCCTCTCCCTAGCTTTCCGCCAGGATGTGCGAGAGCTCCTGATCGAGGTCGAAGTGCCGGTGTTCCGTGCCGGGCGGCACGGCGGCGTCGGTCCGCTTCAGGAAGGACTCCAGGGCCCGTGCGGGGGCCTCGAGCAAGGCCTCGCCCTCCGGGGAGCTCAGGGCGATGCACACGACGCCCTGACCGTGGCTGCGCGACGGCCAGACGCGGACGTCGCCGGTGCCCGTGGGGCGGTGAAGTCCCTCGGCGAGGAGGTCGCGGGCGAACACCCACTCGACGGTCTCCTCGGCTCCGGTGTGGAAGGTGGCGTGCACGGCGTAGGGGTCGGCCGTGTCGTACCGCAGGCCTGCGGGAACAGGCAGGGAGGACTCGCTCGACACAACGAGGCGCAGGTGCAGCTCGCAGCTGACCGTGGTGTTCATAAGCGCCAGGGCCTTTCGCTCAGTGTGCGCTCGGGGATTCGCACGTCGGCGAAATCGACATGCCACCTACGGTGCCGTTGTAAACCCCTCTGCGTGTTTTGCGTGCCTTTATGTAACTCTTCCGGACCAGAGATCCTACGCGTCCTGCCGCCATTCCGGTGAGTCGTTTCGCTCCGGTAGTGTTTGGCCGTATGAATACGGGGAGTAACAGGCCGGGTGAGGTGGCCGTGGCGTCGGACGAAACGAGGTCGGACGAGGTGCACAGCGAGCATCGGGGGCTCGGCTCGCGGGCGCCGGAATTCGTCAAGGCGCGCCGCATGCTGCACCTGAGCTGGCAGGTCGGCGTCTTCGTCATCGGGCTCGCGGTCGTGGCGGCCGGCGTCATCATGCTGCCGCTGCCCGGGCCGGGCTGGGTCGTGATCTTCGGCGGCATGGCGATCTGGGCGACCGAGTTCGTCTGGGCCCAGCTGGTGCTGCGCTGGACCAAGCGCAAGGTCACCGAGGCGGCGCAGCGGGCCCTGGATCCGAAGGTCCGCCGCCGCAACATCATCCTGACCTCGGTCGGTCTGGTGATCGTGGCCGTGCTCGTCGGGATCTACGTCTGGAAGTTCGGCTTCGTCATGCCGTGGAAGATCGAGGACCAGTGAGGCGCCGCAGGGGTGCCGCTGTCCGGCCCGCGCTGGTCACAGGCACCCCCTGACATGGGGTAATGTTCTTCCTGTGCCCGGGCGATTAGCTCAGCGGGAGAGCGCTTCGTTCACACCGAAGAGGTCACTGGTTCGATCCCAGTATCGCCCACCAGCACAGCGGCCCACCTGCGACAGTGCAGGTGGGCCGCTGTCGTGTGCGGAACCTGTCGCCTGGGCCGGTAACGGACTGTGGTCGTGGCACACCGCCTGTCCTGGTGGTCGGCCTCGGCAGGCTGCCCGCCGGGCTTCACGGGCGCGCCGCCGCCGTTTCGTGCTCCTGCGAACGGCCCTCCGGCGCCCCGCCCGCGAGGACCGCGTCCGGCTGGTGGGGCCCGTGGGTGGTCGTTGCGGTAGGGGACCGCGCTGGGGGCCTGGGCCCCGGCGTCGGCGCGTGCGTTCCGGCGCGCCCGGTGGATGCTCGCTGCGGCGGGTGGGGGCGGTCCCCGCTGGGGGCGCTCGTGCCGTGGTAGCCCGGCCCCGGCGACTTGCCGACCCGCGTGCTCGCCTTCCGTGGGCCCGGTGGCAGCGAGCTCTTCGGCGGCTGCGGCCCGGTGTGCCCGTCGTTTTCCCGGTAGCCACCCGGGGGGTGCATGGCCGCCTGTGTCGTGCTGCCTGGTTGCACCGGTCCTGCCGGATCGACGACCGGGAGACGACCCAAGTCGGCCGTCCGGCGCGGAGAAGCCGCTCCTGGTCCACCCGTCGCCGCCGACCTCAGCCCCCTTCCTGCCAGGTCCGTTCGCCCTCCGGCGCGCGCCCGGCAGACTCGCCCTGCTGCCGCCGCCTTCCGGGCACACTCCCCGGTCCGCGAGGCCCTGCCCACGTCACCGACCCTCACGTTTCGGTCGCGCAGGTGGTCAGCTGAGCCATGTTCGGTACACCGAGCACGCACCCCTCACCTGCGCCATCGCCCCGCAGCATCCACCGCACGGGCACCCCACCGCGCCGGACCACCGCCCCGCTCGGTAAGAAATTCTTGTCCGAATCATTGACGCACCCTCAGCCCCTCCGTACCTTGTGCCAGCAAGCGCTTACTTGAAACGATTCACGCAAGCGGGACGACGTGCGGGGAGGTCCAACGGTGGGAACCGGCGGAAATGTGGAGAGGCGTACGGTCCTGAAGGCCGCGGGTGCCACGGCAGCCACGCTGGGGCTGGCCGCGACCACCGGTTGCGGTGGCGGCGACGGGGCCTCGGGGGACGGGACGGTGACGATCCGTTACGCGTGGTGGGGAGCCGAGGACCGCGCCCAGAGAATCAACAAGACCATCAAGCTTTTCGAGAAGAAGTACCCGAAGATCAAGGTCAAGACGGACTTCCAGCCTTACCTCGACTTCTGGAAGAAGTTCAACACCCAGGCCTCGGGCGGAAATCCGCCGGACGTCTTCCAGAATGCCATCGGGTTCCTTCGTAAATACGACGCGAAGAACGTGCTGCTCGACCTCGGCGAGCAGGTCAAGGCGGGCAACCTCTCCATGGACGGATTCCGCGCCGGTCTTGAGAAGTTCGGCGAGATCGACGGGAAGCTCCTCGGTGTCCCGGTCGGTTCCAACTCGATGGCCCTGGTCATCGACAAGCCCGTCTACACCAAGGCCGGCGTCAAGCCGGAGATGGGCTGGACCTGGGACGACTACCACGCGGCGATGAAGAAGATCCGCGACAGGACGGGACGCGCCGGTGACACCGGCCCGTACAACATCATGTACCTCTACGACCTGTACCTGCGTCAGAACGGAAAGGCGTTCTTCACCGAGTCCGGACTCGGTTTCGCCGAGGCGGACCTGACGGATTGGTGGACGAAGGCCGAACAGGGGGTCGAGGAGGGCATCTACGCCGATCAGAAGAAGGTCGCTCAGATCAAGCCCAA
Source organism: Streptomyces sp. NPDC052682 (assembly GCF_040678435.1). NCBI lineage: Bacteria > Bacillati > Actinomycetota > Actinomycetes > Kitasatosporales > Streptomycetaceae > Streptomyces > Streptomyces sp. NPDC052682. The sequence goes on along the minus strand of NZ_JBFATS010000019.1, from coordinate 158,712 downwards.
GTCGGCGCTCGCCGCCGGACTCTCGGGCGGCGAGTTCACCTGGGACAACTTCACCGTCCGCTACACCGCCGAGGGCAAGAGCGAGTACGGCCTGGCTCCCATCCCCACCACGGACGGCAAGAAGACCGGCCAGTACCTCGGTTCGCTCATGCTCAGTGCGTCCAAGCGCACCCAGCACCCCAAGGAAGTCGCCCAGTTCATCAACTTCATGGTGCACGACCCCGAGGTCGCCAAGATCATGGGGTACGACCGCGGCGTGCCCGCCACGCAGGCCCAGTACGACGCGTACAAGCCGACCGACCCCGTCAACCAGGCGATAGCCGCCTACGAGGAGTCCCTCGTCAAGGCGGGTGTCCTGGAGCCCATCACCCCGCACCCGAACGGTGCGGACATCTGCGAGGCCGCGTTCCTGCGCATCGGCGAGGAACTCGCCCTGGGGAAGCGGTCGGTGGCGGATGCCGTCAAGCAGTTCTTCACCGAGTCGAAGACGGCTCTCGGCAGCTGATGGGAACCACCGTGACACACGCCCCTGCGATGGAGGGCCTGTCGAAGGACTCCGAGCCGCGGCACGGTCCGGTGAAGTCCGAGCGCCCCGCCGCCCTCAAGCGGCGGCGGCGCCGGGAGAACCTGGCCGGTTATCTCTTCATGTCCCCGTGGATCGCCGGGTTCCTGCTGCTCACGGCGGGCCCGATGGTCGCCTCGCTCTACTTCGCCTTCACCGACTACAACCTGTTCGACGCGCCCCGGTGGATCGGCCTGGACAACTTCTCGGAGATGTTCGGCGATCCGCGCTGGCGCCACTCGGTGCAGGTGACGCTGTGGTACGTCGTCGTCGGTACGCCGCTGAAGCTGCTGCTGGCCCTCGGTGTGGCGCTGCTCCTGGCCCAGAAGCGGCGCGGACAGGCCTTCTACCGGGCCGCGTTCTACGCACCGTCGCTGATCGGTGCCAGCGTCTCCGTCGCGATCGTCTGGAAGGCGATCTTCTCGGACGACGCGATCGTCGACCGTACGCAGAAGCTCTTCGGCGTGCACGTCGGCGGCTGGGCCGGCGACCCGGACATGATCATCTACAGCCTGGTGGCGCTCACCGTCTGGCAGTTCGGCGCCCCCATGGTCATCTTCCTGGCCGGCCTCAAGCAGGTCCCGCGCGAGCTGTACGAGGCGGCCGAGGTCGACGGGGCGGGCAAGCTGCGCCGGTTCTGGAACATCACCCTGCCGATGATCTCGCCGGTGCTGTTCTTCAACGTCCTGCTGGAGACGATCCACTCCTTCCAGATCTTCAGCTCCGCGTACATCGTCGGCGGCGGCGCCGGAGGCAACGCCTGCGGTCCCGCGGACGGCTCCATGGTGTACACCTGCTACCTCTACGTCCAGGGCTTCGAGAACAGCCGGATGGGCCTGGCCTCCGCCATGGCCTGGATGCTGCTCCTCGCCGTCGCCCTGGTGACGGCCGTGCTGTTCTGGTCCCAGAAGCGCTGGGTGCACTACGAGGAGGGCGCCTGATGAGCGCACCCGCCACCGACCTCAAGCCCGCCGCCTCCCCCAGGGCGGGCGGCCTGCGGCACAAGCTGCCCGGTTCCCTCGCCTGGCACCTCGGGTCCCTGCTGATCCTGGCGGTGATCCTCTATCCCGTGATCTGGCTGATCGGCGGTTCCTTCAAGGAGAGCGGCGACATCATCGGCAGCCTGGACCTGTTCCCGGGCGACCCGGCGCTGTCCAACTACACGAGCCTCGCCGACGGCATCGCGGACATCCCGATCTCCACGTTCTTCATGAACTCGATCTTCCTCGCGGTCGGTTCGGTGATCGGGATCCTGATCTCCTGCTCGCTGACGGCTTACGCCTTCGCGAAGATCAGGTTCGCGGGCCGCAATCTGCTCTTCACGCTGATGATCGGCACCCTCCTGTTGCCGTACCACGTGCTGCTGATCCCGCAGTACGTGCTGTTCCGCAACCTGGAGATGATCAACACGTACACCCCGCTGCTGTTGGGGAAGTACCTGGCCACGGAGGCGTTCTTCGTCTTCCTGATGGTGCAGTTCATGCGCAACCTGCCCAAGGAGCTCGACGAGGCGGCACGTCTCGACGGCTGCGGGCACCTGCGCATCTACTGGTCGATCGTGCTGCCGCTGTGCCGGCCCGCCCTGATCACCAGCGCGATCTTCACCTTCATCAACGCGTGGAACGACTTCATGGGGCCGCTGATCTACCTCAACGAGCCGGACAAGTACACCGTCTCCCTGGGCCTGAAGATGTTCGTCGACCAGGAGGCCGTGGCCAACTACGGCGGCATGATCGCCATGTCGCTCGTCGCCCTGCTGCCGGTGCTGGCCTTCTTCCTGGCCTTCCAGCGGTATCTGATCGACGGCATGGCCACATCCGGCCTGAAGGGCTGAGGGGAGTCCGGCATGGCCCAGGCACGCGCCAAGATCTCCCCGGCACGGGGGGAGTCCCCCTTCCTCGAGCGGTTCGCGGTGTTCGCCGAGTGTCTGCTGACCGGGGTGTGGATCGCGGTGGCCTCGCTGGGCGGGGTCACCTGGCCCGCCGCGTTCGCGGCCGGCGCCCGGCATCTGCGCCGCCGCACCGCCCACCAGGGCGGCGGCTGGCGCCAGTTCGCGGCGGACTTCCGTGCGGCCGTGCGCGGCGGGTGGCTCGCCGGGCTCGCCGGCTGGGCCGCGCTGGCCGTCGTCTGGGTGGACGTGCGGGCCGTGCGGGCCGGTGTCCCCGGCGGGCCGCTGGTCGGCGCCGTCGGGGTGTGCGCGCTGATCGGCCTGGCCGTGGCCGGGCTGCGGGCGGCGGCGGTCTGGACACCCGGTGCCCGCTGGCGCGTGCTGCTGGCCGAGTCCTGGCGCCGGACCGTGCTCGACCCCGCCGGGTCGTTCCTGCTGGTGGGCGGGCTGGCCGTGGTCGCCGTGTCCGCCTGGTTCGCCACCCCGCTGGCGGTCCCCGTGCTCGGGGCCGTCGCGGCGGCGGCCGTCGCCGTCGAGGAGCGGTACCGGCACCGCTGACGGGCGGTGCCCTCCCACCCGGGCCGGCGCCCCGGCGCCGCGCCTACGTCTGTCATGCCCTTGACATCCCCCCTGCACCCCGCACGGAAAGGAAAGGCCATGTCTCCCATCCCCCGCAGGTCCCTCCTGAAGGCAGCCGCCGTCGCCGGAGCCGCCGCCCAGTTCAGCTGGGCGCTGGGGGCGCAGGACGCCTCGGCGGCCCCCGGAGCCGAGCCCGCCGACGCCGACCCGGTGACCCTGGACTGGCTGGAGGACGGCGGCCTCGGCGCCGCCCCCGGCTCCACGGTCGGCGTCCCCTGGCCCAAGGGCGTCCACCAGGAGGACCAGACCTTCGCGCTGACGGACGCCGACGGCAAGGCCGTCCCCGTCCAGTCCTGGCCGCTCGCGTACTGGCCCGACGGCTCCCTGAAGTGGACCGCCCACGCGGTCAGTTCGGGCAACGGCAAGCTCACCCTGACCGCGGGGACCCCCGCCGCGCCCGAGAAGAAGGTCACCGTCGACACCGGCGGCGGCACGATCACCGTCTCCACCGGCGTCATCACGACGAGGATCGGCAAGTCCGGTGCCACGATCGTCAAGTCGGTCACCCGGGGCTCCACGGAGATCGCCAGGAACGGCCGGCTCGTCCTCATCCGCCAGCCCGAGGTCGAGGACGGCGACCAGGGCACGGTCAGGACCGAACGCTTCGAGGGGGCCGTCTCCAAGGTCCAGGTCGAGCAGGAGGGCCCGGTCCGCGCGGTGGTCCGCGTCGACGGCAAGCACCGCAGGGGCGACCGCAGCTGGCTGCCGTTCTCCCTGCGCCTGTACTTCTACGCGGGCGCCGACTCCTTCCGCATGGTGCACACCCTCACCTACGACGGGAAGCAGGAGGCGGGCAAGGCGTCCGGCGACTTCATCCGCGGCATCGGCGTCCGCTTCACCGTGCCGATGCGCGACGAGTCCTACGACCGTCACATCCGGATCGGCGGCGAGGGCACCGGCCTGCTGCGCGAGGCCGTCAAGGGCATCACCGGCCTGCGCCGCGACCCCGGCGCCGCCGTCCAGCAGGCCCAGTACGAGGGCCGGAAGCTGCCGGACCCGTCCACCTGGGACCAGCGGGTCACCACCCGGCTGCAGTACATCCCCGAGTGGGGCGACTACACCCTCTCCCAGCTGTCCGCCGACGGCTTCACCGTGCGCAAGCGCACCAAGAAGGGCCACGGCTGGATCGCCGCGGGCGGTGGCCGGCGCGCCTCCGGCTTCGGGTACGTCGGCGGGGTCAGCGGCGGCCTCTCCTTCGGCCTGCGCGACTTCTGGGAGAAGTTCCCCGCCCAGCTCGACATCCGGGGCGCCCACACCGACGAGGCCGAGGTCACCCTCTGGCTCTGGTCGCCCGAGGCGCAGCCGATGGACCTGCGCTTCTACCACGACGGCATGGGCCAGGACACCTACCCGGAGCAGATCGAGGGCCTCAACATCACCTACGAGGACTACGAGCCCGGCTTCGGCACCCCGTACGGCATCGCCCGCACCTCCGAGCTGCTGTTCTGGGCCAACGAGTCCACTCCGAGCGCCGACAAGCTCGCCGAGCAGGTCGAGGCCGTGCGCGTGCTGCCCCAGCTCGCCGCTCCGCCCAGGCAGCTGATCAAGGCGGGGGTCTTCGGCAAGGGCCTGTTCTCCGAGCCTGACCGCTCCACCCCGGCCAAGGCGAAGATCGAGGACCACCTCGACTTCCTCTTCACCTACTACCAGGACCAGGTGGAGATGCGCCGGTGGTACGGCTTCTGGGACTACGGCGACATCATGCACACCTACGACAGCGTCCGGCACCAGTGGCGCTACGACGTCGGCGGCTACGCCTGGGACAACTCCGAGCTCTCGCCGGACCTGTGGCTGTGGTACGCGTACCTGCGCTCCGGCCGCGCCGACATCTTCCGCTTCGCCGAGGCCATGACCCGGCACACCGGCGAGGTCGACGTGTACCACCTGGGCACCTGGGCGGGCCTTGGCACCCGGCACGGGGTGCAGCACTTCGCCGACAGCGCCAAACAGCAGCGCATCGCCAACACCACGTACCGCCGCTTCTACTACTTCCTCACCGCGGACGAGCGCGTCGGCGACCTGATGCACGCCAACGTGGACTCCGACGAGACGTTCCTCGCCCTCGACCCGCTGCGCAAGATCCGTACCGAGCCGTACACGCCCGACCGGCACGCCCTGTCGATCGGCTTCGGCACGGACTGGTCCGGCCTGGTCTCGGCGTGGCTGACCGAGTGGGAGCGCAAGGGACCCAAGTGGGAGAAGGCACGCGCGCGTGTGCTGTCCACCATGGAGACCATCGCCGCCCAGCCCAACGGCTTCGTCCAGGGCAGCGGCCTGTACGACCTCGACACCGGCAGGTTCGCCGTCGCCGCCCAGCCCAAGGTCGACGTCTCGCACCTGTCGGCGGTCTTCGGCCTCAACGAGCTGTGCGCCGAGCTCATCGACCTGGTCGACATGCCGGAGTTCAACGAGGCGTACGTCGACTACTGCCGCTACTTCAACGCCACCAAGGCCGAGCAGAAGGCCCGTTACGGCTCCGACTTCGGCAACCTCCTGCTGTTCCAGGGCCACTCGCGCCTCGACGCGTACGCCGCCGTGCGCACCGGCGACGCCAAGCTGGCCAAGCGCGCGTGGGAGAAGTTCTACAACTCCGACGGCTACAAGGAGTCGGCTCCCTGGAAGACCGAGAAGCTCGGCGGCCCGCTCACGCTGGTGCCGGGGAGCGAGGCGCCCTGGATCTCCACCAACGAGACCTCGCTGTACGGCCTGGCCGCCATCGAGAACCTCGCCCTGCTGGGGGACAGGATGCCGTAGCCGCAGGTGAGCGGAGGCGGGCGCCGGGCACACTCGGCCCATGGACTGGAACCACTACCGATTCCGCAGTCTGTGGGCGCTGCCCGCGCCCGTCCCGGCCGTGTACGAGGCGCTGGAGCGGGTCGAGGACTATCCGCGCTGGTGGCCGCAGGTGCGGGAGGTCACCCGGCTCGACGACACCAGCGGGGTGATCCGCATCCGGTCCGTGCTGCCGTTCGACCTGACCTCGGTGATGCGCGAGCGGCGGCATGATCCGGCGGCCGGGGTCCTGGAGGCGGAGCTGTCCGGAGACATCGAGGGGTGGGCGCGCTGGACCCTCACGGCCCGGGTGCCGGGCACGCTCGCCCGCTACGACCAGGAGGTCGTGGTCCGCAGGCCGCTGCTGCGCCGGCTCGCCGTGCCGGGGCGGTGGCTGTTCGCCGCCAATCACGCGCTGATGATGCGGGCCGGGCGGCGCGGCCTCGCCCGGCACCTGGCAGCGGTTTGAAGGATGCCTGCCGGGACCTGTATTGTTCAGTGCGTTCCCGGGCGATTAGCTCAGCGGGAGAGCGCTTCGTTCACACCGAAGAGGTCACTGGTTCGATCCCAGTATCGCCCACCGGACAGGCCGGTCCGCAGTTGCGGACCGGCTTCTTCGTCTGTTCAGGCCGCCGTCGGCATCTCCGGGCGCAGGGGCCAGGCCGGGTCGACCTCCTCCTCCGCGCCGGTGCGGGCGAACCAGGCCTGCAGTCCGCGGGCCTGTGCCGCGTGCCACACCGCCTGGAGGGTGTGCAGCTCGCCGGGGGAGAGACGCTCCAGCCGGGACGCGAACCGGCGGCCCACCGCCCGGGTGACCTCCAGCGCGGCCACGGCGTCGGCGGCCGCGTCGTGCGCGTCCTCCAGGGCGACGCCGTAGTGCGCGCACAGGTCCGTGAGGGTGCGGCGGCCCTTGCGGTAGCGGTCCAGGTGCTTGTCCAGGACCCGGGGGTCGAGGACGAACAGCGGCGCCGACTCCAGCCAGCGGCTGAGCGAGGAGGCGCGGTGCCTGCGCAACTCGCGGTCCAGCAGCGTCAGATCGAACGGCGCGTTCATCACCACGAGCGGACGGCCGTGGTGCGCCTGCTCGGCCAGCGCCTCGGCTATCTCGTACATCACCGGCGCCGGCCAGCGGCCGTTGCGGTGCAGATGCTCCTCCGTCAGCCCGTGCACCTCCGTCGCCGCGGCGGGCACCGGCACCCCCGGGTTCACCAGCCAGCGGCTGACCCGCGGCCGGATGCCCGGGGCGTCCTGGACGACGACGGCGGCCGACACGATCCGGTCGGTCTCGACGTCCACGCCCGTCGTCTCCGTGTCGAAAGCGGCCAGCGGCCCTTCGTACCAGCACGTCATACCCAACAACCCCTCGATCACCGTCGGCAGTTGACGCACCGTCCGCTGCCCGATTCGGTGATACCCGGGCTGTTTGCACCGTACGCCGGAAGGACACAACAGGACTACGGACCCCTCCGGTTCACGGGTCCGCAGCGAGGATCGACTTGTTCTGGAAGGCTGTTGGCCATGGCCGTAGCGCAGCCCGAACGGGGCGGGCTGCTGCCCGAGCGCACGGCTCCCTCCCGCGGCTCTCTCGCCACCACCGCCTGCATGGAGACGCTCCAGGTGGGCTATCTGCACGCCGTCGCGGCCGCCGCGGGGTGTTCGCTGTCCCAGCCCTTTCCGGACAACGGCATCGACTGGCACGTCAGCCACAGCGCGCCCGGCCACACGGTCGACGACGAGGTCACCATCAAGGTCCAGCTCAAGGCCACCTACCAGGTCCCGCCGAACCCGCCGGGCCGCTTCTTCTCCTTCACGCTCGACAACGACCACCTGGCCAAGCTGGCCCGCACCCCGGTGTCGGTGCACAAGATCCTCGTCGTGATGCTCGTGCCGCGCTCCCCGGACGACTGGCTGCGCGCCGGCCACGACCGGCTCGACCTGCGGCACTGCTGCTACTGGACCAACCTCGCCGGACACCCGGTCACCGGCCGGCGCCGCACCACCGTGCGGATACCGACCGCACGCATCTTCGACGACCGGGCGCTGTGCGAGATCATGACGCGGGTCGGGACGGGAGGGACACCGTGACGCACCGCCCGGCGCAGCACACCCTGCGCACCGTACGGCCGCACCCCGCCGAGTCCGTGCCCGACCCCGGCGACATCGACCCCGCCGTGCTGGGCGCCCTGCTGCACCGGCACGGCTGGCGGCGGCGCGGCGGCGCCCCCGGACGCTACGGCCGCTGGACCCCGCCCGGGCCCGGCGGAGCCGGCCTGAGCCTGCTCGTGCCCGAGAGCCGTAGCTTCCCCGACTGCGACGACCTGCTCGGGGAGGCCCTGCTCGCCCTGTCCCGCAGCGGCCTGCCCTGCGCGCGCGAGGTCCTGGTCCGCCTCGCCGTGCCGAGCGACGAGATCCGCTGGTGGCGTGACGTGCCCACCGGCCCGGGCGGGGCCGCCCCCTGGCTCGCGGACGAGCGGCTGCGCACCGCCGCCCGCCGGATGCTGCTCGCCGGAGCGCTCGCCGTGCGCGCCCGGGCCGGCTACCACGGTGCCCGGCACCGCCGCGCCGCCGCCGCGTCCCTGGAGCACGTCCTGGTGGGCTCCGCCGAGGACGGCCGCCTCACCGCCCTGGTGCCCGTGGCCGCCGGCCGCCCGCTGGCCGTACGCCTCCACCAGGCCCTGTACGCCGCCCGCGAGGCCGTCGACTACCAGCGCGCCACCGGCGGCATGGACGCCTTCGACGGCGCCGTCGAGGCGGGCGTCAGCCACGAGCTCACCGAGGCGATCGTCGCCCTCGTCCAGGGCACCGAGGGCGCCCGGATCGCCGTCGAGTGGGCCCCGGCGGCCGGTGTCCCGCAGGGTTGCGCGGCCTCCGGCGAGCCCGTCGAGTTCTCCCCGGGTGACCTGCCCGTGCTGCGCCGGGCGGGCGCCCGCTACCGCCGCGAGGAGCCCTGTGTACCCGTGCGGGTCACCGGGGCGGTCGTGCGGATGCGCAGGCCGGGGCCGCGCGGGGAGGGCACCGTGCGGCTGCGGGTGCTGGCCGGGGCCGAGGTGCCGTACCTGAGGATCACGCTGGACGAGGAGGCGTACCGCATCGCCGGGCACGCGCACCTGGCGGGGCTGCCGGTGCGGGTACAGGGACGGCTGGACAGCCGCGGCGGCTTCCGGCGGCTGACCGGGGCCCACGGGGTCGTCCCCGTACAGGTGGACGACGCGGAACGGGACCGGCTGATGAAGTCGCTGCAGGAGTACTCCGAGACGGCGGCCTTCTTCGAGGAGGCCCGCGGGGGAGAGTGCGGGGACTGATTTCGCGGTCGGCCCTCGCGGGTCGGTACGATCCGAGGGTCACTAATACTCCATTGCCCTGCGATGGGGTACGCCCTTCAGTCAGGAGAGACCGGTGTCAGACGTCCGTGTGATCATCCAACGCGATTCCGAGCGGGAAGAACGCGTGGTGACGACGGGCACTACGGCCGCCGAGCTCTTCGCCGGCGAGCGCTCGATCATCGCCGCGCGGGTGGGCGGCGAGCTCAAGGACCTCGCCTACGAGCTGTCCGACGGTGACGAGGTGGAGGGCGTCGAGATCTCCTCCGAGGACGGCCTGAACATCCTGCGCCACTCCACCGCGCACGTGATGGCGCAGGCCGTGCAGGAGCTGTTCCCCGAGGCCAAGCTCGGCATCGGCCCGCCGGTCAAGGACGGCTTCTACTACGACTTCGACGTCGACAAGCCGTTCACGCCCGAGGATCTCAAGGCCATCGAGAAGAAGATGCAGGAGATCCAGAAGCGCGGGCAGAAGTTCTCCCGCCGTGTGGTCACCGACGAGGCCGCCCGCGAGGAGCTGGCGAACGAGCCGTACAAGCTGGAGCTGATCGGCCTGAAGGGCTCCGCCTCCAGCGACGACGGCGCGGACGTCGAGGTCGGCGCCGGCGAGCTGACCATCTACGACAACCTCGACGCCAAGACCGGCGAGCTGTGCTGGAAGGACCTGTGCCGCGGTCCGCACCTGCCCTCCACCCGGCTCATCCCGGCCTTCAAGCTGATGCGCAACGCGGCCGCCTACTGGCGCGGCAGCGAGAAGAACCCCATGCTCCAGCGCATCTACGGCACCGCCTGGCCGTCCAAGGACGAGCTGAAGCAGTACCTGGACTTCCTCGCCGAGGCCGAGAAGCGCGACCACCGCAAGCTGGGCGCCGAACTCGACCTGTTCTCCATCCCGGAGCAGATCGGCTCCGGCCTCGCCGTCTTCCACCCCAAGGGCGGCATCATCCGCCGGGTCATGGAGGACTACTCCCGCAAGCGGCACGAGGAGGCGGGCTACGAGTTCGTCTACACCCCGCACGCCACGAAGGGGAAGCTCTTCGAGACCTCGGGCCACCTGGACTGGTACGCCGACGGGATGTACCCGCCCATGCAGCTCGACGAGGGCGTGGACTACTACCTCAAGCCCATGAACTGCCCGATGCACAACCTGATCTTCGACGCGCGGGGGCGTTCGTACCGCGAACTGCCGCTGCGGCTGTTCGAGTTCGGGACGGTGTACCGGTACGAGAAGTCGGGCGTGGTGCACGGCCTGACCCGGGCCCGGGGCTTCACCCAGGACGACGCGCACATCTACTGCACGCGCGAGCAGATGTCCGAGGAGCTCGACAAGCTGCTCACCTTCGTCCTGGAGCTGCTGCGCGACTACGGCCTGACCGACTTCTACCTGGAACTGTCCACCAAGGACCCGGAGAAGTTCGTCGGCTCGGACGAGGCGTGGGAGGAGGCCACCGAGACCCTCCGTCAGGTCGCCGAGAAGCAGGGCCTGCCCCTCGTTCCCGACCCGGGCGGCGCCGCCTTCTACGGCCCGAAGATCTCCGTCCAGGCCAAGGACGCCATCGGCCGGACCTGGCAGATGTCGACGATCCAGCTCGACTTCAACCTGCCGGAGCGCTTCGACCTGGAGTACACCGCGGCCGACGGTTCCAAGCAGCGCCCGGTCATGATCCACCGTGCGCTGTTCGGCTCGATCGAGCGCTTCTTCGCGGTGCTGCTGGAGCACTACGCGGGCGCCTTCCCGGCCTGGCTGGCCCCCGTGCAGGCGATCGGCATCCCGATCGGCGACGCGCACGTCGAGTACCTGCAGAAGTGGGCCGCGGCGGCGAAGAAGAAGGGCCTGCGGGTCGAGGTGGACTCCTCCTCGGACCGGATGCAGAAGAAGATCCGCAACGCCCAGAAGCAGAAGGTGCCCTTCATGGTCATCGCGGGCGACGAGGACATGGGACACGACACCGTGTCCTTCCGCTACCGCGACGGCTCCCAGGAGAACGGCATCCCGTTCGACGAGGCGATCGAGAAGATCGCGAAGGTCGTGCAGGAGCGGGCGCAGCTCTGAGCGGCAGGGCGCGCGAAGGCCCCCGGTGCGGTCGTCCCGCCGGGGGCCTTGCCCTGCCCCCTGGGCGAACGCCATATGCTGCACGTATGACGAGTGAGCCGGAGCAGCAGATCGGAGTGGGGACGCAGGACGCGTTCCAGCGCCTGTGGACGCCCCACCGGATGGCCTACATCCAGGGTGAGGGCAAGCCGAGCGGCCCGGGCGCCGACGACGGCTGTCCCTTCTGCTCGATCCCGGCCAAGTCCGACGAGGACGGACTGATCGTCAGGCGCGGCGAGCAGGTGTACGCGGTGCTCAACCTGTACCCGTACAACGGCGGCCACCTGATGACCGTGCCCTACCGGCACGTCGCCGACTACACCGACCTCACGACGGCCGAGACCGCCGAGCTCGCCGAACTCACCAAGCAGGCGATGACGGCCCTGCGCACCGCCTCCGGCGCCCACGGCTTCAACATCGGCATGAACCAGGGCTCGGTCGCCGGCGCGGGCATCGCGGCCCACCTCCACCAGCACATCGTGCCGCGCTGGGGCGGCGACACGAACTTCATGCCGGTGGTCGGCCACACCAAGGTGCTGCCGCAGCTGCTGGCCGACACCAGGAAGATGCTGGCGGAGGCCTGGCCTTCGTAACCAGGCCCGGGCGGAACCCCTACGCGTCGTACACGTCGGCCTTCTTCGGTGACACGTCCTGCACGGCGCCGCTGAGCACCGTCGACCGCGCTCCGAACTTCTCCACGTCGACGCCGTTCTCGCGGAGCACCTTCAGCGCCGCCGCGTGCACCACCCGCAGCACCGGCGTGGCCGCCCGCAACGCGTCGTCGGCCATGAACCGGTGCCGCCACGGCTGGTCGGCCCAGGCGTGCCGCAGACCGAACGGCTCGGGGAGCGTCAGGCTGCCGCCGAGCCAGTTCAGCAGCGGCGGGTACCAGGTCAGCGGGGCGCGCGCGGCAAGCCGTACCACCTCGTCGGTCTCGATCAGCGGCAGCTTGACCGTGCGGGTCTCCCAGAACCGGAAGGGCTTGGCGACCTCCTTCTCCTTGGCCGCGGGCTTCTCGTTGAACAGGGGGTGGACCGGCCCGAGCGCGTGGCCGGTGACCTCGATGCGCAGGGTCTCGTGCAGCACGGTCACGGTGATCAGCATGGTGATCACCAGGTGGCCGTCCCAGAGCGTCCACTGCACGCCGAGGTAGTGCCGGTCACCGCTGCCGAACTGCTGCTTGTTGCAGATCTCCTGTATGGCGTGCGTCTTGACCGTGTACGCGTCCACGTCGGTGCCGCTCGGGCGGGACACCTCTTTCGCGTTCTCCCCGATGGGCGTGACGATCCAGTGCGTGATCGTCGGCTTGGGGAAGCCGCCGGTGTTGATCGGCGTGCGCTCCAGCATGGCCAGGCCGCCCTGGATCGCGACGATGACGTCCCAGCTGCGGAACGGGTGGAACTCCTTGCCCGGCTCGGCGGAGACCAGTTCCTCGGCCAGTTGCCAGCTGCCCCACCGGGTGCCCATGCCCAGGATTCCCTTGGGGCCCGCGTAGAACACCGAGTTGGAGCGCTGCTCGGCGCTCAGCCGGGCCAGCTCCTTGCGGATCTGCTCGGCCGCGTCGCCGGGGTTGCCCGGCACCGCCTCCGGGATCTTGGCGCCCACCCCGCCGCCCGACAGCAGACCCGCCCAGCGGTCCCGCAGGTCCCGCGCGGTGCGTTCGCAGATCTGCTTCGCCCAGAACCAGCCGACCACGGGCATGACGACCGCCGCGCGCGCGTACCACCCCCAGAACCCGGTGAACGGCATGCGGATCAGGAAGAGCACCGCCAGCGCGCCCACGGCGACCAGCAGGGTGGTGGCCAGGGCGCCCGCGCGCTTGTCCTCGCGCTTGCTCATCTGGCTGCGCAGCGTGAACACCATCAGCCACACCAGGAACCCCGGCAGGAACAGCACCCCGCACAGCACCGTCACCGCCGTGAGCCAGTTGTCGCGCTCGCGGCGGATGCGGTGGGCCGCCAGGCAGTGCTCCACCACGACCTGGGGCTCGATGCCGAAGGACTGGATGACCGGCTTGCGGCCGGCGCCCAGCATGCGGTCGATCACCGCGCGGGCGAAGGCCTCACCGAAGTTGGGTGCGAAGATCTTCGCCCAGGAGCGCGGCGGGGTGACCTTCGACTGGTGCCACTCGTTGTCGGCGTCCAGGATCTTGGTCACCGCGTCGTCGCGGTACGCGGCCGCGGCCAGCGCGTAGGTCGCCGCCGTCTGTCCCGCCGTACCCGACAAAGGCACCTGGGCCCCGGGACTGAAATCGAATCCGTCCGTCACTGCCGCCCCCATTGCCGCCGCATCTGCTTCTGCGGCCTTCCCGACTTCCGCGCTCCGCACACCTGTTGATCAGGTCTTCGGTCTGATCCGGTCGTCATCTCGATCAGGCCTTCAGCGTATCGGCACACACCGGCACACGTCGGCGGACGGCCAAGGCCGCCCGCCGAAACGGAAAGAAGCGTTCCGCAGACGCGCGCCGCGTGCGGCGCCGGGTGAACTACGAGGCTTTCCGGGCCTCTTCCCGCACGCGTTCCGCGATCTGCGGCGGCATCGGCTCGTGCCGGACGTACCTGCGGCTGAAGCGCGCGGTGCCGTGCGACAGAGACCGCAGGTCGACGGCGTACCGGTCGATCTCGATCTCCGGTACCTCGGCCCGGATCAGGGTGCGCCCGCCGCCCGGGGCCTGCTCGGTGCCCTGTACCCGGCCGCGCCGCCCCGACAGGTCGCTCATCACGGCGCCCACGTAGTCGTCGCCGACCAGGACGCTCACCTCGGCCACGGGTTCCAGGAGGTGGATCCGCGCGTCGGCCGCGGCCTCCCGCAGCGCCAGCGCGCCGGCCGTCTGGAACGCGGCGTCGGAGGAGTCCACCGAGTGGGCCTTGCCGTCCAGCAGCGTGACCCGTACGTCGACGAGCTGATAGCCGGCGGCAACTCCCTTGGCGGCCTGGGCCCGTACGCCCTTCTCGACCGACGGGATGAACTGCCGCGGCACCGCGCCGCCGACGACCTTGTCCACGAACTCGATGCCCGATCCCTCCGGCAGCGGCTCCACCTCGATCTCGCAGATGGCGAACTGCCCGTGCCCGCCGGACTGTTTGACGTGCCGTCCGCGCCCGGCGGCCTTCGTCGCGAACGTCTCGCGCAGGGACACCTTGTGCGGGACGACGTCGACCTGGACGCCGTACCGGCTGCGCAGCCGCTCCAGGGCCACGTCCGCGTGCGCCTCGCCCAGGCACCACAGGACCACCTGGTGGGTGTCCTGGTTCTGCTCCAGCCGCATCGTCGGGTCCTCGGCGACCAGCCGGGCCAGGCCCTGGGAGAGCTTGTCCTCGTCCGGCTTGCTGTGCGCCTGGATGGCCAGCGGCAGCAGCGGGTCGGGCATCTCCCACGGCTCCATGAGCAGCGGCTCGTCCTTGCCGGAGAGGGTGTCCCCGGTCTCGGCGCGGCTCAGCTTCGCCACGCACGCCAGGTCGCCCGCGATGACGTGCGACACCGGCCGCTGCTGCTTGCCGAACGGTGTGGACAGGGCGCCGATCCGCTCGTCCACGTCGTGGTCCTCGTGGCCCCGGTCGGCCAGCCCGTGCCCCGAGACGTGCACGGTCTGGTCGGCGCGCAGGGTGCCGGAGAACACGCGCACCAGCGAGAGCCGTCCGACGTAGGGGTCGGAGGAGGTCTTCACGACCTCGGCGACCAGCGGGGCGTCCGGGTCGCACGGGTTCAGTTCGCGCGGCTTGCCGTCGATCGTGGTCACGCGGGGCTGCTCCCGCTCCAGCGGTGTCGGGAAGCCGCGGGTGATCAGCTCCAGCAGCTCCACGGTGCCGAGCCCCTCGCGGGCGCCCTCGGCCGCGGGGGCCGCGGCCAGGACGGGGAAGAAGACGCCGCGCGCGACGGCCCGCTCCAGGTCCTGGACGAGCGTCTTGACGTCGACCTGCTCGCCGCCGAGGTAGCGGTCCATGAGGGTCTCGTCCTCGCTCTCCGAGATGATCCCCTCGATGAGGCGGTTGCGGGCCTCCTCGATCAGCGGCAGCTGGTCCTCGCCGGGCTCCGACTCCTTGCGCTCGCCGGTCGAGTAGTCGAACAGCTTCTGCGACAGCAGCCCGATCAGGCCGGTCACGGGCGCGTGCCCGTCGGCCGCCTGCGGGCCGTGCAGCGGCAGGTAGAGGGGCAGTACGGCGTCGGGGTCGTCCTTGCCGAAGGCCTCCGCGCAGATCCTGGTCATCTCCTCGAAGTCCGCCCGGGCGGCCTCCAGGTGGGTGATGACGATGGCCCGGGGCATGCCGACGGCGGCGCACTCGTCCCACACCATGCGGGTGGAGCCGTCCACGCCGTCGGAGGCCGAGACGACGAAGAGGGCCGCGTCCGCCGCGCGCAGACCGGCCCTGAGCTCACCGACGAAGTCGGCGTATCCGGGGGTGTCCAGCAGGTTGATCTTGATGCCGTCCCATGTGACGGGCACCAGGGAGAGCTGTACGGAGCGTTGCTGCCGGTGTTCGATCTCGTCGTGGTCGGAGACGGTGCCGCCGTCCTCCACGCGGCCCGCCCGGTTGATCGCTCCCGCCGTGAGGGCGAGAGCCTCCACCAGAGTCGTCTTGCCCGAACCGGAGTGGCCGACCAGCACCACATTCCGTACGGACTGGGGGTGGTCGGCCGCCTGTGCCCTGCCGGCGGCTCCGGGGTGGGTCTGTGCCTTGTCGCCCATGGTCCTGCCTCCCGTGCACGGTGAGGTCACTGTGGGCGCGGACACGCGGGGGCCGCGTGCTGGGCGGCTCCGGCGACGCCCGCGGTTGATTCGAGCTTTCCACTCCCGTCACGGTGCGTCCATACGAACGACGCGATCGCGCCGCGGCCCCGGCCGCGGGGGAGGAGGCACCGGGCCCGCCGCCCGGGTCCGCCGGACCGCCCCCCGCCTCCCGCCCCTTGGCCGGTGAAGGCGGCCCCGCGCGGCGTGCACGGGCCGGGGCGGCCGGCCCTGGCCGGCTCTACGGGCGCCCGCCCGCCGTGCGCACACGTGCCTGGCTACGATGGGCCAGCCGGTGGTCAGCAGGGGCCGTCCGGCGACACCGACCCTCGGGAAGGCCATGCTGAACAAGTACGCGCGTGCATTCTTCACGCGTGTCCTCACACCGTTCGCCGCGTTTCTCATCCGGCGGGGCGTCAGCCCCGACACGGTCACGCTCATCGGCACCGCCGGTGTCGTCGCGGGCGCGCTGGTCTTCTACCCCCGGGGAGAGTTCTTCTGGGGCACGGTCGTGATCACGCTGTTCGTGTTCTCCGACCTCGTCGACGGCAACATGGCCCGCCAGCTGGGCCGCTCCAGCCGCTGGGGCGCCTTCCTGGACTCCACCCTCGACCGGGTCGCCGACGGCGCGATCTTCGGCGGGTTCGCCCTGTGGTACGCGGGCCACGGGCACGACAACGTCCTGTGCGCGGTGTCGATCTTCTGCCTGGCCAGCGGCCAGGTCGTGTCGTACACCAAGGCCCGCGGCGAGTCGATCGGCCTGCCGGTCGCCGTGAACGGGCTCGTGGAGCGGGCCGAGCGGCTGGTGGTCTCGCTGGTCGCGGCCGGACTCGCGGGCTTCGACACCTTCGGCGTCCCCGGCATCCACGTCCTGCTGCCGATCGCCCTGTGGATGGTCGCCGTCGGCAGCCTCGTCACGCTGATCCAGCGGGTCGTCACCGTCCGCCGGGAGTCGGCGGAGGCGGAGGCGGAGGCCAAGGCGGAAGCGGAGGCGAAGGCCGCCGCGCAGGACGCCGGGCAGGAGGACTCCTCCGAGCAGGAGAACGCCTCCCAGGGGAGCGAGGCAGCCAAGTGAGCCCCCAGGACCGCCTCGTCGACGGGCTGTACCGCCTCGGCTGGAGCACCGTCAAGAAGCTGCCCGAGCCGGTCGCCGTACGGCTCGGCCGCACCCTCGCCGACCTCGCCTGGAAACAGCGCGGCAAGGGCGTACAGCGGCTCGAGAGCAACTACGCGCGCGTGGTGCCCGACGCGAGCCCCGAGCGGCTGGCGGAGCTGTCGCGCGCGGGCATGCGGTCGTACCTGCGGTACTGGATGGAGTCCTTCCGGCTCCCCGCCTGGAGTCCCCAGCGCATCAAGGCGGCCTTCGAAGCCAAGGACCTGCACCACCTGACCGAGGGCATGGCCGCGGGCAAGGGCGTCATCCTCGCCCTGCCGCACCTGGCCAACTGGGACCTCGCCGGTGCCTGGGTCACCACCCAGCTCGGCATCCCGTTCACGACGGTCGCCGAGCGGCTCAAGCCCGAGACCCTCTACGACCGTTTCGTGGCCTACCGCGAGGGCCTCGGCATGGAGGTCCTGCCGCACAACGGGGGCGCCGCCTTCGGCATACTGGCCCGCCGGCTGCGCTCCGGAGGCCTGATCTGCCTGGTCGCCGACCGGGACCTGTCCGCCTCCGGCGTCGAGGTCGAGTTCTTCGGCGAGACCGCCCGGATGCCGGCCGGACCGGCCCTGCTCGCCCAGCAGACCGGGGCCGTGCTGCTGCCCGTCACCCTCTGGTACGACGCGACGCCCGTCATGCGGGGCCGCGTCCACCCGCCCGTCGAGGTTCCCGAGTCAGGCACCCGCGCCGAGAAGACGTCTGTCATGACACAGGCGCTGGCCGACGCCTTCGCCTCGGGTATCGCCGAACACCCGGAGGACTGGCACATGCTGCAGCGGCTGTGGCTCAAGGACCTTGATCCCGCGAAGTCTGCCGAGAAGGGGACCGCGTGAGAATCGGCATCGTCTGCCCGTACTCCTGGGACGTACCGGGCGGCGTCCAGTTCCACATCCGCGACCTCGCCGAGTACTTCCTCCGGCTCGGCCACGAGGTCTCAGTCCTGGCCCCCGCCGACGACGACACCCCGCTGCCGCCGTACGTCGTCTCGGCAGGCCGTGCGGTGCCGGTGCCGTACAACGGCTCGGTGGCCCGCCTGAACTTCGGCTTCCTCAGCGCCGCCCGGGTCCGCCGCTGGCTGCACGACGGCGCCTTCGACGTCATCCACATCCACGAACCGGCCTCGCCCTCGCTGGGCCTGCTCACCTGCTGGGCCGCGCAGGGGCCGATCGTCGCCACCTTCCACACCTCCAACCCGCGCTCCCGGGCCATGATCGCCGCGTACGCGATCCTCCAGGCCGCCCTGGAGAAGATCAGCGCCCGGATCGCCGTGAGCGAGTACGCCCGCCGCACCCTCGTCGAGCACCTCGGCGGGGACGCGGTGGTCATCCCCAACGGCGTCGACGTCGACTTCTTCGCCCGGGCCGAGCCCAGGCCGGAGTGGCAGGGCGACACGATCGGCTTCATCGGGCGCATCGACGAGCCCCGCAAGGGCCTGCCGGTCCTGATGAAGGCCCTGCCGAAGATCCTGGCCGCCCGTCCGCAGACCCGGCTGCTGGTCGCCGGGCGCGGCGACGAGGAGGAGGCCGTGGCGAGCCTGCCGAAGGAGCTGCGCTCCCGCGTGGAGTTCCTCGGCATGATCAGCGACGAGGACAAGGCCCGCTTCCTGCGCAGCGTCGACCTGTACGTCGCTCCCAACACCGGGGGCGAGAGCTTCGGGATCATCCTCGTCGAGGCCATGTCCGCGGGCGCCCCCGTCCTCGCCTCCGACCTGGACGCCTTCGCGCAGGTCCTCGACCAGGGGGCGGCGGGGGAGCTGTTCCCCAACGAGGACGCGGACGCGCTGGCCGAGGCGGCCGTGAAGCTGCTGGAGAACCCGGTCCGGCGCGCGGAGCTGCGGGAGCGGGGCAGCGCCCATGTCCGGCGCTTCGACTGGTCGACCGTCGGCGCGGACATCCTGTCCGTCTACGAGACCGTGACGGCGGGCGCGGCGGCGGTGGCCGCGGACGAGCGCACCACGGGCCTGTGGGCACGGTTCGGGCTGGCCCGCGACTGATCACGTACGGCTGCGGGGGCCTGTTGTTTGCTGCGGGCAGTCGGGACGCTGTGCCGGGGTCTGCTGTCAGCAGCGGGGGCGCCGTCCCGGGGCGTGCTGTCGAGGGCGGGGTCGGGCCTGCGGCCCGCTGCCGACAGTCGGGACGCCGTCCCGACGCCTGCTGCCGAGGGCTGGGGTGCGGTCCCGGGGCGTGCCGCCGAGGGCCGGGAGTGTTCCTGCGGCCGGTTGCCGACAGCGGAGGCGCTGTGCCGGGGCGTGCTGTCGGGGGGGCTGGGGCGCGGTCCCGACGCCTGCTGCCGAGGGCTGGGGTGCCGTGCTGCGGCCGGTTGCCGAGAGCCGGGGTGCGGTCCCGGGGCCCGCTGCCGGTATCGGGGACGCCGTGCTGCGGCCGGTTGGCGAGGGCGGGGGCGCGTTCCCGTGGCCCGCTGCCGAGGACTGGGACACCGTGCCGCGGCCGGTTGCCGAGGACTGGGACACCGTGCCGCGGCCGGTTGCCGTGAGCAAGGGCGCGGTCCTGCGGCCGACCGCCGAAAACCGGGACCCCGTCCCGCCGCCTGCTGGCGACAGCCGAGGCCCCGGGCGGGAGCCCGGCACCGCACGCGGGGACGCGGTCCGGCCCCGTTAGTCTTGCCGCCCGTGACCGCAACCCTCATCTGGATCCTCGTCGCCCTGGTCGCGATCGGCCTGTACCTGAGCTGGACGGCCGGCCGGCTGGACCGGCTGCACGCCCGTATCGACGCCGCGCGCGCCGCACTCGACGCCCAGCTGGTGCGCCGCGCCTCCGTGGCCCAGGAGCTGGCCACCTCGGGAGTGCTCGACCCGGCCGCCTCGATCGTGCTCTACGAGGCCGCGCACGCCGCCCGGCAGGCCGAGGAGGAGCAGCGGGAGGTCGCCGAGAGCGAGCTCAGCCAGGCCCTGCGGGCCGTCTTCGCCGAGCCCGCGCAGGTGGAGGCGGTGAAGGAGGCGCCCGGGGGAGAGGAGGCCGCCCGGGAGCTGAGCGAGGCCGTCCGCAGGGTGCCCATGGCCCGGCGCTTCCACAACGACGCCGTCCGCGCGGCCCGGGCGCTGCGCCGGCACCGCAAGGTCCGCTGGTTCCGGCTGGCCGGTCACGCCCCGTTCCCGATGGCCTTCGAGATGGACGACGAGCCCCCGGCCGCACTGCTGGAGCGAGCCGCCTAGCAGGCGCTTCGCGGACAGCGGCCCGAAAAGGATCCACCGGCTTGTCATTGGCCCTTGCTGTGGCCTGGTCCACTCGCGTTTCCTCAGTGCTGCAGGAAACCCTCTTCACCCATCAGTGAGGTCAACCCGTGTCCATCACCGAGAACCAGGCTCCCGAGACCGGCACCGCCCGTGTGAAGCGCGGCATGGCCGAGCAGCTCAAGGGCGGCGTGATCATGGACGTCGTCACGCCGGAGCAGGCGAAGATCGCCGAGGACGCGGGCGCCGTCGCCGTCATGGCCCTGGAGCGGGTCCCGGCCGACATCCGCAAGGACGGCGGCGTGGCCCGGATGTCCGACCCGGACATGATCGAGAGCATCATCAACGCCGTCTCCATCCCGGTCATGGCCAAGGCCCGCATCGGCCACTTCGTCGAGGCCCAGGTCCTCCAGGCCCTCGGCGTCGACTACATCGACGAGTCCGAGGTCCTCACCCCGGCCGACGAGGTCAACCACTCCGACAAGTGGGCGTTCACCACCCCCTTCGTCTGCGGCGCCACCAACCTGGGCGAGGCCCTGCGCCGCATCGCCGAGGGCGCCGCGATGATCCGCTCCAAGGGCGAGGCCGGCACCGGAAACGTCGTCGAGGCCGTGCGCCACCTGCGCCAGATCAAGAACGAGATCGCCCGCCTGCGCGGCTACGACAACCACGAGCTGTACGCCGCCGCCAAGGAGCTGCGCGCCCCCTACGAGCTCGTCAAGGAGGTCGCCGAGCTCGGCAAGCTCCCGGTGGTCCTCTTCTCCGCCGGCGGCGTGGCCACCCCGGCCGACGCGGCCCTGATGCGCCAGCTCGGCGCCGAGGGCGTCTTCGTCGGCTCCGGCATCTTCAAGTCCGGCGACCCGGCCAAGCGCGCCGCCGCCATCGTCAAGGCCACCACCTTCTACGACGACCCGAAGATCATCGCGGACGCGTCCCGCAACCTCGGCGAGGCCATGGTCGGCATCAACTGCGACACCCTCCCCGAGTCCGAGCGCTACGCCACCCGCGGCTGGTAAGGCACTGGAACACATGAACACCCCCGTCATAGGCGTCCTGGCCCTCCAGGGCGACGTACGGGAGCACCTCATCGCCCTGGCCGCGGCCGACGCCGTGGCCAGGCCGGTGCGGCGCCCCGAGGAACTCGCCGAGGTCGACGGCCTGGTGCTGCCCGGCGGCGAGTCCACCACCATCTCCAAGCTGGCCATCCTGTTCGGCCTGATGGAGCCGCTGCGCGCACGCGTGCGCGACGGCATGCCCGTCTACGGCACCTGCGCCGGCATGATCATGCTCGCCGACAAGATCCTCGACCCGCGCTCGGGCCAGGAGACGGTCGGCGGCATCGACATGATCGTGCGCCGCAACGCCTTCGGCCGGCAGAACGAGTCCTTCGAGGCGGCCCTCGACGTCAAGGGCATCGAGGGCGACCCCGTGGAGGGCGTCTTCATCCGCGCCCCCTGGGTGGAGTCCGTCGGAGCCGGGGCCGAGGTGCTCGCCGAGCACGACGGCCACATCGTCGCGGTCCGCCAGGGCAACGCGCTGGCCACGTCGTTCCACCCGGAACTGACCGGCGACCACCGCGTGCACGCCCTGTTCGTCGACATGGTGCGCGCCGCCCGGGCCGTGCGGGCCTTGTAGGATCTCAGGCGTTCGTAGAGAGTTGGGTAACGCGAAGGAGACAGGCAGATGTCCGGCCACTCTAAATGGGCCACGACGAAGCACAAGAAGGCCGTCATCGATGCCAAGCGCGGCAAGCTCTTCGCGAAGCTGATCAAGAACATCGAGGTCGCGGCCCGGATGGGCGGCCCTGACCCCGACGGCAACCCGACGCTCTACGACGCCATCCAGAAGGCGAAGAAGAGCTCGGTCCCGAACAAGAACATCGACTCCGCGGTCAAGCGCGGCGCGGGCCTGGAGGCCGGCGGCGCCGACTACGAGACGATCATGTACGAGGGCTACGGCCCGAACGGCGTGGCCGTGCTCATCGAGTGCCTCACCGACAACCGCAACCGCGCCGCCTCCGAGGTCCGCGTCGCCATGACCCGCAACGGCGGCTCCATGGCCGACCCGGGCTCGGTGTCGTACCTGTTCAACCGCAAGGGCGTCGTGATCGTCCCCAAGGGCGAGCTCACCGAGGACGACGTCCTCGCGGCCGTCCTGGACGCGGGCGCCGAGGAGGTCAACGACCTCGGCGAGACCTTCGAGGTCATCAGCGAGCCCTCCGACCTGGTCGCGGTGCGCACCGCCCTGCAGGACGCGGGCATCGACTACGAGTCCGCCGACGCCAACTTCGTCCCGACCATGCAGGTCGAGCTGGACGAGGAGGGCGCCAAGAAGATCTTCAAGCTGATCGACGCCCTGGAGGACAGCGACGACGTGCAGAACGTCTTCGCCAACTTCGACGTCAGCGACGAGATCATGGAGAAGGTCGGCGCGTAACGCCGCCGGCTCCACAGGCTCACCGGGCCGACGGGACACCCCCGTCGGCCCGTCGCTTTGCCGGGCGTGGGGGCGGGGCGTTGTCGGTGGCACCCGATAGCCTGCCCAAACAGGCGATCGACAGGGAGGGACGCGTGCGCGTACTGGGGGTGGACCCGGGCCTGACACGGTGCGGTGTCGGCGTCGTCGAGGGGATGGCGGGCCGGCCGCTCACCATGCTCGGCGTCGGCGTGGTCCGCACACCGCCGGACGCCGAGCTCGGCCACCGTCTCGTCGCCATCGAGCAGGGCCTGGAGCAGTGGCTGGACGAGCACCGGCCGGAGTACGTCGCCGTGGAGCGCGTCTTCAGCCAGCACAACGTGCGTACGGTGATGGGCACCGCCCAGGCCAGCGCAGTCGCCATGCTGTGCGCCGCGCGCCGCGGCATCCCCGTCGCCCTGCACACCCCCAGCGAGGTCAAGGCCGCCGTCACCGGCAGCGGCCGCGCGGAGAAGGCACAGGTCGGCGCCATGGTCACCCGGCTGCTCCGGCTCAGCGCGCCCCCGAAGCCCGCCGACGCCGCCGACGCCCTGGCCCTGGCCATCTGCCACATCTGGCGCGCCCCCGCCCACAACCGCCTCCAGCAGGCCGTCGCCCTGCACACCGCCCACGCACCGAAAGGCCGTACGGCATGATCGCCTTCGTCAGCGGCACGGTCGCCGCGCTCGCACCCGACGCCGCGGTCGTCGAGGTCGGCGGCGTCGGCATGGCCGTCCAGTGCACGCCGAACACGCTCTCCACGCTGCGCGTCGGCCAGCCGGCCAAGCTGCACACCTCCCTCGTCGTCCGCGAGGACTCCCTCACGCTGTACGGCTTCGCGGACGACGACGAACGCCAGGTGTTCGAGCTGCTCCAGACGGCGAGCGGGGTCGGACCGCGACTGGCGCAGGCGATGCTCGCCGTGCACACCCCCGACGCCCTGCGCCGCGCGGTGGCCACCGGCGACGAGAAGGCGCTCACGGCCGTCCCCGGCATCGGCAAGAAGGGCGCCCAGAAGCTGCTGCTGGAGCTGAAGGACCGCCTCGGCGAACCCGTCGGCGCACCCGCCATCGGCGCCCCGGTCAGCACCGGCTGGCGCGACCAGCTGCACGCCGCCCTGATCGGCCTCGGGTACGCGACCCGCGAGGCGGACGAGGCCGTCGCCGCCGTCGCCCCGCAGGCCGAGGCCGCCGAGGGCACACCCCAGGTGGGACAGCTGCTGAAGGCGGCCCTGCAGACCCTGAACCGCGCCCGCTGAACCACGCCCTTCCACTTTCCGAGGCATCCACATGAACTGGGACGACACGACCGGCACTCCCGCCCCCGAGCGGCTCGTCGGTGCGTCCGCCGACCGCGAGGACCAGGCCGTCGAGGCCGCCCTGCGCCCCAAGGACCTGGACGAGTTCATCGGCCAGGAGAAGGTCCGCGAACAGCTCGACCTCGTCCTGCGCGCCGCACGCGCGCGGGGCGCCACCGCCGACCACGTCCTGCTGTCCGGCGCGCCCGGCCTCGGCAAGACCACCCTGTCGATGATCATCGCGGCGGAGATGGGCGCCCCCATCCGCATCACCTCCGGCCCCGCCATCCAGCACGCCGGGGACCTCGCGGCGATCCTGTCCTCCCTCCAGGAGGGCGAGGTCCTCTTCCTCGACGAGATCCACCGCATGTCCCGGCCCGCCGAGGAGATGCTGTACATGGCGATGGAGGACTTCCGCGTCGACGTCATCGTCGGCAAGGGCCCGGGCGCCACCGCCATCCCGCTGGAACTCCCGCCGTTCACCCTGGTCGGCGCCACCACCCGCGCGGGCCTGCTGCCGCCCCCGCTGCGCGACCGCTTCGGCTTCACCGCGCACATGGAGTTCTACGAGCCGGCCGAACTGGAGCGGGTCATCCACCGCTCGGCCCACCTCCTGGACGTCGAGATCGAGCCGGACGGCGCCGCCGAGATCGCGGGCCGCTCCCGGGGCACGCCCCGGATCGCCAACCGGCTGCTCAGGCGCGTCCGGGACTACGCGCAGGTCAAGGCGGACGGCGTCATCACGCGCGACATCGCCGCGGCGGCCCTCGCGGTCTACGAGGTCGACGCCCGGGGCCTGGACCGCCTCGACCGGGCCGTCCTCGAGGCCCTGCTCAAGCTGTTCGGCGGCGGCCCGGTCGGCCTGTCGACCCTGGCGGTCGCGGTGGGGGAGGAGCGCGAGACCGTCGAGGAGGTCGCCGAGCCCTTCCTCGTACGGGAGGGCCTGCTCGCCCGAACCCCGCGCGGCCGGGTCGCCACCCCCGCCGCATGGGCGCATCTCGGCCTCACGCCGCCCCGCTCGCAGGCCGCCGGAAACGGACAACAGGACCTGTTCGGGACGTGAGGGCACCGGCACGGCGCATGAAACGAGTCGTGAGGGCGTATCAACGGCGAGCTCACTGGCCGGAGCAGGAACCACGGTGCGATGCTGAACGTTGTTCCCTGCGCGCGGACTCGCTTAGACTCCGCCGATGCCGCCTTGTCGGCGGCGCACACCCCCAACCCGTCAGGCCGCTCACCATCGCGGTCGTGTGAAGGAAGTACCGACCCGTGAGTCTCGTGACCCTCCTCCCGTTCATCGTGCTCATCGGGGCCATGTTCCTGATGACCCGGTCGGCCAAGAAGAAGCAGCAGCAGGCCATCGAGATGCGGAACCAGATGCAGCCCGGTTCCGGCGTCCGCACCATCGGGGGCATGTATGCCACGGTCAAGGAGGTCAACGAGGACACGGTCCTTCTCGACGCCGGTCCGGGCGTCGAGCTCCTCTTCGCCAAGAACTCGATCGGCGCCGTTCTCACCGATGACGAGTACAACCGCATCGTCCACGGCATCGAGCACGACCTGAAGTCCGACGCCGACCTCGTGCCGGACGACGCCTCCTCCCTCACCGAGACCGACGAGCCCGCCGCCGACGCTGCCGCCGCCTCCGACGACAAGCCCGTCGACCTCGGCAAGAAGGACGTCGCCGACGAGCCGGCCGACGACGCCGTGGCCGACGAGGCGAAGACGGAACAGCCGAAGAAGACCGACGGCGACTCCGAGGCGAAGTAGCCGTGTACCAGGGCGCGCGGGCGGTGCCCGCGCGCCCTCGGACATGCGCGGAACGCACGGGATCCCGACACCATGTCATGGCCGCCCGCTCCCTGACCCGGCGCGAGGCGGCCCGAGAGGGAGTACGAGAAGGTGGCAGCACCTAAAAGGGGCCGGAACGCGAGCGCCCAGAGCAAGCCGGGGCGCTCGCTGGCCCTGATCCTGATCGCCATCGCGGCGCTCACCGGGGGAATGTTCGCCTCCGGACACACCACGCCGCGTCTCGGCATCGACCTCGCCGGCGGGACCAGCATCACGCTCACGGCGATCCCCGAGGACGGCAACGAGTCCGCGATCAACAAGACCAACATGGACACCGCGGTTGAGATCATGAACAACCGCGTCAATGGTCTGGGTGTCTCGGAGGCCGAGGTCCAGACGCAGGGCCGCGAGAACATCATCGTCAACATCCCCAAGGGCACGAACTCCAAGCAGGCCCGGGATCAGGTCGGTACCACCGCGAAGCTCTACTTCCGTCCGGTCATCGCCACCGAGCTCTCCGGCGGCCCGGCGCCCGGCACCTCTCCGAGCGCCTCCGGCAGCCCCTCGGGCAAGGCGACCGACAAGGCCACCGACAAGGACAAGGCCACCGACAAGGCCTCCCCGTCCGCGTCCGCCAGCCCCTCGGCGAGCGCCACCACGCAGGGCCGCGCGGTCACCGACGGCCTGAAGGCCGACGCCACGCCGTCCGCGAGCGCCTCGGGCAGCGCCAAGGCCAGCCCGTCCCCGTCCGCCACCGGCGGCACCACCGGCCAGGCCGACAGCAAGCTCCAGGCGCAGTACGCCGCGCTCGACTGCGCCGACAAGAAGGTCCGCGCCAAGGCCGGCCGCGGTGCCAAGCCCACCGACTCCACCGTGGCCTGCGGCCAGAACTCCCAGGGCCAGTGGCAGAAGTACATCCTCGGCCCCGCCGCGGTCGACGGCACGGACGTGAAGAAGGCCCAGGCGGTCATCAACACGCAGTCCGGCGCCGGCTGGACCGTCCAGATGGACTTCACGGACAAGGGCTCCAAGAAGTTCGCCGACATCACCGGCAAGCTGGCCAAGAACCAGTCCCCGCAGAACCAGTTCGCGATCGTCCTGGACGGCAAGGTCGTCTCCGACCCGTACGTCAGCCAGGCCCTGACCGGCGGCAACGCGGAGATCTCCGGGAACTTCAACCAGGAGTCGGCCCAGAGCCTCGCCAACATGCTGTCCTACGGTGCCCTGCCGCTGACCTTCAAGGAGTCCAGCGTCACCACCGTCACCGCCGCGCTCGGCGGTGAGCAGCTGCACGCCGGCCTGATCGCCGGCGCCATCGGTCTCGCCCTGGTCGTGCTCTACCTGCTGCTCTACTACCGCGGCCTGTCGATCGTCGCCGTCGCCTCGCTGGTGGTCTCCGCCGCCCTGACGTACGTGATCATGTCGTTGCTCGGCCCGACCATCGGCTTCGCGCTGAACCTGCCGGCCGTGTGCGGTGCCATCGTCGCCATCGGCATCACGGCGGACTCGTTCATCGTGTACTTCGAGCGCGTCCGCGACGAGATCCGCGAGGGCCGCACCCTGCGCCCCGCCGTCGAGCGGGCCTGGCCGCGCGCCCGGCGCACCATCCTGGTCTCCGACTTCGTGTCGTTCCTCGCCGCCGCAGTGCTCTTCATCGTCACCGTCGGCAAGGTCCAGGGCTTCGCGTTCACGCTCGGCCTGACCACCCTGCTCGACGTGGTGGTCGTGTTCCTCTTCACCAAGCCGCTGCTGACCCTGCTGGCCCGCCGCACGTTCTTCGCGAGCGGCCACAAGTGGTCCGGCCTCGACCCGAAGAGCCTGGGTGCCAAGCCGCCGCTGCGCCGCACCCGCCGTCCCGCTGGCCCCGTCGAGACGAAGGAGGCGTGAGCGATGTCGAAACTCGGCAACCTCGGCGCCCGACTGCACCGTGGCGAGGTCGGCTACGACTTCGTCAAGAACCGCAAGATCTGGTACGGCATCTCCATCCTGATCACCATCACGGCCATCCTCGGCCTGGCGGTGCGCGGCCTGAACATGGGCATCGAGTTCCAGGGCGGTGCCGTCTTCACCACCCCGAAGAACATGAGCGCCTCGGTGGCCACGGCGGAGGGCTACGCGGAGGACGCCTCCGGCCACGACGCGATCGTCCAGAAGCTCGGCGACGGCAGCCTGCGCATCCAGATCGCGGGCATCGACACCGCCAAGTCCGACGAGATCAAGGACCAGCTCGCCCAGGACCTCAAGGTCGGCGCCGAGCAGATCAACGCCGACCTGGTCGGCCCCAGCTGGGGTGACCAGATCGCCGACAAGGCGTGGCAGGGCCTGGGCATCTTCCTGGTCCTGGTGGTGATCTACCTGGCGATCGCCTTCGAGTGGCGCATGGCCCTGGCGGCCTTCGTCGCGCTGATCCACGACATCACCATCACGGTCGGCATCTACGCCCTGGTCGGCTTCGAGGTCACGCCCGGCACGGTGATCGGTCTGCTGACGATCCTCGGTTACTCGCTCTACGACACGGTCGTCGTCTTCGACAGCCTCAAGGAGCAGACGAAGGACATCACCAAGCAGACCCGCTGGACCTACAGCGACGTCGCCAACCGCTCGATCAACAGCACCCTGGTCCGCTCCGTCAACACCACGGTGGTCGCCCTGCTGCCGGTGGCGGGCCTGCTGTTCATCGGCGGCGGTGTCCTCGGCGCGGGCATGCTCAACGACATCTCGCTGTCGCTGTTCGTCGGCCTCGCGGCCGGCGCGTACTCCTCGATCTTCATCGCCACGCCGCTCGTCGCCGACCTCAAGGAGCGCGAGCCGCAGATGAAGGCGCTGAAGAAGCGCGTCCTGGCCAAGCGGGCGCAGGCCGCGGCCTCGGGCGTGTCCCCGGACGCCGAACCGGCCGGCGACGAGCGGTACGACGACGAGCCCGAGGACGCCGCTGCGGCGGTGGTCGGCCCGCGCAACCAGCCCGCGTCCCGCAGCCGGGGCCGTGGCCGTCCGTCGGGGAAGCGCCGATGACCGAGCTCGCCGACATCAGCGCGCTGCTGCTCAGCCGCATCCGGGACGTGGCCGACTACCCGGAGCCGGGCGTGATGTTCAAGGACATCACCCCGCTCCTGGCGGACCCCGCGGCGTTCACCGCGCTCACCGGCGCCCTGGCGGAGATCGCCGAGCGCACCGGTGCGACGAAGGTCGTCGGCCTGGAGGCCCGCGGCTTCATCCTCGGCGCCCCCGTCGCCGTGCGCGCCGGCCTCGGCTTCATCCCCGTACGCAAGGCGGGCAAGCTCCCCGGAGCCACCCTCCGCCAGGCGTACGACCTGGAGTACGGCTCGGCCGAGATCGAGGTGCACGCGGAGGACCTGGCCGCCGGCGACCGCGTCCTGGTCATCGACGACGTCCTGGCCACCGGCGGCACCGCCGAGGCCTCGATCCAGCTCATCCGCCGGGCCGGCGCCCAGGTCGCGGGCCTGGCCGTCCTGATGGAACTGGGCTTCCTCGGCGGCCGTACCCGCCTGGAACCGGCCCTGGACGGTGCCCCGCTCCAGGCGCTGCTCACGGTGTAGACACCCGTGCGCGGGCCGGGGGCACCGGCATGACACCGCGGAGGCGGGCCCGGAGGAATCCGGAGCCCGCCTCTCATGTTTCTCCGGTAGACGTCCCTCACAGTGGCCAGAAGGCGATCCTCGGGCCCGGGCTCGCTACCATGGGTTCTCCGGAGCCTGACCGGGGGACCCGGATCGCGCACGAGGAGTCCTCTTGCCAGACGAGGCCCAGCACCTGACCGCCGCCAAGCCCGAGTCCGCCTCGGCCGCCGCGGCGAAGCCCGCGCCGAACGCGCCCCACGCGAAGAACGACACCCGCGGGCCGGTGCAGCACGCCCAGTCCGCGCCCGTCGACAAGCCCGCCGAGCAGACCGCCCCCAAGCCCGCGCCGCCCGCGGTCCGCCCCTCCTCCGGGCAGCCCGCCCGCTCCGGTTCCTCCAACCGCGTCCGCGCCCGCCTCGCCCGCCTCGGCGTCCAGCGCGCGAACTCGTACAACCCGGTCTTGGAGCCGCTGCTGCGGATAGTGCGCAGCAACGACCCGAAGATCGACGCGGCCACGCTCCGCCAGATCGAGCGCGCCTACCAGGTCGCCGAGCGCTGGCACCGCGGTCAGAAACGCAAGAGCGGCGACCCGTACATCACGCACCCCCTCGCCGTCACCACCATCCTCGCCGAGCTCGGCATGGACCCGGCCACGCTGATGGCCGGCCTGCTGCACGACACCGTCGAGGACACCGAGTACGGCCTGGAAGACCTGCGGCGCGACTTCGGCGACGTGGTCGCCCTGCTCGTCGACGGCGTCACCAAGCTGGACAAGGTCAAGTTCGGCGAGGCCGCCCAGGCCGAGACCGTGCGCAAGATGGTCGTCGCCATGGCCAAGGACCCCCGCGTCCTGGTCATCAAGCTCGCCGACCGGCTGCACAACATGCGCACCATGCGCTACCTCAAGCGCGAGAAGCAGGAGAAGAAGGCGCGCGAGACCCTCGAGATCTACGCGCCGCTCGCCCACCGCCTGGGCATGAACACCATCAAGTGGGAGCTGGAGGACCTCGCCTTCGCGATCCTCTACCCCAAGATGTACGACGAGATCGTACGGCTGGTGGCCGAGCGGGCACCGAAGCGTGACGAGTACCTGGCCATCGTCACCGACGAGGTCCAGCAGGACCTGCGGGCCGCCCGCATCAAGGCGACCGTCACCGGCCGCCCCAAGCACTACTACAGCGTCTACCAGAAGATGATCGTCCGCGGCCGGGACTTCGCGGAGATCTACGACCTGGTGGGCATCCGCGTCCTCGTGGACACCGTCCGCGACTGCTACGCGGCGCTCGGCACGGTGCACGCGCGATGGAACCCGGTCCCCGGCCGGTTCAAGGACTACATCGCGATGCCGAAGTTCAACATGTACCAGTCGTTGCACACGACGGTCATCGGCCCCGGCGGCAAACCGGTCGAACTCCAGATCCGCACGTTCGACATGCACCGCCGCGCCGAGTACGGCATCGCCGCGCACTGGAAGTACAAGCAGGAGGCCGTCGCCGGCGCCTCCAAGATCCGCACCGACGCGCCCAAGGCGCCGGCCGGGAAGGCCGGCAAGGACGCGGCCGCCATCAACGACATGGCGTGGCTGCGGCAGCTGCTGGACTGGCAGAAGGAGACCGAGGACCCCAGCGAGTTCCTGGAGTCGCTGCGCTTCGACCTCTCCCGCAACGAGGTCTTCGTCTTCACCCCGAAGGGCGACGTCATAGCGCTCCCGGCCGGTGCCACGCCCGTGGACTTCGCGTACGCCGTCCACACCGAGGTCGGCCACCGCACGATAGGCGCGCGCGTCAACGGCCGCCTCGTCCCGCTGGAGTCCACGCTCGACAACGGCGACCTGGTGGAGGTCTTCACCTCCAAGGCACCGGGCGCGGGCCCCTCCCGCGACTGGCTCGGGTTCGTGAAGTCGCCGCGCGCCCGCAACAAGATCCGGGCGTGGTTCTCCAAGGAGCGCCGCGACGAGGCGATCGAGCAGGGCAAGGACGCCATCGTCCGCGCGATGCGCAAGCAGAACCTGCCGATCCAGCGCATCCTGACGGGTGACTCCCTCGTCACGCTCGCCCACGAGATGCGGTACGCGGACATCTCCGCGCTGTACGCGGCGATCGGCGAGGGGCATGTCTCCGCGCAGAACATCGTGCAGAAGCTCGTCCAGGCGCTCGGCGGGGAGGAGGCCGCCACCGACGAGATCGACGAGACGGTCCCGCCGTCCCGCTCGCGCAGCCGAAAGCGCCGCACCAGCGCCGACCCGGGCGTCGTCGTCAAGGGCGTCGAGGACGTGTGGGTCAAGCTGGCCCGCTGCTGTACGCCCGTCCCCGGCGACCCGATCATCGGCTTCGTGACACGGGGGAACGGAGTGTCGGTGCACCGCAGCGACTGTGTGAACGTCGAGTCGCTGTCCCGGGAGCCCGAGCGCATCCTCGACGTCGAGTGGGCGCCCACCCAGTCGTCCGTGTTCCTGGTCGCCATCCAGGTGGAGGCCCTGGACCGCTCCCGGCTGCTGTCGGACGTCACCCGTGTGCTGTCCGACCAGCACGTCAACATCCTCTCCGCGGCCGTCCAGACCTCCCGCGACCGGGTCGCCACCTCCCGCTTCACCTTCGAGATGGGCGACCCCAAGCACCTGGGGCACGTCCTGAAGGCCGTACGCGGTGTGGAGGGCGTGTACGACGTGTACCGGGTGACCTCCGCCCGCAACAGGTCGTAAGCACCACGGCACAGGTCGTCAGCACCACGGCGCACGAAGAAGGGGCTCCCCGCGGGGAGCCCCTCCTCACGTACGGGTGCCGGTCAGCCGCCGAACTCCTGCAGACCCTTCAGCGCCTGGTCCAGCAGCGCCTGGCGGCCCTGCAGTTCCTTCTCGAGCTTGTCGGCCCGGGCGTTGTTGCCCTGGGCGCGGGCCTGCTCGATCTGGGCCCTCAGCTTGTCCACGGCGGCCTGGAGCTGGCCGGTCAGGCCCTCGGCACGGGCGCGTGCCTCCGGGTTGGTCCGGCGCCACTCGGCCTCCTCGGCCTCCTGGATCGCCCGCTCCACGGCGTGCATCCGGCCCTCGACCTTCGGCCGCGCGTCGCGCGGCACATGGCCGATGGCCTCCCAGCGCTCGTTGATGGCACGGAACGCGGCCCGGGCCGCCTTCAGGTCCGTGACCGGCAGGAGCTTCTCGGCCTCCTCGGCCAGCTCCTCCTTCAGCTTGAGGTTCTCCGCCTGCTCCGCGTCGCGCTCGGCGAACACATGGCTGCGCGCCGCGAAGAAGACGTCCTGGGCGCCCCGGAAGCGGTTCCACAGGTCGTCCTCGTGCTCCCGCTGGGCCCGGCCGGCGGCCTTCCACTCGGCCATCAGCTCCCGGTAGCGCGCGGCCGTCGGACCCCAGTCCGTCGAGCTCGACAGGGCCTCGGCCTCGGCGACCAGCCGTTCCTTCGTCCGGCGCGCCTCCTCGCGCTGCGCGTCCAGCTGCGCGAAGTGCTGCTTGCGGCGCTTGGAGAACGCCGACCGCGCGTGCGAGAAGCGGTGCCACAGCTCGTCGTCGGACTTGCGGTCCAGCCGCGGCAGCCCCTTCCAGGTGTCCACCAGCGCCCGCAGCCGCTCACCGGCCGCCCGCCACTGGTCGGACCGCGCGAGCTCCTCGGCCTCGGCGACCAGCGCCTCCTTGGCCTTGCGGGCCTCGTCGGACTGCCGTGCCCGCTGCGCCCTGCGCTCCTCGCGGCGCTTCTCGACCAGCTCGACGAGTTTGTCCAGCCGGGCCCTGAGGGCGTCCAGGTCGCCCACCGCGTGGTGCGCGTCGACCTGCTCCCGCAGGTGCTCGATGGCGGCCAGGGCGTCCTTGGCCGACAGGTCGGTGGTCTTCACTCGCTTCTCGAGGAGGCCGATCTCGACAACCAGGCCCTCGTACTTGCGCTCGAAGTAGGCCAGCGCCTCCTCGGGGGAGCCGGCCTGCCAGGAACCGACGACCTTCTCGCCGTCGGCCGTACGCACGTACACGGTCCCCGTCTCGTCGACGCGGCCCCACGGGTCGCTGCTCACAGCGCCTCCTCCACATGATGCCTGCGGAGGGCCTCAGCTCCCCCGGGCATCGTCCACAGTTTCGTCACGGCCAACATAGGCGACCGGCGGGCGGCCTGTCCGCATCCCGCGCGACCGAAATTTCGCAGTTGAGGGTCAGGATTCGGTGACCGTGGCCTTGTTGATCACAACGGTCGCGTTCGGGGCCCCGTCACCGGCTCCGGTGCTCTCGCCCGCCTTGGCGATCTTCTTCAGCACCTTCATGCCCGCCTCCGAGACGGTGCCGAACGGTGTGTAGCTGGGCGGCAACTGGCTGTCCTGGTACACCAGGAAGAACTGGCTTCCGCCGCTGTGCTTCTGCCCGGTGTTCGCCATCGCGACCGTGCCCGCCGGGTAGATGTTGTCCTTCAGGCTTTTGTCCTTCAGGTTCTCGTCCGGGATCGTGTAGCCGGGGCCGCCCGTGCCGGTGCCCGTGGGGTCACCGCACTGGAGCACGTAGATGCCGTTGGTGGTGAGCCGGTGGCACTTGCTGTGGTCGAAGTAGCCCTTGCCGGCGAGGAAGGCGAAGGAGTTGACGGTGTGCGGGGCCGCCGACGCCTTCAGCGCGATGTCTATCTCGCCGCACGTCGTGTCCAGCTTCATCGTGTACTTCGCCGACGTGTCGATCGTCATCGCAGGCTCCTTCTTCCAGGTCTGCGACGTGACCTTGCCCGGGGCGGGCTTGGCGCACGGGTCGGGTGCCTTGCTGGGCGAGGCGCTGGGGGTGACCTCCGCGCTCGCGTTGGTCTTGTCGTCGTCCTTCTTGAGTACCCCGGTCGTGTAGATCGCGAGGCTGCCGATGACGACCACGCCGAGGACGGACGCGATCACCGAGTTGCGGATGCGCGCCTTGCGCCGCGCCTCGGTGCGCCGCTGCTGCTGCCGCAAGAACTTCTCCCGGGCGAGCTGACGCCGCCGCTGTTCCTGGCTGACCACCGGGTTCTCTCCTCAACGTCTCGTGTGCCGACCGGTACGCGGGTGCGCCGTGAGCCGACCGCGTGCGTGTGCCCCGTACCGTATATGGGTTCGCTGAGGATTCGGGACCGCCGGTAGGCTCTGACCACGGGCGCTGCCCGCTGGCAAGCCCACCCGTACCGACACAACGAAGGACGATCGTGCTCATTGCCGGGTTCCCCGCCGGGGCCTGGGGGACGAACTGTTATCTCGTCGCCCCCGCCGCCGGTGAGGAGTGCGTGATCATCGACCCGGGCCACGAGGCGGCCCCCGGAGTCGAGGAGACGCTGAGGAAGCATCGGCTCAAGCCCGTCGCCGTCGTCCTCACCCACGGCCACCTGGACCACGTGGCCTCGGTCGTCCCGGTGTGCGGCGCGCACGACGTACCGGCCTGGATCCACCCCGAGGACCGGTACATGATGAGCGACCCGGAGAAGGCGCTCGGCCGTTCCATCGGGCTGCCGCTGCTGGGCGAGCTGACCGTGGGGGAGCCGGACGACGTCCGCGAGCTGACCGACGGGGCGAAGCTGGAGCTGGCGGGGCTGGAGCTCACCGTCTCGCACGCGCCGGGCCATACCAAGGGGTCGGTGACCTTCGGCATGCCCGAGGCGGCGGACATCCCGCCCATCCTGTTCTCGGGCGACCTGCTGTTCGCCGGCTCCATCGGACGCACCGACCTGCCCGGCGGTGACATGGCCGAGATGCTCGACTCGCTGGCCCGCGTGTGCCTGCCGCTCGACGACTCGACCGTGGTGCTGTCCGGCCACGGCCCCCAGACGACCATCGGCCGGGAACGCGCCACCAACCCCTACCTGCGGCAGGTGGCGGCCGGCCCGGGAGCCGGTGAGGCTCCCCGACGAGGAATGTGACGAGACCTTCCGTGAGCACCTTCAAGGCCCCCAAGGGCACGTACGACCTGATCCCGCCGGACTCCGCCAAGTACCTCGCCGTGCGCGAGGCCATCGCCGCCCCGCTGCGCAACTCCGGCTACGGCTACATCGAGACGCCTGGCTTCGAGAACGTCGAGCTGTTCGCCCGCGGGGTCGGCGAGTCCACCGACATCGTGACCAAGGAGATGTACGCCTTCGAGACCAAGGGCGGCGACAAGCTGGCCCTGCGCCCCGAAGGCACCGCCTCCGTGCTGCGCGCGGCCCTGGAGGCCAACCTCCACAAGGCGGGCAACCTCCCGGTCAAGCTCTGGTACTCCGGCTCGTACTACCGCTACGAGCGCCCCCAGAAGGGCCGCTACCGCCACTTCTCCCAGGTCGGCGCCGAGGCCATCGGCGCGGAGGACCCGGCCCTGGACGCCGAGCTGATCATCCTGGCCGACCAGGCGTACCGTTCGCTCGGCCTGCGCGACTTCCGGATCCTCCTCAACAGCCTGGGCGACAAGGAGTGCCGCCCGGTCTACCGGCAGGCGCTTCAGGACTTCCTGCGCGGCCTGGACCTCGACGAGGACACCCTGCGCCGGGCGGAGATCAACCCGCTGCGCGTCCTGGACGACAAGCGCCAGGAGGTGCAGAAGCAGCTGGCCGACGCCCCGCTGCTGCGCGACTACCTGTGCGACGCCTGCAAGGCCTACCACGAGGAGGTCCGCGAGCTGATCAGCGCGGCGGACGTCTCCTTCGAGGACGACCCGAAGCTGGTGCGCGGCCTGGACTACTACACCCGGACCACCTTCGAGTTCGTCCACGACGGCCTCGGCTCCCAGTCCGCGGTGGGTGGCGGCGGCCGCTACGACGGTCTGTCGGAGATGATCGGCGGCCCCGCCCTGCCGTCCGTCGGCTGGGCCCTGGGCGTCGACCGCACGGTGCTGGCCCTGGAGGCCGAGGGCGTCGAGCTCCAACTCCCCGCCGCCACCAGCGTGTTCGCCGTACCGCTCGGCGAGGAGGCCCGCCGGGTCCTGTTCGCGAAGGTCACCGAGCTGCGCAAGGTGGGCATCGCCGCCGACTTCTCGTACGGCGGCAAGGGCCTCAAGGGCGCCATGAAGAACGCCAACCGCAGCGGCGCCCGCTACACGATCGTGGCGGGGGAGCGGGATCTGGCCGAGGGCGTCGTACAGCTGAAGGACATGGAGTCCGGCGAGCAGACGGCGGTGGGCGTCAACGAGATCGTGGCGGAACTGGAGGCCCGGCTGGGCTAGCAGGACGTCGACGAGGGGGCCGGTGCCGTGTGCAGGCACCGGTCCCTCGTCACTGCTCCGGCGCGGCACCGGTCCACGACGGCCACGGCACCCCAGAATTCCGGAGGAATCCCATGGATCTCACAGGCCACTCGACGGACTTCGTCGTGGACGCGTCGTTCCCTGAGGCCATGCGCCGTTTTGTCCGTCTCGGCCAGCAGCGGTGGCCAGGGCTCTTCCTGTGCGGGGAACCGTTCCGGTCTGACGTCGCGGCAGACTGGCGACTGCCGGAACCGGAGGATGACGACTTCTCGGGTATTGTCACCTTCTCCTCCGGCCAGGCGATGGAGGCCTTCTGGGAGGAGCACGGCTACACCCTCGAGGCCGCAGGGCAGGGGCCATACGCCGTGTTCTATCGCCATCACGCCCAGCCACTGCACGCGATGACGGTCTCCGGGATCCACGTCGCCTCTCCCGAGGCGGAGGCGGCGGTCGAAGGGACGCGGCTCCTGTTGTCCGAGTACTACGCCGTCAGCGTCGTCACTCCCGGGGATCCGGGCGATGATCCGTTCTCCAGGAGTGTCGTGAAGAATTTCCTGGCATCCTTCGGCACCTCCATCATGCTCACGGCGTAGGCCGCGGCCCCTGCCGAAAGGTCGCACCGCCCGCCGTGGGACGCTGGCGCGTCGACCGGGCTCCTGGCGCAGCGGTCCTGGCGGAGATGGCCGCCCGGCCGCCCCTGTCTGTGTACCGGCTCCTGCCGAGCGTGCGCCGCCGCCCGCTTCCGGTGTCTTGGCAGACCTGGGCCTGTGGACCGCCGCCTCCCGCGCGGACCCGCGGGTGCCGCGCCGGCGTCGCCTCGGGCGGTCGACCAACCGCGCCGCGCCGGCCGCGCCCGCCACAGGGGCCCATCGGTGCAGCGGTCGGTGCAGAACGCCGGCAGTGCGATCACCCGGCAGCCGAGCCTGCTCCGGCACGCGCCCCGCCCGCCTCCACCGATCCATCAGGTCCTGCGGAGGCGGCCTCTCCCGGCACCGCCCGGGGCGTACGCGCCGGAGCCGGTCGACGGCGCCGCGCCGTCAGCAGACCTACGCGGCCTGCCAGGTGGGCCCGTCCACCGGGTCGTGTTCGGTCGTGTGTGCCGGGACGCGACGCGTGTCGGCCGGAAATGAACCCCCGGGGGACGACCCTGCGTACTTGCTTATGTCCATCGAACGGTGGGCGGGGCGCATGTGCGGCACAATGGCCCTGCCCGAAGATGTTCCCGGCCTCAAGTGACGGAATCGGCGTGATGAGCAAGACGACAGTCCACGACGTCTCCACGGAGCCCGAGCCGGCGCGCGCCGACCCGGAGCCGCGCGCCGAGGGCGGCAGCCGGGCGTTCGCCCTGCTGCTGATGATCACCGGCGCGGCCGGGCTGCTCGCCGCGTGGGTCATCACGATCGACAAGTTCAAGCTCCTCGAGGCCAAGGTCGAGGGCAGGACGTTCGTGCCGGGGTGCAGTCTGAACCCCGTCGTCTCCTGCGGCAGCGTCATGGAGAGCAAGCAGGCCGCCGTCTTCGGTTTCCCCAACCCGATGCTCGGCCTGGTCTGCTACGGCATCGTCATCTGTGTCGGTGTGAGCCTGCTCGCCCGGGCCCGCTTCCCGCGCTGGTACTGGCTCACCTTCAACGCCGGCTGCCTGTTCGGCGTGAGCTTCTGCGCCTGGCTGATGTTCCAGTCGCTGTACCGGATCAACGCGCTGTGCCTGTGGTGCTGCCTGGCCTGGGTCGCCACGATCGTCATGTTCTGGTACGTGACCTCGTTCAACATCCGCAAGGGCTTCCTGCCCGCCCCCGGCTGGCTGAAGGGCTTCTTCGGCGAGTTCACCTGGGTCATGCCGGTCCTGCACATCGGCATCATCGGCATGCTGATCCTCACCCGCTGGTGGGACTTCTGGACCAGCTGACAGCCGGCCCCGGACTGTCAGTGCGGTGCCTTAGGGTTTCAGCGTGGAGCCCGACCTGTTCACCGCCGCAGCAGAAGAACGCCAGGAGAAGGAGCCGTCCAGCAGCCCCCTGGCGGTACGGATGCGCCCGCGCACCCTCGACGAGGTGGTGGGCCAGCAGCACCTGCTGAAGCCGGGATCGCCCCTGCGCAGACTGGTCGGCGAGGGCGGCTCCGGCCCGGCCGGCCCCTCCTCGGTGATCCTCTGGGGCCCGCCCGGCACCGGCAAGACGACCCTGGCGTACGTCGTCTCCAAGGCCACCAACAAGCGCTTCGTGGAACTGTCGGCGATCACCGCGGGCGTCAAGGAGGTCCGCGCGGTCATCGACGGGGCCCGCCGCGCCTCGGGCGGCTACGGCAAGGAGACCGTCCTCTTCCTCGACGAGATCCACCGCTTCAGCAAGGCCCAGCAGGACTCCCTCCTCCCGGCCGTCGAGAACCGCTGGGTGACCCTGATCGCGGCCACCACCGAGAACCCGTACTTCTCGGTGATCTCCCCGCTCCTGTCCCGCTCGCTGCTCCTCACGCTCGAACCCCTCACCGACGACGACATCCGGGGCCTGCTGCGGCGCGCCCTCACCGACGAGCGCGGCCTGAAGGGCGCCGTCACCCTCCCCGAGGACACCGAGAACCACCTGCTGCGCATCGCCGGCGGCGACGCCCGCCGCGCGCTCACGGCCCTGGAGGCCGCCGCCGGGGCCGCCCTCGACAAGGGCGAGGCGGAGGTGACCCTGACGACCCTGGAGGAGACGGTCGACCGGGCCGCAGTGAAGTACGACCGCGACGGCGACCAGCACTACGACGTGGCCAGCGCCCTCATCAAGTCCATCCGCGGCTCCGACGTCGACGCCGCCCTGCACTACCTGGCCCGCATGATCGAGGCCGGCGAGGACCCCCGCTTCATCGCCCGCCGCCTGATGATCTCCGCCAGCGAGGACATCGGTCTGGCCGACCCCACCGCCCTGCCCCTCGCGGTCGCCGCCGCCCAGGCCGTCGCCATGATCGGCTTCCCCGAGGCGGCCCTCACCCTCAGCCACGCCACCATCGCCCTCGCCCTCGCCCCCAAGTCCAACTCCGCGACCACCGCGATCGGCGCCGCCCTGGACGACGTACGCAAGGGACTGGCCGGGCCCGTGCCCGCGCACCTGCGCGACTCCCACTACAAGGGCGCCTCCAAGCTCGGGCACGGGCAGGGGTACGTCTACCCGCACGACGTGCCCGAGGGCATCGCTGCCCAGCAGTACGCCCCGGACG
This sequence comes from Streptomyces sp. NPDC052682, assembly GCF_040678435.1. Classification (NCBI taxonomy): domain Bacteria; kingdom Bacillati; phylum Actinomycetota; class Actinomycetes; order Kitasatosporales; family Streptomycetaceae; genus Streptomyces; species Streptomyces sp. NPDC052682. The sequence goes on along the minus strand of NZ_JBFATS010000019.1, from coordinate 118,896 downwards.
CCCTGAAGGACCGCGAGTACTACACACCGACCCGGCACGGCGCCGAGGCGCGGTACGCCGACGCCGTCGAGTGGACCCGGAAACACCTCGGTCGAAAGCGGTCCTGAGCACCCTGTAGACTTTTCCGAAGTGCTGAGTCCCGTGTCCGGCACCCCAGCAGGGGGAGCCGGCACCCCAGAGCGGGACACCCAGCCGGAGACCCGGCCCCCGGGCGGGGATCTCCAGGAGCGTCGCGCACCGGCGAACGGTGTCGCGGGCAGCCCACCACCACCCGGAGCTCCGGGACAGGTCGGTGGGCCACTCGCGTGCTGCACGTATGTGCCCAGACCAGGGAAGCGGCTGCCCGGCCAGGCCCAGCGGGCCCGGCGGGTTTTCCCGGCTGCGGATGCGACCTCCCCTAACCCTGGGGAGCCGGAACACCTAGGAAAGAGAACATGGCGAATCAGTCCCGCCCCAAGGTCAAGAAGTCGCGTGCCCTCGGCATCGCGCTGACCCCGAAGGCCGTCAAGTACTTCGAGGCCCGCCCCTACCCGCCGGGTGAGCACGGCCGCGGCCGCAAGCAGAACTCGGACTACAAGGTCCGACTGCTCGAGAAGCAGCGTCTGCGCGCCCAGTACGACATCTCCGAGCGCCAGCTGGTCCGCGCCTACGAGCGCGCGTCCAAGGTGCAGGGCAAGACCGGTGAGGCCCTGATCGTGGAGCTGGAGAAGCGCCTCGACGCGCTGGTCCTGCGCTCCGGCATCGCCCGCACGATCTACCAGGCCCGCCAGATGGTCACCCACGGCCACATCCAGGTCAACGGCAAGAAGGTCGACAAGCCCTCCTTCCGTGTCCGCCCGGACGACGTCGTGCAGGTCCGCGACCGCAGCAAGGACAAGACGCTCTTCCAGATCGCCCGTGAGGGCGGTTTCGCCCCCGACGGCGAGACCCCGCGCTACCTTCAGGTGAACCTCAAGGCCCTGGCGTTCCGCCTGGACCGCGAGCCGAACCGCAAGGAGATCCCGGTGGTCTGCGACGAGCAGCTCGTCGTCGAGTACTACGCCCGCTGATCCCAGCAGGCGAGCGGTACCGCAGCCCGTCGTCGCCCCGCCCTCTCCGGGTGGGGGGACGACGGGCTTTCGCGCCTGTGGCGCCCGGATCGTGGCACCCGTAATCGGGTACGGAGCGCCATCCCCGGCGCGATAGGCTCGGTCACACGACTTTCTCGATGTTCAGGCAGCTACGCAGGCACGTTTCAGGGAGCGGGTGCACACAGTGTCCGGTGGAGAGGTGGCCGGAATCCTGGTGGCCGTGTTCTGGGCGATCCTGGTCTCCTTCCTCGCCGTCGCGCTGGCGAGGCTGGCCCAGACGCTCAGGGCGACCACCAAGCTCGTGGCGGACGTGACCGACCAGGCCGTCCCGCTGCTGGCCGACGCCTCCGCGGCGGTGCGCTCCGCGCAGACCCAGCTCGAGCGGGTCGACGCGATCGCCTCCGACGTCCAGGAGGTCACGTCCAACGCCTCCGCGCTGTCCACCACCGTCGCCTCCACCTTCGGCGGCCCCCTGGTCAAGGTCGCCGCCTTCGGCTACGGCGTGCGCCAGGCCCTCGCCGGGCGCAAGGAGGAGGACGTGCCCGCCCGGGCGTCCAGGCGAACCGTCATCGTCGGCCGCACCGTCCCGGCCGCACGACGCACGAAGCGCACCTTCCGCGGAAAGAGGGACTGACCCAGACATGTTCCGCCGTACGTTCTGGTTCACCACCGGCGTCGCCGCCGGCGTGTGGGCCACCACCAAGGTCAACCGGAAGCTCAAGCAGCTCACCCCCGAGAGCCTCGCCCACGCGGCGGCGAACAAGGCCGTCGAGGCAGGGCACCGGCTGAAGGACCGCGCGGTGGGCTTCGCGCTCGACGTCCGCGACAACATGGCGCAGCGGGAAGCCGAGTTGGGCGACGCGCTCGGGCTCAACGCCCCCGTCCCCGGCCGTGAACTCCCGGCAACCCGGCGGCACGCCGCCATCGAGAACCGCAACAGCCCCCCGTACGTCGAGGGCTCGACGTACCCGACGTACCCGTACAACCGGAATGAGGACCACTGATGGAGTCGGCTGAGATCCGCCGTCGCTGGCTGAGCTTCTTCGAGGAGCGCGGGCACACCGTCGTCCCTTCGGCGTCGCTCATCGCGGACGACCCGACTCTGCTCCTGGTCAACGCCGGCATGGTGCCCTTCAAGCCCTACTTCCTGGGCGAGACAACGCCGCCGTTCCCGCGCGCCACCAGCGTGCAGAAGTGCGTGCGCACACCCGACATCGAAGAGGTCGGCAAGACCACGCGGCACGGCACGTTCTTCCAGATGTGCGGCAACTTCTCCTTCGGCGACTACTTCAAGGAAGGCGCCATCAAGCTCGCCTGGGAGCTGCTCACCACGCCCCAGGACAAGGGCGGTTACGGCCTGGAACCGGAGAAGCTCTGGATCACCGTCTACCAGGACGACGACGAGGCCGAGCAGATCTGGCACGACGTCGTCGGGGTGCCCAAGGAGCGCATCCAGCGCCTCGGCAAGAAGGACAACTTCTGGTCCATGGGCGTGCCCGGCCCGTGCGGTCCCTGCTCCGAGATCAACTACGACCGCGGCCCCGAGTTCGGCGTCGAGGGCGGCCCCGCCGTCAACGACGAGCGGTACGTGGAGATCTGGAACCTCGTCTTCATGCAGTACGAGCGAGGCGAGGGCACCGGCAAGGAGGACTTCGAGATCCTCGGCGACCTGCCGAGCAAGAACATCGACACCGGCCTCGGCCTCGAGCGGCTCGCCATGATTCTGCAGGGCGTGCAGAACATGTACGAGATCGACACCTCGATGGCCGTCATCGACAAGGCCACCGAGCTGACCGGCGTGCGCTACGGCGACGCCCACGACTCGGACGTGTCCCTGCGCGTGGTCACCGACCACATGCGCACCGCCGTCATGCTCATCGGCGACGGCGTCACCCCCGGCAACGAGGGCCGCGGCTACGTGCTGCGCCGGATCATGCGCCGCGCCATCCGCAACATGCGCCTGCTCGGCGCCACCGGGCCGGTCGTCAAGGACCTCATCGACGTCGTGATCGGCATGATGGGCCGGCAGTACCCCGAGCTCATCACCGACCGCGAGCGCATCGAGAAGGTCGCCCTCGCCGAGGAGGCCGCCTTCCTCAAGACGCTGAAGGCCGGCACCAACATCCTCGACACGGCCGTCACCGAGACGAAGGCCGCCGGCGGCACCGTGCTCTCCGGCGACAAGGCCTTCCTGCTCCACGACACCTGGGGCTTCCCGATCGACCTCACCCTCGAGATGGCCGCCGAACAGGGGCTGTCCGTGGACGAGGAGGGCTTCCGCCGCCTGATGAAGGAGCAGCGGGAGCGCGCCAAGGCCGACGCCCAGGCCAAGAAGACCGGCCACGCCGACCTCGGCGCCTACCGCGAGATCGCCGACCGGGCCGGTGCCACCGACTTCATCGGCTACACCGACACCGAGGGCGAGTCCACCGTCGTCGGCCTCCTCGTCGACGGCGTCTCCTCCCCGGCCGCCACCGAGGGCGACGAGGTCGAGGTCGTCCTCGACCGCACGCCCTTCTACGCCGAGGGCGGCGGCCAGATCGGCGACACCGGCCGCATCAGGACCGACGCCGGTGCCGTCATCGAGGTCCGCGACTGCCAGAAGCCGGTCCCGGGCGTCTACGTCCACAAGGGCGTCGTCCAGGTCGGCGAGGTGACGGTCGGCGCCAAGGCCCACGCCTCCATCGACGCCCGCCGCCGCAAGGCCATCGCCCGGGCCCACTCGGCCACCCACCTCACCCACCAGGCCCTGCGCGACGCCCTCGGCCCGACGGCCGCCCAGGCCGGTTCCGAGAACCAGCCCGGCCGGTTCCGCTTCGACTTCGGCTCGCCGTCCGCCGTACCGCAGACGGTGATGCTGGACGTCGAGCAGAAGATCAACGAGGTGCTCGCCCGCGACCTCGACGTGCGCGCCGACATCATGAGCCTCGACGAGGCCAAGAAGCAGGGCGCCATCGCCGAGTTCGGCGAGAAGTACGGCGAGCGCGTGCGCGTGGTGACCATCGGCGACTTCTCCAAGGAGCTGTGCGGCGGCACGCACGTGCACAACACCGCCCAGCTGGGCCTGGTGAAGCTGCTCGGCGAGTCCTCCATCGGCTCCGGTGTGCGCCGGATCGAGGCCCTGGTCGGCGTGGACGCCTACCACTTCCTCGCCCGCGAGCACACGGTCGTCAACCAGCTCACCGAGCTGCTCAAGGGCCGCCCGGAGGAGCTGCCCGAGAAGATCTCCGGCATGCTCGCCCGGCTGAAGGACGCCGAGAAGGAGATCGAGAAGTTCCGCGCCGAGAAGGTGCTGCAGGCCGCCGCCGGACTCGCCGGGTCCGCCAAGGACGTCCATGGCGTCGCCGTGGTCACCGGCCAGGTGCCGGACGGCACGACCGCCGACGACCTGCGCAAGCTGGTCCTCGACGTGCGTGGCCGCATCCAGGGCGGCCGGGCCGCCGTGGTCGCCCTGTTCACCGTCAACAACGGCAAGCCGCTGACGGTCATCGCCACCAACGACGCCGCCCGCGAGCGCGGTCTGAAGGCCGGTGACCTGGTCCGCACCGCCGCCAAGACCCTCGGTGGCGGCGGTGGCGGCAAGCCCGACGTCGCCCAGGGCGGCGGCCAGAACCCGGCCGCCGTGGGCGAGGCCATCGACGCCGTCGAGCGCCTCGTCGCCGAGACCGCCAAGTAAGAAACGGCCGAGAAGATGCGCAGAGGACGTCGACTCGCGATCGACGTCGGGGACGCCCGCATCGGGGTCGCCTCGTGCGACCCCGACGGGATCCTCGCCACCCCGGTGGAGACGGTCCCCGGACGGGACATCCCCGCAGCTCGGCGACGGCTGAAGCAGCTCGTCGAGGAGTACGAGCCGATCGAGGTCGTCGTCGGTCTGCCGCGCTCCCTGAAGGGCGGCGAGGGCCCGGCAGCGGTCAAGGTCCGAGCCTTCGCCCAGGAACTCGCACGCATGATCGTGCCGGTTCCGGTCAGACTGGTCGATGAACGCATGACAACGGTGACGGCCAGTCAGGGACTGCGCGCCTCCGGCGTGAAGACCAGGAAGGGCAGGTCCGTCATCGACCAGGCGGCCGCGGTGGTCATCCTGCAACAGGCGCTCGAATCCGAACGGATGTCAGGCAAAGCACCCGGTGAAGGCGTCGAAGTGGTCATCTGATCGCGATACGGTAACGTTCCGCGCGATGCGCCGGTGTTCGACAGCCGACGCACAGAGAGAGGCGGGACGGGAGCCGAGCCGGGAAGCCGGGCGACCGCCGCCTCGCGGCTCTAGGGGATCGATGACTGAGTATGGCCGGGGCCAAGGCTCCGAACCGTGGCATCCGGACGACCCGTTGTACGGGGACGGCGGATGGGGAGGACAGCAGGCCCAGGTGGGTCAGCAGTCCCCCTACGGCGGCCAGCCGCAGCACTATCCAGAGCAGCCGCAGCAGCCGCAGTACGGCGACTGGGGCACCGGCGATCAGGGCGGGTACGGGCAGCCGCAGCAGTACCACCCGTACGACCAGCAGTACGCGGCCCAGGGACACCAGCAGGGCCACGGATCCCAGGGCGACGGGCACCAGCAGGGCCACGGGTACCAGCAGCAGTACGACGACGGCCGGCAGCAGTACGGCGACGGCGGCTGGGCTCAGGGCGGTCAGCAGCAGGCCCCGTACCCCGCCGACCCGGCGGACCCCTACGGGCAGCAGGGCGCCTACGACACCGGTCACCAGCCCGACCACTACGCCACGCCGGACGCCTATCCGCCCCCCGAGCCGCACGGCCGGCGGCGCGCCGAAGCGGAGCCGGAGACCGACTGGGACCCGGGGCCCGACCAGGGCGAACACGCCTTCTTCGCGGGCGACGAGGGCGAGGACGACGGCTTCGACGACGACGAGGCGGACGACCGTCGCGGGCGCGGCGACCGGCGGGGCCGCGGAGGCAAGGGCGGCAAGGGCAAGAAGGGACGCAACGGCGTCGCCTGCCTGGTGGTCGTCCTGGTCCTCGGCGGCGGTCTGGCCGGTGCCGGCTACTTCGGGTACCAGTTCTACCAGGATCGTTTCGGCGCGGCCCCGGACTTCGCCGGCGACGGCAACGGCCAGCAGGTGACCGTCGAGATCCCGCAGGGCGCGGACGGGTACACCATCGGCCGGGCGCTGAAGGCGGCGGGCGTGGTCAAAAGCGTCGATGCCTTCGTCGCGGCCCAGCAGAGCAACCCGCGGGGCAAGACCATCCAGGACGGCGTCTACACGCTCCAGAAGCAGATGTCGGCCGCCGCCGCGGTCGAACTGATGCTCAGCCCGGAGAGCCGTGACAACCTGATCATCGCCGAGGGCCGGCGCAACGCCGACGTCTACCGCCTCATCGACAAGCGGCTGCAGCTCAAGGACGGCACCACCGCCGCGGTGGCCAGGAAGGACTGGAAGAAGCTCGGCCTGCCCGCCTGGGCGATGAACCACAAGAACGTCAAGGACCCGCTGGAAGGGTTCCTCTACCCCTCCAGCTACGGCGTCACCAAGGGCCAGAAGCCCGAAGACGTCCTGAAGAAGATGGTGGCGCGGGCCAACGCGACCTACACCCGGCTCGGCGTCGAGAAAAAGGCCGAGAGCCTCGGACTCGAGGGCCCCTGGCAACTGATCACGGCGGCCAGCCTGGTCCAGGCCGAGGGCACCAGTCACAGCGACTTCCGCAAGATGGCCGAGGTCGTCTACAACCGGATGAAGCCCGGCAACCCGCAGACCAACGGCATGCTGGAGTTCGACTCCACGTACAACTACATCAAGAACCAGAGCAAGATCGACCTGTCGCTGGCAGAGCTGCGCACGTACGACAACCCGTACAACACGTACTACTACAAGGGCCTGCCGCCCGGACCGATCGACAACCCGGGTGAGGACGCGATCAAGGGCGCCCTCGACCCGACACACGACGGCTGGTACTACTTCATCTCGCTCGACGGGAAGACCAGCAAGTTCACCCGGACCAACGCCGAACACCAGAAGCTGGTCGAGCAGTTCAACGCCTCGAGGAAAAACTGAGGAACCCTCCGATGTCCGCACCGCGCCGAGCCGCCGTTCTCGGCTCCCCGATCGCCCACTCCCTCTCCCCGGTGCTGCACCGCGCCGCGTACGCCGAGCTGGGCCTGCGGGAGTGGACGTACGACCGCTTCGAGGTGGACGAGAACGCGCTGCCCGGCTTCTTCGAGACGCTCGGCCCCGAGTGGGCCGGGCTCTCGCTGACCATGCCGCTGAAGCGGGCCGTGATCCCGCTGCTCGACGAGATAAGCGCGACCGCGGCCTCGGTCGACGCCGTCAACACCGTCGTGCTCACCGGGGACGGCCGCAGGACCGGCGACAACACCGACATCCCCGGCATGGTCGCGGCCCTGCGCGAGCACGGCATCGACAGCGTGGACGGCGCGGCGATCCTCGGCGCGGGCGCCACCGCCTCCTCCGCCCTGGCCGCGCTGTCCCGGATCTGCACCGGCGAGATCGCGGTGTACGCACGCAGTCAGGCCCGGGCCGCCGAGATGCGGCAGTGGGCCGAGCGGCTGGACGTCGCGGTGCGCATCGCCGACTGGGCCGACGCCGAGCAGGCCCTGCGTGCCCCGCTCGTCGTCAGCACCACGCCGGCCGGCGCCACCGACGCCCTCGCCGGGGCCGTCCCGGAGCGCCCGGCGGCCCTCTTCGACGTGCTCTACGACCCCTGGCCGACCGTCCTCGCCGCGCGCTGGTCGGCGTACGGCGGTGCCGTCGTCAGCGGCCTCGACCTGCTGGTGCACCAGGCGGTGCTCCAGGTCGAGCAGATGACGGGGCGGGCCCCGGCGCCGCTGCACGCGATGCGGAAAGCGGGGGAGCGGGCGCTCGCGGAGCGCTAGGATCCCTGTTCGGTTCCGCAGGGGGCGGAACGGGAGGGGAAACGTTTCATGTCCGCAGGCATGCCTCAGGCGTCCGTCAAGGGCGAGATCTTCGAGGCTCTGTTGTGGTTCCTGCCCGACTGGGTCCGGCTGGTGGTGCTCGGCCTGATCGTGCTCGCCGTCGTCGCGTCCTGGGTCGTCAAGCTGAAGCGCAAGCTCGCCTACCGGCGCGCGGTCCGCAGCGGGCAGCCCATCCACGCGGCGGCGCAGTACGGGCAGGGCCGGGGCGCCGACTACCTCGGCGCCTACGCACCGCAGCAGCAGGCTCAGCAGCAGCCGAGCGGTGCCGACTTCCTGGGCGCGCACGCTCCCCAGGCCCCGCAGCCCGCCCGGCAGCCCAGCGGTGCCGACTTCCTCGGTGCGTACGCCCCGCAGCAGCGCCAGGGCGACGGCCAGGCCTGATCGCGCCGTCCGCCTGGTGGAACCCGCGGCCGGCAGCGGTGCCGGACGTGGGAGGATCGGAGGTGGCGGACCGGGCCCGCGCACCCGGTCGGGCCGTCGCCGTACGCGAGGACGCGCGTACGCAGGGCAGTACCAGGGCGCGAGCACTGAGGAGCACCGTTGAGCAGGTTGCGCTGGCTGACCGCGGGGGAGTCCCACGGTCCCGCACTCGTCGCGACGCTGGAGGGTCTTCCCGCCGGCGTGCCGATCACCACGGACATGGTGGCGGACCATCTGGCGAGGCGGCGGCTGGGCTACGGGCGCGGTGCCCGGATGAAGTTCGAGCGGGACGAGGTCACCTTCCTGGGCGGTGTCCGGCACGGCCTGACTCTCGGCTCCCCGGTGGCGATCATGGTGGGCAACACCGAGTGGCCGAAGTGGGAGCAGGTCATGGCGGCCGACCCGGTGGACCCCCAGGTGCTGGCCGGGCTGGCCCGCAACGCCCCGCTGACCCGGCCCCGCCCCGGCCACGCCGATCTGGCGGGCATGCAGAAGTACGGCTTCGACGAGGCCCGGCCGGTGCTGGAGCGGGCCTCCGCCCGGGAGACCGCCGCTCGTGTCGCCCTCGGAGCGGTGGCCCGGTCGTACCTGAAGGAGACGGCGGGCATCGAAATCGTCTCCCATGTGGTGGAGCTGGCGGGGGCGAAGGCGCCGTACGGGGTGTACCCGACCCCGGCGGACGTGGCGAAGCTGGACGCGGACCCGGTGCGCTGCCTGGACGCCGACGCCTCGAAGGCGATGGTCGCCGAGATCGACCAGGCCCACAAGGACGGCGACACCCTCGGCGGTGTGGTGGAGGTGCTGGCCTACGACGTGCCGGTGGGCCTCGGCTCGCACGTGCACTGGGACCGGCGGCTGGACGCCCGCCTGGCGGCCGCGCTCATGGGCATCCAGGCGATCAAGGGTGTCGAGGTCGGCGACGGTTTCGACCTGGCGCGCGTGCCCGGCTCCCAGGCGCACGACGAGATCGTCACCACACCGGAGGGCATCAAGCGGGCCACGGGCCGCTCCGGCGGCACCGAAGGCGGCCTGTCCACCGGTGAGCTGCTGCGGGTGCGGGCCGCGATGAAGCCGATCGCGACCGTGCCGCGGGCGCTGCAGACCGTGGACGTCACCACCGGCGAGCCCGCCCAGGCCCACCACCAGCGCTCCGACGTGTGCGCGGTGCCCGCGGCCGGGATCGTGGCGGAGGCGATGGTGGCGCTGGTGCTGGCGGACGCGGTGGCGGAGAAGTTCGGCGGCGACAGTGTGGCCGAGACCCGCCGCAACGTACGCGGCTACCTCGACAACCTGGCCATCCGGTGAGCGCACCGCTGATCGTCCTGGTCGGGCCGATGGGCGTGGGCAAGTCCACCGTCGGGCGACTGCTGGCCGAGCGGCTCGCGGTGGGCTACCGGGACACCGACGACGACATCGTCGCCGCCGAGGGGCGGTCCATCGCCGACATCTTCGTCGAGGAGGGCGAGCCCGCCTTCCGTGCCCTGGAGAAGGAGGCCGTGCGCCGGGCGCTCGCCGAGCACGACGGGATCCTGGCCCTGGGCGGCGGCGCGATCCTGGACGCGGACACCCGGGCCCTGCTCGCCGGGCAGCGCGTGGTGTACCTGTCGATGGACGTCGAGGAGGCCGTCAAGCGCACCGGCCTCAACGCGGCCCGGCCGCTGCTGGCGGTCAACCCGCGCAAGCAGTGGCGCGAACTGATGGAGGCCCGCCGGCACCTGTACGAGGAGGTCGCCACGGCCGTCGTGCCCACCGACGGGCGCACCCCCGACGAGGTCACCCGAGCCGCCCTGGACGCACTGGAGTTGAAGGAAGCATGAGCGAGGACGTCACCCGGATCCAGGTCGGCGGCACCGCGGGCAGCGAGCCGTACGAGGTGCTGGTCGGCCGCCGACTCCTCGGCGAACTCGCCGGGTTGATCGGCACGAAGGCCAAGCGGGTCGCGGTCGTCCACCCCGAGGCGCTGGCCGAGACCGGTGAGGCGCTGCGCGCCGACCTCGCCGAGCAGGGCTACGAGGCGATCGCCATCCAGGTGCCCAACGCCGAGGAGGCCAAGACCGCCGAGGTCGCCGCCTACTGCTGGAAGGCGCTCGGCCAGTCCGGCTTCACCCGCACCGACGTCCTCGTCGGCGTCGGCGGCGGCGCGACCACCGACCTGGCCGGTTTCGTGGCGGCGACCTGGCTGCGCGGGGTGCGCTGGATCGCGATCCCGACCACCGTCCTGGCGATGGTGGACGCGGCGGTCGGCGGCAAGACCGGCATCAACACCGCCGAGGGCAAGAACCTGGTCGGGGCCTTCCACCCGCCCGCCGGGGTGCTGTGCGACCTGGCCGCGCTGGACTCGCTGCCGGTCAACGACTACGTCTCCGGGCTCGCGGAGGTCATCAAGGCCGGATTCATCGCCGACCCGGTGATCCTCGACCTCATCGAGGAGGACCCGCAGGCCGCGCGCACCCCGGCCGGGCCGCACACCGCCGAGCTCATCGAACGCTCGATCCGGGTCAAGGCCGACGTGGTCTCCGCCGACCTGAAGGAGTCCGGTCTGCGGGAGATCCTCAACTACGGCCACACCCTCGGCCACGCCATCGAGAAGAACGAGCGGTACAAGTGGCGGCACGGCGCGGCCGTCTCGGTCGGCATGCACTTCGCCGCCGAGCTGGGCCGCCTCGCCGGGCGGCTGGACGACGCCACCGCCGACCGCCACCGCACCATCCTCGAATCGGTGGGCCTGCCGCTGCACTACCGCTACGACCAGTGGCCCAAGCTGCTGGAGACCATGAAGGTCGACAAGAAGTCCCGCGGCGACCTGCTGCGCTTCATCGTGCTGGACGGGCTGGCCAAGCCCACCGTCCTGGAGGGCCCCGACCCGGCGGTGCTGCTCGCCGCGTACGGCGAAGTGGGCCAGTAGGTCTCCCGGCACGTCGTGGGCCCGATGCGCCGTACGCCGCCGGGCACTTCGGGCCGCTCCCGGCCGTTTCACCAAAGGACGGCCGGGGACGGTACCGTTCGGTAGCGGGCGGGGCAGGCCCCGTCGGTGAACGAGCAGCAGATGACGAGACGGAGTGGCACCGGATGCAGCACGCAGTGGGTTCTCCGCTGCCGCCGCCCCACCAGCCGGGGCACGGACCGGCCGCCGGCTGGCAGCCGGCCGCACATCACCCGGGCCCGCACCCCCCGGGCGGACCCCGGGGATCCATCCCCGTGCCCCCGCCGGGCTACCCCGGCCCGCAGCCCGCCGCCCCGCAGCACACGCAGGTCCCCCAGGTCCCCCCCGCGCCGGACACCACCGGCCACGTGCCGCTGCCCCCCGGCGGTCCCGTCGCCGCGCCCAGCGCACCCCCCGCCACGGCCGCCGCACCCGACCCGGCCACCACGACCCTGGCCGTGCTGCTGATCGGCCCGGCGGGCGCGGGCAAGACCAGCGTCGCCAAGTACTGGGCGGACCACCGCCGGGTGCCCACCGCCCACATCAGCCTCGACGACGTGCGCGAATGGGTCCGCTCGGGCTTCGCCGACCCCCAGTCCGGCTGGAACGACAACTCCGAGGCCCAGTACCGCCTGGCCCGCCGCACCTGCGGCTTCGCCGCGCGCAACTTCCTCGCCAACGGTATCTCGTGCATCCTCGACGACGCCGTCTTCCCCGACCGGCCCGTCGTCGGCCTCGGCGGCTGGAAACGGCACGTCGGCCCCGGCCTGCTGCCGGTCGTGCTGCTGCCGGGCCTCGACATCGTCCTGGAGCGCAACGCCGAGCGCACCGGCAACCGCCGCCTCACCGACGAGGAGGTCGCCCGCATCCACGGCCGCATGGCCGGCTGGTACGGCTCCGGTCTGCCGATCATCGACAACTCCCAGCTCGACATCCCCGAGACGGCCCGCGTCCTGGACGAGGTCCTGGCCCGGGCGATAGCCAGCCCTCCGAAGTGGTGAACGCCGGGAGTTGAGCCGGCCTGAAAGGGCGCGGGGGACTGCGCCGTCGACTCCCACCCGGCCGCGGACGGCACACAGTCCCGCCGGGCACCCCCCGAACGGCACCCCACCAGCCCGGACAATCCGGGCACCGCCCACTCAGGCGCCCTCAACCGGCACAAAACCGGCGGAGCTCATAGGCTCGGCTCATGTCAGAGGTGTACGCGGCCCGCCGGACGCGGCTACGGGATTGCTGCAACGCGAGCGGCAGCGCGGCGGCGCTCGTCTCCCGCCCCGCCAATGTGCGCTACCTCGCGGGCGCCGCCCCCCAGGGCGCCGTCCTGCTGATCGGCAGGACCGAGGAGCACGACCTGCTGGTCTGCGGCGACCCGCCGGAGGACCGCCCCGGCCGGCCACGGCCCGACGAGGCGCTGCGGGTGCACACCCTGCCCGGCAACGGCGGCGACCCGGCCGTCGCGGCCGCCGGGCTCGCCACCGCCCAGGGCGCCGACACCCTCGCCGTGGAGGAGCACCACCTCACCGTCGCCCGCCACCGCGCCCTCGCCTCGGTCGCCCCCCGGCTGCGCCTGGCCGGCCTCGGGTACGCCGTCGAACAGCTCCGGGTGGTCAAGGACGAGGAGGAGATCTCCTGCCTGCGCATCGGCGCCGAGATCGCCGACCAGGCCCTCGGCGAACTGCTGGAGTCCATCCTCGTCGGCCGCACCGAACGCCACCTGGCCCTGGAGCTGGAGCGGCGCCTCGTCGACCACGGCGCCGACGGCCCGGCCTTCCCGACCTCGGTGGCCACCGGCCCGCACGCCGGGCGGCGCGCTCACCGCCCCACCGACCGCCGTGTCGAGGAGGGGGACTTCCTCTCCGTCTGCCTCGGCGCCACCTACCGCGGCTACCGCTGCGAGATCGGCCGCACGTTCGTCATCGGCACGGCCCCGGCCGACTGGCAGATCGAGCTGTACGACCTGGTCTTCGCCGCCCAGCGCGCCGGCCGGGAGGCCCTCGCACCCGGCGTCGCCTGCCGGGACGTGGACCGCGCGGCACGGCAGGTGCTGGACTCCGCCGGGTACACCGAGGGCCTGACCCGGCTCACCGGACACGGGGTCGGGCTCGAAATCGACGAGGACCCTCAGTTGAGTCCCGCGGCCATGGGTAAACTGGACGCTTGCGTGCCGGTCACCGTCGAGCCGGGGGTCCACCTCCCGGGCCGGGGCGGTGTCCGGATCGATGACACGCTCGTCGTACGCCCCGAGGCGGACGGCGGACCCGAGCTACTCACCATCACGACCAAGGAGCTGCTCGCGCTGTAGCGCGTGACCCGGGGTCGTACGTCAGTCCAGGAGATTCCGCAACCGTGGCTTCCACGAACGACCTCAAGAACGGCATGGTGCTCAAGCTCGAAGGCGGCCAGCTCTGGTCCGTCGTCGAGTTCCAGCACGTCAAGCCCGGCAAGGGCCCGGCCTTCGTGCGCACCAAGCTCAAGAACGTGCTCTCCGGCAAGGTCGTCGACAAGACCTTCAACGCCGGCGTCAAGGTCGAAACGGCCACCGTCGACAAGCGGGACATGCAGTTCTCCTACATGGACGGCGACTACTTCGTCTTCATGGACCTGGAGACCTACGACCAGCTGCACATCGACCGCAAGGTCGTCGGCGACGCCGCCAACTTCCTGATCGAGGGCTTCGAGGCCACGGTCGCCCAGCACGAGGGCGAGGTGCTCTTCGTCGAGCTGCCGGCCGCCGTCGAGCTGACCGTCGCCGAGACCGAGCCGGGCGTCCAGGGCGACCGCTCCACCGGCGGCACCAAGCCCGCCACCCTGGAGACCGGCCACCAGATCCAGGTCCCGCTCTTCATCACCACCGGTGAGAAGATCAAGGTCGACACCCGCACCAGCGACTACCTCGGCCGGGTGAACAGCTAACCGTGGCTGCCCGCAACACGGCCCGCAAGCGCGCCTTCCAGATCCTCTTCGAGGGTGACCAGCGCGGCGCCGACGTCCAGACGGTCCTCGCGGACTGGATCCGGCTGTCGCGGACCGACCCCCGGCAGCCGCCGGTGAGCGAGTACACGATGCAGCTGGTCGAGGGCTACGCGAAGTACGCGCAGCGCATCGACGAGCTGATCGCGCAGTACTCGGTCGGCTGGACGCTCGACCGGATGCCGGTCGTGGACCGCAACATCCTGCGACTCGGTGCCTACGAGCTGATCTGGGTCGACGAGACCCCGGACGCCGTCGTCCTCGACGAGATGGTGCAGCTGGCGAAGGAGTTCTCCACGGACGAGTCGCCCTCGTTCGTCAACGGCCTGCTCGGCCGGCTGAAGGACCTCAAGCCGTCGCTGCGCCGCGACGAGGCCTGAGGGAACCAGGCCTGAGAGACGGAAAACACGCCGAAGGGCCCGCAGCGAGACCGCTGCGGGCCCTTCGGCGTTCCCGGACCCAGGGAGCCGCTCAGGCCCCCACAACGCCGTTGGGGTGGCCGGAACCCGTATGGTTCCGGCCACCCCGACGGTACGTTTCTGCTCAGCCCTGCCGGGCCTGCGAGGGCGGTCAGCTCTCCTCGTGGGTGGCCACCGCGCGCCGCGCGTCCGCGTCCAGCACGCCCCAGCTGATCAGCTGCTCGGTGAGGACCGAAGGCGACTGGTCGTAGATGACGGCGAGGGTGCGCAGGTCGTCCTGGCGGATCGAGAGCACCTTGCCGTTGTAGTCGCCGCGCTGGGACTGGATCGTGGCCGCGTAGCGCTGCAGCGGGCCCGCCTTCTCGGCCGGCACCGTGGCCAGCCGCTCCAGGTCCAGGACCAGCTTCGGCGGCGGCTCGGCCGCGCCGCCCGGGGTCGTGCCCGGGAGCAGCTCCTGCACCGGCACGCCGTAGAAATCCGCCAGCTCGGCGAGACGCTGCACGGTCACGGCTCGGTCGCCGCGCTCGTAGGAACCGACCACGACCGCCTTCCAGCGTCCCTGGGACTTCTCCTCGACACCGTGGAGGGAAAGGCCCTGCTGGGTGCGGATCGCCCGGAGCTTGGCCCCGAGCTGTTTGGCGTATTCGCTGGACATATAGCTCCCCGGCACTGTGTCGACGCGTCTGGCTTGGGTTCCAGGCCGCGCGGCTGGTAACTCACTGTGAGGTTACGCAGCGTTACTCTGGCGCGTCAAGCCGAATGGTCCACACCGACGCTTCCGTGCTAGTGGCGGCACATTGCGCCAAGTGGGTGAGATCGGTGCGGCAGGGGGGTGATGCGGCGTGTCGTCACGGGCCTGCTACCGTGGATGGCGCAATCCCGACGTCCTTTAAGGTCCGTCCCGTGAGGCGGAGAAGGAGGTCCGTTTCGTATGGACACGCACGCCGACGCGCAAGCGTCCGATGCGAGGCCCGTTCTCGAGGCCCCCGACATCGCGCGGGTGCTGACCCGCATCGCCCACGAGATCGTCGAACGCGCCAAGGGCGCCGACGACGTGGTGCTCCTCGGCATTCCCACCCGGGGTGTCTTCCTGGCCCGGCGGATCGCCGCCAAGCTCGAGCAGATCACCGAACGCAAGGTCCCGGTCGGCTCGCTCGACATCACCATGTACCGCGACGACCTGCGCATGCAGCCGCCGCGCGCCCTGGCCCGCACCGAGATCCCCGGTGACGGCATCGACGGCAAGCTGGTCGTCCTCGTCGACGACGTGCTCTTCTCCGGCCGCACCATCCGCGCCGCCCTCGACGCCCTGAACGACATCGGGCGCCCGCGCGCGGTGCAGCTGGCGGTCCTCGTCGACCGCGGCCACCGCGAACTGCCCATCCGCGCCGACTACGTCGGCAAGAACCTCCCCACGTCGCTGCGGGAGACGGTCAAGGTCCAGCTCGCCGAGGAGGACGGTCGCGACACCGTGCTGCTCGGCGTCAAGCAGACCGCCCAGTAGCCGGCCGAGGCGTACGGACCCGCCGTACGCCGGCTCCGTGCGCCCCGGCGCGCGCCCGTCTGCCCTCTTCCTCCCGAACTGCCCTACGGAGCCTGACAGATGCAGCGTCATCTCATCTCGGCCGCCGACCTGACCCGCGACGATGCCGTCCTGATCCTCGACACCGCCGAGGAGATGGCCCGGGTCGCCGACCGGCCGATCAAGAAGCTGCCGACCCTGCGCGGCCGCACCGTCGTCAACCTCTTCTTCGAGGACTCCACCCGGACCCGGATCTCCTTCGAGGCCGCCGAGAAGCGGCTCTCCGCGGACGTGATCAACTTCTCGGCCAAGGGCTCCAGCGTGTCCAAGGGCGAGTCCCTCAAGGACACCGCCCAGACCCTGGAGGCCATGGGCGTCGACGCCGTCGTCATCCGGCACGGCGCCTCCGGAGCCCCCTACCGCCTGGCCAACTCCGGCTGGATCGACGCCGCCGTGATCAACGCCGGCGACGGCACCCACCAGCACCCCACCCAGGCCCTGCTGGACGCCTTCACCATGCGCCGCCGGCTCGTCGGCCGGGACGCCGGTATCGGCCAGGACCTCGCCGGCAAGCGCATCACCATCGTCGGTGACGTCCTGCACAGCCGGGTGGCCCGCTCCAACGTCGACCTGCTGCACACCCTCGGCGCCGAGGTGACCCTGGTCGCCCCGCCGACCCTGCTGCCGATCGGCGTCGAGACCTGGCCCTGCGAGGTCTCCTACGACCTCGACTCGACCCTGCCCAAGTCCGACGCGGTGATGATGCTGCGCGTCCAGCGCGAGCGCATGAACGCCGCCTTCTTCCCCACCGAGCGCGAGTACGCGCGGCGCTACGGCCTGGACGGCGACCGCATGGCGCGGATGCCCGAGCACGCGATCGTCATGCACCCCGGCCCGATGGTCCGCGGCATGGAGATCACCGCCGAGGTCGCCGACTCCGACCGCTGCACCGTCGTGGAGCAGGTCGCCAACGGCGTCTCCATCCGGATGGCCGTGCTGTACCTGCTGCTCGGCGGCAACGAACCCGCCGTGACCGCACCCCGGGCCGAGACCGCCCGTACCGAGGAGAAGTGACGTACATGAGCAAGACCCTGATCCGTGGTGCGAAGGTGCTCGGCGGCGCCCCGCAGGACGTGCTGATCGACGGTGAGACCATCGCCGAGGTGGGCACCGGCCTGTCCCCCGAGGGCGCGGAGGTCGTCGAGGCCGACGGCAAGGTGCTGCTGCCGGGCCTGGTCGACCTGCACACCCACCTGCGCGAGCCGGGCCGCGAGGACTCCGAGACCGTGCTGACCGGTACCCGGGCGGCGGCGAGCGGCGGTTACACCGCCGTGTTCGCCATGGCCAACACCTTCCCCGTCGCCGACACCGCCGGTGTCGTCGAGCAGGTCTGGCGGCTCGGCCAGGAGTCCGGCTACTGCGACGTCCGGCCGGTCGGCGCCGTCACCGTCGGCCTGGAGGGCGGCAAGCTCGCCGAACTGGGCGCCATGCACGAGTCGGCGGCCGGTGTCACCGTCTTCTCCGACGACGGCAAGTGCGTCCACGACGCCCAGATCATGCGCCGGGCCCTGGAGTACGTGAAGGCCTTCGACGGCGTCATCGCCCAGCACGCCCAGGAGCCGCGGCTCACCGAGGGCGCGCAGATGAACGAGGGCGTCGTCTCCGCCGAACTGGGGCTCGGGGGCTGGCCCGCGGTGGCCGAGGAATCGATCATCGCCCGGGACGTCCTGCTCGCCGAGCACGTCGGCTCCCGCGTCCACATCTGCCACCTGTCGACCGCCGGGTCGGTCGAGATCGTGCGCTGGGCCAAGTCGCGCGGCATCCACGTCACCGCCGAGGTCACCCCGCACCACCTGCTCCTCACCGACGAGCTGGTCCGCACGTACAACCCGGTCTACAAGGTCAACCCGCCGCTGCGCACCGAGCGCGACGTCATGGCGCTGCGCGAGGCGCTCGCCGACGGCACGATCGACATCGTCGCCACCGACCACGCCCCGCACCCGCACGAGGACAAGGACTGCGAGTGGGCCGCCGCCGCCATGGGCATGGTCGGCCTGGAGACCGCGCTGTCGGTGGTACAGGAGACCATGGTCGACACGGGCCTGCTGGACTGGGCCGGCGTCGCCGACCGCATGTCCTTCAAGCCCGCGCGGATCGGACAGGCCGAGGGACACGGCCGTCCCGTCTCGGCAGGTGAGCCCGCCAACCTCACCCTGGTCGACACGGCATACCGTGGCCCTGTGGACCCCGCGGGCTTCGCCTCGCGCAGCCGCAACACCCCCTACGAGGGGCGTGAGCTGCCGGGCCGTGTCACGCACACGTGGCTCCGGGGCAAGGCCACGCTCGTCGACGGGAAGCTCACGTGACACCTGCACATTCGCTGGCGGCCCACCTCGCCGCCGAAGAGAAGTCGGCCCCGGTCACCGACTGGGCCGCCCGCCTCGGCTGGGTCGTCGGCCTCGCCCTGTTCGTCGCGCTCGTCTACTGGCTGATGCGCGAGGGCTGGAAGTGGCGCGGCACCCTCCAGGGCGACCTGCCCGAGCTGCCCACCACGCCCGACGACCCGGGCCCGGCCCGGCTCACCCTGAGCGGCCGCTACCACGGCTCCACCACCGCCGGGCAGTGGCTGGACCGCATCGTGGCACACGGCCTGGGCACCCGCAGCCGCGTCGAGCTCACCCTGACGGATGCGGGACTGGACGTCGTACGCCCCGGGGCGGCCGACTTCTTCATCCCCGTCGCCGCGCTGCGCGAGGCCCGCCTCGACAAGGGCATCGCCGGGAAGGTGCTCACCGAGGGCGGTCTGCTGATCGTGACCTGGGCGCACGGCGACAAGCTGATCGACTCGGGTTTCCGCTCCGACCGCGCGGCCGAGCACACCGAGTGGGTCGACACCCTGAACCAGATGATCACCACGACGGAAGGCGCCGAACGATGACGACCTCCACCAGGGGAGCTGGAAAGGTTCCCGCCGTACTCGTCCTGGAGGACGGCCGGATCTTCCGCGGCCGTGCCTACGGGGCCGTGGGGGAGACCTTCGGCGAGGCGGTGTTCTCCACCGGCATGACCGGCTACCAGGAAACGCTCACCGACCCGTCTTACCACCGCCAGGTCGTGGTCATGACCGCCCCGCACGTCGGCAACACCGGCGTCAACGACGAGGACCCCGAGTCCAGGCGCATCTGGGTCGCCGGGTACGTCGTCCGCGACCCCGCGCGCGTGCCGTCCAGCTGGCGCGCCAAGCGCACGCTGGACGAGGAGCTCGCCGCGCAGGGCGTGGTGGGCATCGCCGGTATCGACACCCGGGCCCTGACCCGTCACCTGCGCGAGCGCGGCGCCATGCGCGTCGGCATCTTCTCCGGGGACGCCGTGCAGGACGACGCGGCCCTCCTCGCGCGCGTGCAGGAGGTCCCGCCCATGACGGGCGCCGACCTGTCCGCCGAGGTCGCCACCACCGAGCCGTACGTCGTCCCCGCGATCGGCGAGAAGAGGTTCACGGTCGCCGCCGTCGACCTCGGCATCAAGGGCATGACCCCGCACCGCATGGCCGAACGCGGCATCGAGGTGCACGTCCTGCCCGCGACCGCCACGATCGACGACGTGTACGCCGTCGACCCCGACGGCGTGTTCTTCTCCAACGGCCCGGGCGACCCGGCCACCGCCGACCACCCGGTCTCCGTCATGCAGGGCGTCCTGGAGCGCGGCACCCCGCTGTTCGGCATCTGCTTCGGCAACCAGATCCTGGGCCGCGCGCTCGGCTTCGGCACCTACAAGCTGAAGTACGGCCACCGCGGCATCAACCAGCCGGTGCAGGACCGTACGACCGGCAAGGTCGAGGTCACCGCGCACAACCACGGCTTCGCCGTCGACGCCCCGCTCGACAAGGTCTCCGACACCCCCTACGGCCGCGCCGAGGTCTCCCACGTCTGCCTCAACGACAACGTGGTGGAGGGTCTCCAGCTCCTCGACAAGCCGGCCTTCAGCGTCCAGTACCACCCCGAAGCGGCCGCCGGCCCGCACGACGCCGCCTACCTGTTCGACCGCTTCGTGAAGCTCATGGAGGGCCAGCGTGCCTAAGCGCACCGATATCCAGTCCGTCCTGGTCATCGGCTCCGGCCCGATCGTCATCGGCCAGGCCGCCGAGTTCGACTACTCCGGCACCCAGGCATGCCGCGTCCTCAAGGCCGAGGGCCTGCGCGTCATCCTCGTCAACTCCAACCCGGCGACGATCATGACCGACCCGGAGATCGCCGACGCCACCTACGTCGAGCCGATCACCCCCGAGTTCGTCGAGAAGATCATCGCCAAGGAGCGCCCGGACGCCCTGCTGCCGACCCTGGGCGGCCAGACGGCCCTGAACACGGCCATCAAGCTCCACGAGAACGGCGTCCTCGACAAGTACGGCGTCGAGCTGATCGGCGCCAACGTCGAGGCCATCCACAAGGGCGAGGACCGCGACCAGTTCAAGGAGGTCGTGGAGGAGGTCCGCAAGAAGATCGGGCACGGCGAGTCCGCCCGCTCGGTCATCTGCCACACCATGGAGGAGGTCCTCGCCGGCGTCGAGGAGCTCGGCGGCTACCCGGTCGTCGTCCGCCCCTCCTTCACCATGGGCGGCGCCGGCTCCGGCTTCGCGCACGACGAGGAGGAGCTGCGCCGCATCGCCGGCACCGGCCTCGCCCTCTCGCCGACCACCGAGGTGCTCCTGGAGGAGTCCATCCTCGGCTGGAAGGAGTACGAGCTGGAGCTGATGCGCGACAAGAACGACAACGTCGTGGTCGTCTGCTCCATCGAGAACTTCGACCCGATGGGCGTGCACACCGGTGACTCCATCACCGTGGCGCCCGCGATGACCCTCACCGACCGCGAGTACCAGATCCTGCGGGACATCGGCATCGCGGTGATCCGCGAGGTCGGCGTGGACACCGGCGGCTGCAACATCCAGTTCGCCGTCAACCCGGCCGACGGCCGCGTCATCGTCATCGAGATGAACCCGCGCGTGTCGCGCTCCTCGGCCCTCGCCTCCAAGGCGACCGGCTTCCCGATCGCGAAGATCGCCGCCAGGCTCGCCGTGGGCTACACCCTCGACGAGATCCCCAACGACATCACGCAGGAGACGCCGGCCTCCTTCGAGCCGACCCTCGACTACGTGGTCGTCAAGACACCGCGGTTCGCCTTCGAGAAGTTCCCGCAGGCCGACTCCACGCTGACCACCACCATGAAGTCGGTCGGCGAGGCCATGGCCATCGGCCGCAACTTCACCGAGGCCTTCCAGAAGGCGCTGCGCTCGCTGGAGAAGAAGGGCAGCCAGTTCACCTTCGTGGGCGAGCCCGGCGACAAGGACCGGCTGCTGGCGGAGGCCCAGCGCCCCACCGACGGCCGGATCAACACGGTCATGCAGGCCATCCGCGCGGGCGCCACCCCCGAGGAGGTCCACGAGTCCACGAAGATCGACCCGTG
Source organism: Streptomyces sp. NPDC052682 (assembly GCF_040678435.1). Taxonomy (NCBI): domain Bacteria; kingdom Bacillati; phylum Actinomycetota; class Actinomycetes; order Kitasatosporales; family Streptomycetaceae; genus Streptomyces; species Streptomyces sp. NPDC052682. The sequence goes on along the minus strand of NZ_JBFATS010000019.1, from coordinate 97,199 downwards.
GTTCGTCGACCAGCTCTTCCTCATCAAGGAGATCGCCGACGACCTGGCCGCCGCGGCCGAGCTGACCCCCGACCTGCTCGCCGAGGCCAAGCGGCACGGCTTCTCCGACCAGCAGATCGCCGAGATCCGCGGCCTGCGCGAGGACGTGGTCCGCGAGGTGCGGCACGCGCTGGGCATCCGCCCGGTCTACAAGACGGTCGACACCTGCGCCGCCGAGTTCGCCGCGAAGACGCCGTACTTCTACTCCTCCTACGACGAGGAGAGCGAGGTCGCCCCGCGCGAGAAGCCGGCCGTCATCATCCTCGGCTCCGGCCCGAACCGCATCGGCCAGGGCATCGAGTTCGACTACTCCTGCGTCCACGCCTGCTTCGCCCTCAGGGACGCCGGGTTCGAGACCGTGATGGTCAACTGCAACCCGGAGACCGTCTCCACGGACTACGACACCTCCGACCGCCTGTACTTCGAGCCGCTGACGCTGGAAGACGTGCTGGAGATCGTGCACGCCGAGCAGCAGGCCGGTCCGGTCGCGGGCGTCGTCGTACAGCTCGGCGGGCAGACCCCGCTCGGCCTGTCGCAGGCGCTGAAGGACAACGGCGTGCCGATCGTCGGCACCTCCCCGGAGGCCATCCACGCCGCCGAGGACCGCGGCGCCTTCGGCCGGGTCCTGAAGGAGGCCGGCCTGCCGGCCCCCAAGCACGGCACCGCCACCACCTTCGCCGAGGCGAAGGCCATCGCCGACGAGATCGGCTACCCGGTGCTCGTCCGGCCGTCGTACGTGCTGGGCGGACGCGGCATGGAGATCGTGTACGACGAGGCCCGCCTGGAGGCGTACATCGCCGAGTCGACCGAGATCAGCCCGTCCCGGCCGGTCCTGGTGGACCGCTTCCTGGACGACGCGATCGAGATCGACGTCGACGCGCTGTACGACGGCGAGGAGCTGTACCTCGGCGGCGTGATGGAGCACATCGAGGAGGCCGGCATCCACTCCGGCGACTCGGCGTGCGCGCTGCCCCCGATCACCCTCGGCGGCTTCGACATCAAGCGGCTGCGCGCCTCCACCGAGGCCATCGCGCGCGGTGTCGGGGTGCGCGGCCTGATCAACATCCAGTTCGCGCTCGCGGGCGACATCCTCTACGTCCTGGAGGCCAACCCGCGCGCGTCCCGGACGGTCCCCTTCACCTCCAAGGCGACGGCGGTACCGCTCGCGAAGGCCGCCGCCCGGATCTCGCTGGGCGCGACCATCGCCGAGCTGCGGGCGGAGGGCATCCTGCCGGCCGACGGCGACGGCGGCGAGCTCCCGCTCGACGCGCCGATCTCCGTCAAGGAGGCCGTCATGCCGTGGTCGCGCTTCCGCGACATCCACGGCCGCGGCGTCGACACCGTCCTCGGCCCGGAGATGCGCTCCACGGGCGAGGTCATGGGCATCGACTCCGTCTTCGGCACGGCGTACGCCAAGTCGCAGGCGGGCGCCTACGGTCCGCTGCCCACCAAGGGCCGCGCCTTCATCTCGGTCGCCAACCGCGACAAGCGCTCGATGATCTTCCCGGCCCGTGAGCTGGTCGCGCACGGCTTCGAGCTGCTCGCCACGGCCGGCACGGCGGAGGTGCTCAAGCGCAACGGCATCAACGCCACGGTCGTGCGCAAGCAGTCCGAGGGCCCCGGCCCGAACGGCGAGAAGACCATCGTCCAGCTCATCCACGACGGCGAGGTCGACCTCATCGTCAACACCCCGTACGGCACCGGCGGCCGCCTGGACGGCTACGAGATCCGTACGGCGGCCGTGGCGCGGTCCGTGCCGTGCCTGACGACGGTCCAGGCACTCGCGGCGGCGGTCCAGGGCATCGACGCCCTCAACCGCGGTGACGTCGGCGTCCGGTCGCTCCAGGAACACGCCGCGTTCCTGGCCGCGGCCCGCGACTAGCAGCCCCGAGGGGGACACCGGAAACGGTGTCCCCCTCTTCACGAGGACACCATGTACACGATCCTTTTCAGCCTCGTCTTCCGGCGCATGGACCCGGAGCGGGCCCACCACCTCGCCTTCCGCTGGATCCGTCTGGCCGCCCGCGTCCCCGTGCTGCGCACCTTCCTCGCGGCGGTGCTCGCGCCCCGCTACAAGGAACTGCGCACCGAGGCCTTCGGGCTGCGCATGCACGGCCCCTTCGGGCTCGCCGCCGGCTTCGACAAGAACGCCGTCGGCATCGACGGCATGGCCATGCTCGGCTTCGACCACGTCGAGATCGGCACGGTCACCGGCGAGCCGCAGCCCGGCAACCCCAAGAAGCGGCTGTTCCGGCTGGTCCAGGACCGGGCGCTCATCAACCGCATGGGCTTCAACAACGACGGCTCCCTGCGCGTCGCCGCCCGCCTGGCCTCCCGTACGCCCGTCTTCAAGACCGTCGTCGGCGTCAACATCGGCAAGACCAAGGCCGTCCCGGAGACCGAGGCCGTCGCCGACTACGTGAAGTCGGCCGGGCGGCTGGCGCCGTACGCCGACTACCTGGTGGTCAACGTCTCCTCCCCGAACACGCCGGGGCTGCGCGACCTGCAGGCGGTCGACCACCTGCGCCCGCTGCTCAGCGCGGTCCGCGAGGCCGCCGACCGTTCGGTCCCCGGTCGCCGGGTGCCGCTCCTCGTCAAGATCGCGCCGGACCTCGCCGACGAGGACATCGACGCCGTCGCCGACCTGGCCGTCGAGCTCGGCCTGGACGGGATCATCGCCACCAACACGACCATCGCGCGCGAGGGACTCGGGCTGCGGTCGGACCCCGCCCTGGTCCAGGAGACCGGCGGCCTGTCCGGCGCGCCCCTGAAGGCGCGCTCCCTTCAGGTGCTGCGCCGGCTGTACGCGCGCGTGGGCGACCGGATCACCCTGGTGGGCGTCGGGGGCATCGAGAACGCCGAGGACGCCTGGCAGCGCATCCTGGCCGGCGCCACGCTGGTGCAGGGCTACAGCGCGTTCGTCTACGAGGGGCCCTTCTGGAACCGCGCCCTGCACAAGGGCCTAGCGGCACGCCTGCGCACCAGCCCGTACGCCACGCTCGCCGACGCGGTGGGCGCCGACGTGAGAAACGCGAGGAGCTCCGCATGAGCCTGGAACCCTTCGGTGCGCGTCTGCGGCGGGCCATGGACGAGCGGGGCCCGCTGTGCGTCGGCATCGACCCGCACGCCTCCCTGCTCGCCGAGTGGGGCCTGAACGACGACGTCGCGGGCCTGGAGCGGTTCAGCCGCACGGTCGTGGAGGCGGTGGCCGGCCGGGTCGCCGTGCTCAAGCCGCAGAGCGCCTTCTTCGAGCGGTTCGGCTCACGCGGCGTCGCCGTACTGGAGAAGTCGGTGGCCGAGGCCCGGGCGGCCGGTGCGCTGGTCGTCATGGACGCCAAGCGCGGCGACATCGGCTCGACCATGGCCGCCTACGCGGAGTCCTTCCTGCACAAGGACGCCCCGCTGTTCTCCGACGCGCTGACCGTCTCGCCGTACCTCGGCTACGGGTCGCTCTCCCCGGCCGTCGCCCTGGCGCGGGAGAACGGCACGGGCCTGTTCGTGCTGGCGCTGACCTCCAACCCGGAGGGCGGCGAGGTGCAGCACGCGATCCGCGCGGACGGGCGCAGCGTCGGCGCGACCATGCTGGCGCACCTGGCCGCCGAGAACGCCGGCGAGGAGCCCCTGGGCTCCTTCGGCGCGGTGGTCGGCGCCACGCTCGGCGACCTGTCCTCGTACGACCTGGACATGGGCGGTCCGCTCCTCGCGCCCGGGATCGGTGCCCAGGGGGCGACACCGGCCGATCTTCCCCGGGTCTTCGGGGCGGCGGTGCGCAACGTCGTGCCGAACGTCAGCCGCGGGGTGCTGCGGCACGGCCCGGACGTGGTCGCGCTGCGTGACGCGGCGGAACGCTTCGCACAGGAGATCAGGGACGCTGTCGCGTCCGTGTGAACGCGCCGGGTGGTCCCCGGGCCTCCGACGGGTGGCTCGGGGAACACTTGAGCCTGGATACATCCTCAAATCCGGGGCATTATGTCCTCAATGTCCGCCCTGACGGAGGCTGACCAGGACTTTTCCGCTGTTCTCGCTGACTCTGGCGGACTTGACCGCTAGTCTCCGACGTGTGTGAGCGGGCGAGCGTGTTGCTCGTGGCTCCCCAGGTGTGGGGCGACTAGGTTCCTCACCGGTCCGTATCCGACAGTTCGACATCCGAGGTGACGTAGGCGTGGCTCTTCCGCCCCTTACCCCTGAACAGCGCGCAGCCGCGCTCGAAAAGGCCGCCGCGGCTCGCCGGGAGCGGGCCGAGGTCAAGAATCGACTCAAGCACTCCGGCGCCTCCCTCCACGAGGTCATCAAGCAGGGCCAGGAGAACGACGTCATCGGCAAGATGAAGGTCTCCGCCCTTCTTGAGTCCCTGCCGGGCGTGGGCAAGGTCCGCGCCAAGCAGATCATGGAGCGACTCGGTATCTCCGAGAGCCGCCGGGTGCGCGGCCTCGGCTCCAACCAGATCGCCTCCCTGGAGCGCGAGTTCGGCAGCACCGGTTCCTGACCCGGGTCCTCCGGCAAGCGAGTCCCGGGCACTCCGGGACACCTGGAATAATCGCTGCATGAGTGAACGTCCGCGGCTGACCGTGCTCTCCGGCCCCTCGGGGGTCGGCAAGAGCACGGTCGTCGCCCATATGCGCAAGGAACATCCCGAGGTCTGGCTCTCGGTGTCGGCGACGACCCGCAAGCCCCGCCCCGGCGAGCAGCACGGGGTCCACTACTTCTTCGTCACCGACGAGGAGATGGACAAGCTGATCGCCAACGGCGAGCTGCTGGAGTGGGCCGAGTTCGCCGGCAACCGGTACGGCACGCCGCGTGCGGCCGTGCAGGAGCGGCTGGAGGCCGGTGAGCCGGTACTCCTCGAGATCGACCTCCAGGGCGCCCGTCTGGTCCGCGAGTCCATGCCCGAGGCCCAGCTGGTGTTCCTGGCCCCTCCCTCCTGGGAGGAGCTGGTGCGCAGACTCACCGGCCGCGGCACCGAGCCGCCCGAGGTCATCGAGCGCCGTCTCGACGCCGCCAAGATCGAGCTGGCGGCCGAGCCTGAGTTCGACGTGACCCTGGTCAACACCTCCGTCGAGGACGTGGCGCGCGAGCTGCTAGCCTTGATGGACGTGGTGTGATCCAGACTGGTCGTTTTGTGAGGCCGGTCACCGACCGATCAGCCGACTGATTCTTTCCCATCCATCGGAAGGTAGAGCGTGTCCTCTTCCATCTCCGCGCCCGAGGGCATCATCAACCCGCCGATCGACGAGCTCCTCGAGGCCACCGACTCGAAGTACAGCCTCGTGATCTACGCGGCCAAGCGGGCCCGCCAGATCAACGCGTACTACTCGCAGCTCGGCGAGGGTCTCCTCGAGTACGTCGGTCCGCTCGTGGACACCCACGTCCACGAGAAGCCGCTCTCGATCGCCCTCCGCGAGATCAACGCGGGGCTGCTGACGTCCGAGGCCATCGAGGGCCCGGGGCAGTAAGACCCTCAGTGCAATAAGTAGTACCGTCAGCTCGCAGCTGACTTTTCCACAGGCCCGGCAGCGCGACTGCCGGGCCTGTGGTGTGTCATTGATGTCGTACGGTGCCGAGCCCGGGGAGAGACGGTGGACAAGCCCAAGGTCGTACTGGGGGTGAGCGGCGGCATCGCCGCCTACAAGGCCTGTGAGCTGCTCAGGCGGCTCACGGAGTCGGGGCACGACGTCCGGGTGGTCCCCACCGCCTCCGCGCTGCACTTCGTCGGCGCCGCCACCTGGTCCGCCCTGTCCGGCAACCCGGTCGCGACCGAGGTGTGGGACGACGTGCACGAGGTCCCGCACGTGCGCATCGGCCAGCACGCCGACCTGGTCGTGGTCGCCCCGGCCACGGCCGACATGCTGGCCAAGGCGGCCCACGGCCTGGCCGACGACCTCCTGACCAACACGCTCCTGACCGCCCGCTGCCCGGTCGTCTTCGCCCCCGCCATGCACACCGAGATGTGGGAGCACCCGGCCACCCAGGAGAACGTGGCGACCCTGCGCCGCCGGGGCGCCGTCGTCATCGAACCGGCCGTCGGCCGTCTCACCGGCGTCGACACCGGCAAGGGCCGGCTGCCCGAACCGGCCGAGATCTTCGAGGTCTGCCGCCGTGTGCTGGCCCGGGGCGGCACCGAAGCCGACCTGACGGGCCGGCACGTGGTGATCAGCGCCGGCGGCACCCGCGAGCCCCTCGACCCGGTCCGCTTCCTCGGCAACCGCTCCTCCGGCAAGCAGGGCTACGCCCTGGCCCGTACGGCCGCCGCCCGCGGCGCACGGGTCACGCTGATCGCGGCGAACACCGCGCTGCCCGACCCGGCGGACGTGGACGTCGTCCCCGTCGAGACGGCCGTGCAACTGCGCGAGGCGGTCCTGTCGGCGGCCGCCGGCGCCGACGCGGTCGTCATGGCGGCGGCCGTCGCGGACTTCCGCCCGGCGACGTACGCGGCCGGAAAGATCAAGAAGAAGGACGACCAGGACCCCGAGCCCGTCGTCCTGGTGCGGAATCCGGACGTCCTGGCGGAGATCTCCGCCGACCGTGCGCGGCCCGGACAGGTGATCGTCGGCTTCGCCGCCGAGACCGACGACGTGCTCGCCAACGGCCGCGCCAAGCTCAAGCGCAAGGGCTGCGATCTGCTGGTGGTGAACGAGGTGGGGGAGCGCAAGACGTTCGGCGCCGAGGAGAACGAGGCCGTCGTGCTGGGCGCGGACGGCAGCGAGACCCACGTCGCCCACGGCCCCAAGGAAGCACTGGCCGACACCGTGTGGGACCTGGTGGCCGAACGGCTGGCGTGAAGGTTCCGTCCGCCGCACCGGCCCGGCGCGCCACGCCCATCCGGGCGTGGCGCCTCTGGTCAACGCCACCCGTGATTGGGCAGAATGCCCGTGCCGCAGGTCACAGCACTCCCGAGAGACGAGACAGGGGGTCCGTGACCGGAGCGTGACCGATAAACTGTTCACGGACGGCGTCGGGTGCAGCCCCCGCCGTCCGCCAATGATCAGCCAGCAGCCGCTGCAACCCCAGGGAGCGTTGTGTCCCGTCGCCTGTTCACCTCGGAGTCCGTGACCGAGGGTCACCCCGACAAGATCGCTGACCAGATCAGCGACACCATCCTCGACGCGCTGCTGCGCGACGACCCGACCTCCCGCGTCGCGGTCGAGACCCTGATCACGACCGGCCTGGTGCACGTGGCCGGCGAGGTCACGACCAAGACCTACGCGGACATCGCGACCCTCGTCCGCAACAAGATCCTCGAGATCGGCTACGACTCCTCCAAGAAGGGCTTCGACGGCGCCTCCTGCGGCGTGTCGGTGTCGATCGGCGCGCAGTCCCCGGACATCGCCCAGGGTGTCGACGCGGCCTACGAGGCCCGGGTCGAGGGCGACGACGACGAGCTGGACCGCCAGGGCGCCGGCGACCAGGGCCTGATGTTCGGCTACGCGACGGACGAGACGCCGACGCTGATGCCGCTGCCGATCTTCCTCGCGCACCGCCTGTCCAAGCGCCTGTCGGACGTGCGCAAGAACGGCACGATCCCCTACCTGCGCCCCGACGGCAAGACCCAGGTCACCATCGAGTACGACGGCGACAAGGCCGTTCGCCTCGACACCGTCGTGGTCTCCTCCCAGCACGCCTCCGACATCGACCTGGACTCGCTGCTGGCCCCCGACATCAAGGAGTTCGTCGTGGAGCCGGAGCTCAAGGCTCTGCTCGACGACGGCATCAAGCTGGACACCGAGAACTACCGCCTGCTGGTCAACCCCACCGGCCGGTTCGAGATCGGCGGCCCGATGGGCGACGCCGGCCTGACCGGTCGGAAGATCATCATCGACACGTACGGCGGCATGGCCCGCCACGGCGGCGGCGCCTTCTCCGGCAAGGACCCGTCCAAGGTCGACCGCTCCGCCGCCTACGCCATGCGCTGGGTCGCCAAGAACGTCGTCGCCGCGGGCCTGGCCTCCCGCTGCGAGGTCCAGGTCGCCTACGCCATCGGCAAGGCCGAGCCCGTGGGCCTGTTCGTCGAGACCTTCGGCACCGAGAAGGTGGAGATCGGCAAGATCGAGCAGGCCATCGACGAGGTGTTCGACCTCCGTCCGGCCGCGATCATCCGCGACCTCGACCTGCTCCGCCCGATCTACGCCCAGACCGCCGCGTACGGGCACTTCGGCCGCGAGCTGCCCGACTTCACGTGGGAGAAGACGGACCGCGTGGACGCGCTGCGAGCGGCCGCGGGGCTGTAGGACCCACCGCGTTCGCCGGCAGGCCCGGTGCCCCTCTGGGGTGCCGGGCCTGCGCGCGTCCAGACGGCTTACGCGCGTCACCGCCACGGGGATCCCGGAGCACAGCTCGGGGACCGCACGCGGGAGCCGCAGCGCGGCGACAGCCCGGGTGGGGGGTGGCCGAGCCGGCCGGGGCGGCGGCAGGTCGCGGGCCGCACGGCGGGAACCGCAGGCTGCGCGTACCGCGGCCGCGTCGATCCCGGTCGGACGGCCGACGACCGGCACCGGGCGGGGGGCGGTTCCTTCGGGGCCCGGGGGAAGCCCGTGGTTCGCCTCCCCGTGGTCGGGCGGCGACAGCCCGGGGTGGGGCGTGGCCGGGGCGGCGTGTGGCCGCCGCCGTGGGGCACTCGGGCCAGGCCGGTTGTCAGTGGCCTTTGGTAAGAATGCAAGCGTGAGCAGCGAGAACGGACGGATGGGCGGCGGGGCGGAGGGTGCGCCGCCCGAGCAGCTCGCGCTCATCCGGGAGAGCGTGCGCAAGGCGAAGGAGCCGCGGGCGAAGCCCCGGACGTGGCGGGGGGCCGCACTCGCCGAGAAACTGCCCGTCGCCCGGGTGCTCGTCGACAAGGGCGTGCTGCACCTCGACCGGTACTTCGACTACGCCGTACCCGCGGAGCTGGACGCGGACGCCCAGCCCGGCGTGCGCGTCCGGGTGCGGTTCGGCGCCGGACGGCACCGGGTGCGCGACGGACGGCGCGAGGGCGGCGGGCTGATCGACGGGTTCCTCGTCGAGCGGCTGGCCGAGTCCGACTACTCGGGCCCGCTGGCGGCACTCGCCCAGGTGGTGTCCCCCGAACGCGTCCTCAGCGAGGAGCTGCTGGGACTGGCGCGGGCCGTCGCCGACCGGTACGCGGGCAGCCTCGCCGATGTGCTGCAACTCGCGGTACCGCCGCGCAACGCCCGGGCCGAGCAGCGGCCCTCGCCCCCGCCGCTGCCCCCGCCCGACGCCCCTCAGCCGGGGTCCTGGGAGCGGTACGAGCGGGGGCCTGCGTTCCTGGAGTCACTGGCCACGGGCGGCGTGCCACGGGCCGTGTGGCAGGCGCTGCCCGGCCCGCAGTGGAGCGAGGAACTCGCCCGGGCCGTGATCGCCACGCTGGCCTCCGGGCGGGGCGCGCTGGTCGTGCTGCCCGACGGGCGGGCCGTGGCACGGGTGGACGCCGCGCTGACCGAGCTGCTGGGCGAGGGCAGACACGCGGTGCTCACCGCCGACGCCGGACCCGAGAAGCGGTACGCCCAGTGGCTGGCGGTGCGGCGGGGCGCCGTCCGGGCGGTCGTCGGCACCCGGGCCGCCATGTTCGCCCCCGTGCAGAACCTCGGGCTGGTCGCCCTCTGGGACGACGGCGACGACAGCCACAGCGAGCAGCACGCCCCCCAGCCGCACGCGCGGGAGGTGCTGCTGCTGCGAGCCGCCCAGGACAGGTGCGGGTTCCTGCTCGGCAGCTGGAGCTGCACCGTCGAGGCCGCACAGCTCGTCGAGACCGGCTGGGCCCGGCCGCTCGTCGCCGGCCGGGAACAGGTCCGGGCCGCCGCACCGCTCGTACGGACCGTCGGGGACGGGGATCTCGCGCGGGACGAGGCCGCCCGGGCCGCCCGGCTGCCCACCCTGGCCTGGCAGGTCGTCAGGGACGGTCTGCGGCACGGCCCCGTGCTGGTCCAGGTGCCCCGGCGGGGTTACGTACCGCGGATGGCGTGCGCGCAGTGCCGGGCGCCCGCGCGGTGCCGGCACTGCTCCGGGCCCCTGGAGGCGCAGGGGTCCGAGGCCGCGCTGCGGTGCGGATGGTGCGGGCGTGAGGAGGGGGCCTGGCACTGCCCTGAGTGCGGTGCGTTCCGGTTGCGGGCCCAGGTGGTGGGGGCGCGGCGGACCGCCGAGGAGCTGGGGCGGGCGTTTCCCGCCGTACCGGTACGGACGTCGGGCCGTGAGCATGTGCTCGACACCGTGCCCGGCGCCCCTGCCCTGGTGGTGAGTACGCCGGGGGCCGAACCGGTCGCCGAGGGCGGATACGCGGCGGCGCTGCTGCTGGACGGGTGGGCCATGCTCGGACGGCCCGATCTGCGGGCCGGGGAGGACGCGTTGCGGCGGTGGATCGGGGCCGCCTCCCTGGTACGGCCGCAGGCGGCCGGCGGCACGGTGGTCGTCGTCGCCGAACCGACGCTCAGGCCTGTGCAGGCGCTCGTACGGTGGGACCCCGTGGGGCACGCGGTGCGGGAACTGGCCGAGCGGGCGGAGCTGGGGTTTCCGCCGGTGTCGCGGATGGCGGCCGTCTCGGGGCCGGCCGAGGCGGTAGCGGACTTCCTCCGGGGCGTGGACCTGCCGCCGGAGGCCGAGGTGCTGGGGCCCGTGCCGCTGCCCGTCACCGCAGCGGGGCGTCCGCGGCGGCCGGGAGCGCCGCCTCCCGGGGAGCACTGGGAGCGGGCGCTGATCCGGGTACCACCCGGGAGGGGATCCGCACTGGCCGGCGCCTTGAAGGCCGCCCAGGCGGCGCGGATGGCCCGGGGAGGAGGAGCCGGGGGAGCGGTGTGGGTGCGGATCGATCCGCCCGACATCGGGTGAGGGGGCGGGGCCTGCCGTCCGCCTGACGGACCGGGCCCGGCATGCCGCTGCCCTCCCGGACGGTGGCGGGAGGGCAGCGGTGCCGAGGAGGCGATGGTGCGTCAGCCGTTGCGCGGGCTCGGGAAGACCGTCGGTCTCGCCTCGTCGCGCAGGGCGGAGCTGCCCGCCGTGGGCTGCGTCGGCATGGAGCGGGCCGCGGGGACCGTCGGCACCGCGGGGATGCCGGTGCCCACGTTGAGCGTGCGGGTGCCCGCGGGGTCCGGCGCGCGCTCGGCCTCGGCGGCGGCCGCCTGCGCAGCGGCGCGGCGGGCACCGTAACGGCGGTGCACCGCCTGCTTGGTGACCCCGAGCGCGGAGCCCACCGCGTCCCACGAGAAACCGAGTGAGCGGTCGAAGTCCACGGCCGCCGTGACCAGGGTCTCGACACTGTCCCGCAGCTCCTGGGCGAGACGGACCGTCGGGGCGGGGGCGCGTCCGTAGACGACGAAGCCCGTGGAGGGGCCGGAGCGCCGCGGGCGGTAGACGTTGCCCAACTGGGCGGTGAGCGTGCGCAGTGCGTCCACCTGCCGGCGGACCCGCTCGATGTCCCGCACCAGCAAGTGCAGGCTGGCCCGAGCCTGGGCGTCGTGGGTTGCGTGGTCGGCCATGAACAAGCCTCTCGAACCGGCGTTGAAAGGAATGGGCCGCGATCGCGGCCCGTTGTGGTCAACTCTTCCTTGACCAACGCGGATTCGCCCCGCAGGTCACGGGGAGGGGGCGTGTGTTCATGTTCGTGCGCCGGGGACCCGGGTCCGCCGTGGGGCTCGGTCGCCGTTGGCGGCTTGCCGGCGGGGTGGGAAATAGACTTGGGCGTTGCCCGCAGACCGAACCCGCCCGAGAGGCCACCAGCACCCCATGAAGCTCGTCTTCGCCGGTACACCCGAGGTCGCCGTTCCCGCCCTGGACGCCCTGCTCGCCTCCGGGCGGCACGAGGTGGCCGCCGTCGTCACGCGGCCCGACGCGCCCGCCGGGCGGGGGCGCAGGATGGTCGCGTCGCCGGTGGCCGAGCGGGCCGAGGAGGCCGGGATCGAGGTGCTCAAGCCGGCCAGGCCACGCGAGCCGGAGTTCCTCGAGCGGCTGCGGGAGATCGGGCCGGACTGCTGTCCCGTCGTGGCCTACGGGGCGCTGCTGCCCCGCGTCGCCCTCGACATCCCCGCCCACGGCTGGGTCAACCTGCACTTCTCGCTGCTGCCCGCCTGGCGCGGGGCCGCGCCCGTGCAGCACGCCATCATGGCCGGGGACGAGATCACCGGCGCCTCCACCTTCCTCATCGAGGAGGGACTCGACTCCGGGCCCGTGTACGGGACCGTGACCGAGGAGATCCGGCCCACCGACACCAGCGGTGACCTGCTCACCCGGCTCGCCTTCGCGGGCGCCGGGCTGCTCGCCGCGACCATGGACGGGATCGAGGACGGCACGCTGAAGGCCGTACCGCAGCCGGCCGAGGGCATCAGTCTCGCCCCGAAGGTCACCGTCGAGGACGCCCGTGTCGACTGGAACGCTCCCGCGCTGCGCGTGGACCGCGTGGTGCGGGGCTGCACCCCGGCGCCCGGCGCCTGGACCACCTTCCGCGGTGAGCGGCTCAAGCTGATCCAGGTCACGCTCCTCCCCGAGCGCACGGACCTCGCCCCCGGGCAGCTCGCGGCCGGCAAGAACCACGTGTACGCCGGCACCGGCTCGCACGCCGTCGAGCTGCTGTGGGTGCAGGCCCAGGGCAAGAAGCCGATGAAGGCGGCCGACTGGGCACGCGGGGTGCGGATCGCCGACGGGGAGCGGCTCGGGCACTGATGCCCTCACGGCGCGCGAGCGGCGACGACGTAGGCTGGACAGCGCACTTCATCCCACACCCGGAGCACCTTTTTCGTGAGCGACCAGCCCCGTCGGCCCCGCAGGCCCGCCAAGCCGTACCGCAGGCCCAAGAAGGACCCCGTCCGCATCCTCGCCTTCGAGGCGCTGCGGGCCGTGGACGAGCGTGACGCGTACGCCAACCTCGTCCTGCCGCCGCTGCTGCGCAAGGCGCGGGAGAACGGCGACTTCGAGGCCCGGGACGCGGCGCTCGCGACCGAGCTGGTGTACGGGACACTGCGGCGGCAGGGCACGTACGACGCCGTCATCGCCGCCTGTGTCGACCGGCCGCTGCGCGAGGTCGATCCGCCGGTACTGGACGTGCTGAGCCTCGGTGCGCACCAGTTGCTCGGGACGCGGATCCCGACCCATGCCGCGGTCTCCGCGACCGTGGAGCTGGCGCGTGTCGTGCTCGGCGACGGGCGGGCCAAGTTCGTCAACGCGGTGCTGCGCAAGGTGGCCCAGGACGATCTCGACGGCTGGCTCGCCAAGGTCGCGCCGCCCTACGACGAGGACCCCGAGGACCACCTGGCCGTCGTGCACTCGCACCCCCGCTGGGTCGTCTCCGCGCTGTGGGACTCCCTCGGCGGCGGGCGGGCCGGGATCGAGGAGTTGCTGCGCGCCGACAACGAGCGGCCCGAGGTCACCCTGGTCGCCCGGCCCGGGCGGGCCACGACGGAGGAACTCCTCGCCGAGGACGCCGCCGTGCCGGGGCGCTGGTCGCCGTACGCCGTGCGGCTGAGCGAGGGCGGCGAGCCGGGGGCGGTGGCGGCCGTACGGGACGGACGCGCCGGTGTGCAGGACGAGGGCAGCCAGCTGGTCGCGCTCGCCCTGGCCAACGCGCCGCTGGAGGGGCCCGACCGGCGCTGGCTGGACGGGTGTGCCGGGCCGGGCGGCAAGGCCGCGCTGCTCGGCGCGCTCGCGGCGCAACGGGGAGCCCTGCTCGTCGCCTCCGAGAAGCAGACCCACCGCGCCGGGCTCGTGGCCAGGGCGCTGGCCGGGAACCCCGGGCCCTACCAGGTCGTCGCCGCCGACGGGACGCGGCCCGCGTGGCGGCCGGGCAGCTTCGACCGGGTGCTGGTCGATGTGCCGTGCACCGGGCTCGGCGCCCTGCGCAGGCGGCCCGAGGCGCGCTGGCGGCGGCGCCCCGAGGACCTGGACTCCTTCGCCCCGCTGCAGCGCGGGCTGCTGCGCACCGCCCTGGAGTCGGTGCGGGTCGGCGGCGTCGTCGGCTACGCGACCTGCTCGCCGCACCTCGCCGAGACCCGGGCCGTGGTCGCCGACGTGCTCAAGCAGCACCCGGACGCCGACCTGCTCGACGCCCGGCCGCTGCTGGCCGGCGTACCGGACCTGGGGGAGGGGCCGGACGTGCAACTGTGGCCGCATCTGCACGGCACGGACGCGATGTATCTGGCCCTCATCCGCCGCACCGGCTGATCCCGCCCCGGGCCGCTTGCCCGCCGGCCTGGCCAGCTTGGTCCGGCCGTTCAGCCGCGCTGGACCAGCCGGACCGGCTGTCCTCCGTCTGACCGCTCATCCGCCCGACCGCCCGGCCCCCGCCCCGACCGCCTCGGGCTCCTTCCGGCCGCCGTCCTGGCGGGCCAGCCGGTGTGGCCACCACACCTTGTGGCCTACGTCCAGGAACAGGGCCGTGACCAGGACGGACCGTACGACGAAGGTGTCCAGGAGGACGCCCAGGGCGACCGCGAAGCCGATCTCGGCGAAGGCGACCATGGGCAGCGTGCCGAGTGCGGCGAAGGTGCCGGCCAGGACGAGACCGGCGGAGGTGATGACCGCGCCGGTCGCGGCGAGACCGGTCACCACGCCCGCCCGGGTGCCCTGGCGGCGGGCCTCCTCGTGGATGCGGGTGGTGAGGAAGATGTTGTAGTCGATGCCGAGCGCCACCAGGAAGACGAAGACGAACAGCGGGAAGTCGGTCGACTCGCCCGCGTAGTCGAAGACGTACCGGAAGGCCAGGGCACTGATCCCGAGGGCCGCCGCGAAGGACAGGATCACCGTTGCGATCAGCAGCAGCGGGGCGATCAGGGCACGCAGCAGGGCGCACAGGATCAGCAGGACGACGGCCAGCACCAGCGGGATGATCAGCACGTTGTCGTGCGTCGTCGCCTTGTCCATGTCCAGCAGGGCCGCCGTACCGCCGCCCACCTTCGCGTCGGCGTCCGGCACGGCGTGGACGGCGTCCCTGACGCGTTCGACCGTCTGTTTCGCGGCCTCGCTGTCGGCCGGGGCGGTCATGGTCGCCTCGAACAGGACGCGGCCCTCGAAGGACGGTTTCGTGCCCGGCGGCAGGCCCAGCGACTGCGGGACGACGCCGGGCGTGGCGGCGACCGCGCGGCCGACCTGTTCGGCCTGCGCCTGGTTGCTGACGATGACGAGCGGATCGCCGCTGCCCGCCGGGAAGTAGCGCGCCGAGACCTCCTGCCCGGTGATCGAGTCGGGCTTGCCCGTGAAGGCGTCCGCGTTGCCGATGCCCTCGGCACGCAGCTGGAGCAGGCCCAGCGAGCACACGGCCAGGACGGCGGCCGTGACGCCCCACACCATGCGCGGTCGGCGGGCGATACGGCGGCCCATGCGGGCCCAGACGCCGCGCTCGGTGGGGTCCGGGGTGCCGTGGTGGGGGATCGCCGGCCAGAAGATCCACCGGCCGACGATCACCAGCAGGGCCGGGAAGAGGGTGAGCATGGCCAGCAGGCCGACCGCGACCCCGATCGCGGCGACCGGGCCGAGGCCACTGGTGGAGTTCATCTCGGCCGCCAGCAGCACCAGCATGCTCAGCACCACGGTCGCTCCGGAGGCCAGCACCGCAGGACCCGCCCGGTGCAGCGCCTGCGCCATCGCCTCGTGCCGGTCCTCGTGGCGGCGCAGCTCCTCCCGGTAGCGGGCGACCAGCAGCAGGGCGTAGTCCGTGCCCGCGCCGAACACCAGCACCGTCAGGATGCCCGCGCTCTGGCCGTTGACCGTCAGGCCCGCGTGCTCCGCCAGCAGATAGATCAGGGCCTGCGCGGTGAACAGGGCCACGATCACCGCGAGGAGCGGCACCAGCAGGAGGGTGAGGCTGCGGTAGGTGATCAGCAGCATGACCACGACGACCGTCATCGCCGACAGCAGCAGCGTCGAGTCGATGCCCTCGAAGGCCTCGGCGAAGTCGGCCGACGTGCCGCCCGGGCCGGTGATGTGCACCGCGAGCCCGCCGGTACTCTCGCCGACGTCGTCCCGGATGGAGTCCACCGCGGGCGAGATCCGCTCCCAGCCCTTCTCGTCCATCGTGATCGGCACGAACACCTGCGCGGCGCGCGGGTCCGTCCCCCGGTCGAAGACCGGCCCCCGGGTCTCCGCCCCCCGGATGCCGTGGTCCCGCAGCTGCTTGAGCTGGGCCACGTCCTCGGTGATCCGGGCCCGGTCCCCGGCCGTCAGGCCGCTGTCCCGGGCGTAGACGACGACCGCCGGGATCTGCTCGGGCCGGAAGTCCTCCGAGATGTCGAGCACCTGCGTCGACTCGGCCGACCCCGGCAGCCAGGAGGCCGCGTCGTTGTCCTGGGCGTCGGTCAGCTTCTGCGCGAACGGCGCCGCGAGGAACAGCACCACGAGCCAGAGCACCAGGACCAGCCACTTGGCACGCCGCCCGCAGACCAGGTGCGCGATGCCGCGTTCACTCGTCATAGAGGCCTCCCGCCGATGCCCCGAAGGCGCGGGGCGGTGACACCCCACGGCCGGGCTGCGCGGGCGCGAACGGCCCGCAGCCGTCGCACCACCCTGGCCACCTGGGACCGATGCCCGCAACCCCTGGAGGGCATGGCACGCTTAGGGGCATGGCCGTGCAGATCAACCCCAGCATCCTGTCCGCCGACTTCGCCCGCCTCGCGGACGAGGCGAAGGCGGTCGAGGGAGCCGACTGGCTCCACGTCGACGTCATGGACAACCATTTCGTCCCCAACCTCACGCTCGGCGTGCCGGTCGTAGAGTCGCTCGCCCGTGCGACGGACACCCCGCTGGACTGCCACCTGATGATCGAGGCCCCCGATCGGTGGGCGCCCCAGTACGTGGAAGCGGGGGCCGGTTCCGTCACCTTCCACGTCGAGGCGGCCGCCGCCCCCGTCCGGCTCGCCCGGGAGATCCGGGCCAAGGGCGCCCGCGCCTCCATGGCGCTCAAGCCCGCGACGCCCATCGAGCCCTACGAGGACCTGCTCCCCGAGCTCGACATGCTCCTGATCATGACGGTCGAGCCGGGCTTCGGGGGACAGGCCTTCCTCGACATCATGCTTCCGAAGATCCGCCGCACCCGCGAGTTGATCAGCAAGCACGGCCTGGAGCTCTGGCTCCAGGTCGACGGCGGAGTCTCGGCCTCCACCATCGAGCAGTGCGCCGACGCGGGCGCCGACGTCTTCGTCGCGGGATCGGCCGTGTACGGGGCGGAAGACCCGGCCGAGGCGGTACGTGCACTACGCACCCAGGCGGCGGCGGCCACCGCCAGGGCGTCGTGGGCGTGCGACCACGGAACGTCAGGAACGTGAACGGCTCCCATCAGGGCTGATCGACCGCCGCGGATCTGCAAGGATGAACGGCGAATCCAGAGTGTGAACAGTAGTGAGGAGATCGCCGTGTCGGGTATGTCGGCGGGCCGGTCAGCCATGCGGATGGGACCCGCTGAGCTGGTGCAGGCGGCGGCCATGGCCCGCCGCTTCTACCTCGAGGGCAAGTCCAAGATCCAGATCGCGGAGGAGTTCGGCGTCAGCCGCTTCAAAGTGGCCCGGGTCCTGGAGACCGCCCTCGAACGGGACCTCGTCCGCATCGAGATCCGCGTCCCGGCCGAGCTGGACGCCGAGCGCTCCGACGCGCTGCGCGCCCGCTACGGCCTCAGGCACGCCGTCGTGGTCGAGTCCCCGGCCGAGGCCGCGGAGACGCCGGACCCCGAGAACCTCGGGGAAGTGGCCGCCGACCTGCTCGGCGAGCTGGTCACCGAGGGCGACGTGCTGGGCCTGGCCTGGGGCCGCTCCACCATCCACATGGCCGCGGCCCTGGACAAGCTGCCGCCGTGCACGGTGGTGCAGCTGACCGGCGTGTACGACGCCGGGACCGCCGAGCGCGGCTCGGTGGAGGCCGTACGCCGCGCCGCCCAGGTGTCGGGCGGCGACGCCCACCCCATCTACGCGCCCATGCTGCTGCCGGACGCGGCCACCGCGGCCGCCCTGCGCCACCAGACGGGCATCGCCCGGGCCTTCGAGTACTTCGACAAGGTCACCGTCGCGTGTGTCTCCATCGGCTCCTGGGAGCCGGGCATCTCCACGGTGCACGACATGCTCTCCGAGGAGGAGCGGGCGCACTACGCCTCCCTCGGGGTGGCCGCCGAGATGTCCGCGCACCTCTTCGACGCCGAGGGGCGCCGGGTCGGGCGGGACCTGGGGGAGCGGTGCATCACCGTCAAGGCCGACCAGCTGCGCCGTATCCCGGAGGTCGTGGCGATCGCCGGCGGCCAGCGCAAGGCGCCCGCCATCGACGCGGTGCTGCGCTCCGGGCTGGTCACCAGCCTGGTGACCGACACCTCGGCGGCGGACTACCTGATGACGGCGGGCCCGACACCCCGGCCGGCCCTCAACCGGGCGGACCCGGACGGAGCCTGACACATGGCCGGCCAGGGGGACGGGATGACGGGTGACCCGGCGGGCCGGATCCAGGTCAGCCTGGACCTCGGCGGGGTCACGGACCTGGCGGGCCTCATGGACCGCTGCGCCCGTGAGCTGGACCTGCCCGAGGGGTTCGGCCGCGACTGGGACGCCCTCGCCGACGCCCTGGCCGACCCTTCCCACTGGCCCGAGGGAGCCGTGGACCGGGGGCTGCTGGTCGTCGTCCGGGGCTGGCGGGCGTACGCCGAGGCGCGGCCCGGCGAGTGGCAGGTCGCCGAGGAGGTGTTCGCCGAGGCGACCGACCGCGGCCCGGGGCTCTTCGTGACCCTGGGACCTGGAGGATCCTCCGAACAGGCCCCTGACCAGGCTGGATGATCTGCCGGGGGAGGTGTGCGCCCCCGGCATGGGACAATGAAGTACGTGCTCTTTCCCCCTGGCTGACCTGTCCGGGGGCCACCTCTGATCGACTGGGATGTGCAGCACGTGCGTTTCCTCAACGACATCCAGCCCGCGTACGACCTGACGTACGACGACGTGTTCATGGTGCCGAGCCGCTCCGCGGTCGGTTCGCGTCAGGGCGTGGACCTCAGCTCCCCGGACGGCACGGGCACCACCATTCCGCTCGTCGTCGCCAACATGACCGCCATCGCCGGGCGGCGCATGGCCGAGACGGTGGCCCGCCGCGGCGGTCTGGTCGTCATCCCGCAGGACATCCCGATCGACGTCGTCACGGATGTCGTCTCCTGGGTGAAGAGCCGCCACCTGGTCCTCGACACGCCGATCATCCTGGCCCCCCACCAGACCGTCGCCGACGCGCTGGCGCTGCTGCCCAAGCGCGCGCACAACGCCGGCGTCGTCGTCGACGGGGACCACAGGCCGATCGGCGTGGTCACCGACGCCGACCTGTCCGGCGTGGACCGCTTCACGCAGCTGACCGAGGTCATGTCGCGGGACCTGCTGCTCATCGACGCGGACATGGACCCGCGGGAGGCCTTCCACACCCTCGACCACGCCAACCGGCGCTACGCCCCCGCCGTGACCCGGGAGGGCAGGCTCGCCGGCATCCTCACCCGCAAGGGCGCCCTGCGCGCCACCCTGTACACGCCGGCCACCGACGCACAGGGCCGGCTGCGCATCGCCGCCGCCGTCGGCATCAACGGCGACGTCGCCGGCAAGGCCAAGCAGCTGCTGGACGCGGGCGTGGACACCCTTGTCATCGACACCGCGCACGGCCACCAGGAGTCGATGATCAACGCGCTCAAGCTGGTGCGCGACCTCGACCCGCAGGTGCCGGTCGTCGCGGGCAACGTGGTCGCCGCCGCCGGGGTGCGCGACCTCATCGAGGCCGGTGCGGACATCGTCAAGGTCGGTGTCGGCCCCGGCGCGATGTGCACCACGCGCATGATGACCGGTGTCGGCCGGCCGCAGTTCTCCGCCGTGCTGGAGTGCGCGGCCGAGGCGAGGAAGTACGGCAAGCACGTCTGGGCCGACGGCGGCGTCCGCCACCCGCGCGATGTGGCGATGGCGCTCGCGGCCGGCGCCTCCAACGTGATGATCGGCTCCTGGTTCGCCGGCACCTACGAGTCGCCCGGCGACCTCCAGCACGACGCGCAGGGACGCCCCTACAAGGAGTCCTTCGGCATGGCCTCCGCCCGTGCCGTGCGCAACCGCACCTCGGAGGAGTCGGCGTACGACCGCGCCCGCAAGGCGCTGTTCGAGGAGGGCATCTCCACCTCCCGGATGTTCCTCGACCCGGCCCGCCCGGGCGTCGAGGACCTGATCGACTCGATCATCGCGGGCGTCCGCTCCTCCTGCACCTACGCCGGTGCGGCCTCGCTGGAGGAGTTCGCCGAGAAGGCCATCGTCGGCATCCAGAGCGCCGCCGGCTACGCGGAGGGCAAGCCCCTGCACGCCAGCTGGAGCTGACGCCGACGCCCTTTCCCACGGCCCCTGTTGTCCCCTCAGCGGGACGACGGGGGCCGTGGCGCAGGTCCACTCAGGGGCAGGGAAAGCGCCGGCTCGCCCCGCCCCTGCGGCGGCTGCCACCGGCCCTGCGCGCAACAGTCGAAAGCGGCCGTGCAACGAACGCCCGCCGAATCCCCGGCAACGCAATGATCTTGCAGTCATGCGCAAGGTTGCTGCATTACAAGCGCGACGCTCTGCCTCGTAGGCTGTCGCCTCGTACGTGGCGTGGCGGGGACCCCGCTCGGTGGGTCCCGGCTTCCGCCGGGTCGCCGCCGGTCCCCGCCGCCCCTGATCGGCAGCGACGAAGGAGCCGCGCGTGCTCGACCAAGGCGCACCCCCGCAGAGAAGCACCCAGACAGGACGGACCACTCCCGGCCTCGGCGCCCGGCTGATGCGCCGCAAGCCCGTGGAACACCTGGTGGCGGAGGGCGGCCAGGGTGAGGGAGGCAGCCTGAGGCGTTCTCTGGGGCTGTGGCAGCTCACCATGATCAGCATCGGTGCCACGCTGGGCACCGGCATCTTCGTGGTCCTCGGCGACGCCGTCCCCGAGGCCGGCCCGGCGGTCACCCTGGCCTTTGTGATCGCCGGCCTGACGGCCCTGTTCTCGGCCCTGTCCTACGCCGAGCTGGCCGGCAGCATCCCGGTCGCCGGGTCGTCCTACTCGTATGCGTACGCAACGATGGGCGAACTCGTCGCCTGGGTGTGCGGCTGGTGTCTGGTGCTGGAGTACGGCGTGTCGGTGGCCGCCGTCGCCGTCGGCTGGGGCGAGTACCTCAACGAACTCCTGAACGGCACGATCGGTGTCACCATCCCCGCCGTGCTGTCCTCGGCCCCCGGCGAGGGCGGCGTCATCGACCTGCCCGCCCTGATCGTCGTGCTGCTGGCGATGGTGTTCCTGCTCGGCGGTGTCCGGGAGTCCGCCCGCGCCAACACGATCATGGTCGCCGTGAAGATCGCCGCACTGGTGCTGTTCTGCGCGGTCGGCTTCACGGGCTTCAAGTCCGGCAACTACGCCGACTTCATGCCGCTCGGCATGGCCGGGGTCAGCGCCGCCGGCGCCACGCTGTTCTTCTCCTACATCGGCTTCGACGCCGCCTCCACGGCCGGCGAGGAGGCCAAGGACCCCAAGAAGGACCTGCCGCGGGCGATCATGCTGTCGCTGATCATCGTGACGGCGCTGTACGTGCTCGTCGCGGGTGTCGCCGTCGGCGCCTGGCCCTGGACGAAGTTCGAGGGCTCCGAGGCCTCCCTCGCCGCGATCATGAACGACGTCAGCGGCCAGACGTTCTGGGGCACCCTGCTCGCGCTCGGCGCCGTCATCTCCATCGCCAGCGTGGTGCTGACCGTGCTGTACGGCCAGACCCGCATCCTCTTCGCGATGTCCCGCGACGGCCTGGTGCCCAAGGCGCTCGGCAAGGTCCACCACAAGACCGGCGCTCCCCGGCTCAACACGGTGATCGTGTCCGTGTTCTGCGGGGTGCTCGCCGCGCTCATCCCGCTCGGCAAGCTCGTCGACGCCACCAGCATCGGCACGCTGTTCGCCTTCGCCCTGGTCAACATCGCGGTGATCGTGCTCCGTTACAAGCGGCCGGAGCTGGAGCGCACCTTCAAGGTGCCCTTCGGGCCGGTGCTGCCGGTGCTGGGCTTCCTGTTCTGCGCGTACAACATGGCCAGCCTCGACAGTGTGACCTGGGTGGTCTTCGGGTGCTGGATGGCGGCCGGTCTCGTGTTCTACTTCCTGTACGGCCATCGCCGTTCCAGACTCGCAACGCCGCTCGCACCAGCTGAGAAGTGACCGACCCACAGTGCTGAACGATCTCGACGAACGCATCGTGCACGCCCTCGCCGAGGACGCCCGCCGCTCCTACGCGGACATCGGGCAGCTCGTCGGCCTGTCCGCGCCCGCCGTGAAGCGGCGCGTGGACCGGCTGCGGGCCACCGGAGCCATCACCGGCTTCACCGTCCGGGTCGACCCGGCGGCGCTCGGCTGGGAGACCGAGGGGTTCGTCGAGATCTACTGCCGCCGCAACACCTCGCCGGAGACCATCCAGCGAGGGCTGGAGCGGTACCAGGAGGTCGTGGCCGCGTCCACCGTCACCGGGGACGCGGACGCGATCGCCCAGGTCTTCGCCGCCGACATGCGGCACTTCGAGCGGGTCCTGGAACGCATCGCCGGGGAACCCTTCGTCGAGCGCACCAAGTCCGTGCTCGTGCTCTCGCCGCTGCTGCGGCGCTTCTCGTCGGGGTCGCCCACATAAAACCCCGGGCGGTCGCCTGCCCGGCGGGTCTAGCATCGGTGCCATGACCTGGCGACATTGATCCCGCAGCCGTGCCTCCCGAGGGCCGCCTCGGACGCCGTACCTCCGGTGTCCGATTCGTCCCTGCGGGAAGGCCTCATGACACTCTCACCCCCGCGTGTGCCCGCTGCCGGTGTCCGGCGGCTGACGGCCACGCTGTACGGGCACGCGTTCCTCCGCGACCTGATCCTGCTCTACCCGGTGTACGCGCTGCTCTTCGCCGACACCGGTCTGTCCGTCTGGCAGATCTCCTCCCTCTTCGCCCTGTGGTCGGTGACCGGCCTGGTCGTGGAGGTCCCCTCCGGCGCCTGGGCCGATGCCGTCTCCCGGCGGCTGCTGCTGTGGCTCGGCCCGCTGCTCACCGCCACCGGCTTCGCCCTGTGGGTGCTGGCCCCGTCGTACGGGACCTTCGCCCTCGGCTTCGTGCTGTGGGGCATCGGCGAGGCGCTGGGCTCCGGCGCGCTCGAGGCGCTGGTGTACGACGAACTGGACCGGCTCGGCGCCGCCGGCCACTACGCCCGGATCATGGGCCGGGCCCGGGCGGCGGGTCTGCTGGCCGTGGTGGCGGCGATGGGACTCGCCGGTCCCGTGCTCGCGCTCGGCGGCTACCCGGCGGTGGGCGCGCTGAGCGTGCTGGCCTGCCTGCTGGCCTCGGCGACGGCGGCCCGCCTGCCGGAGCACCGCGCCGCGCGGGCCGGGAGCGAGGGCTGGGCGGCGACCCTGCGGGCCGGGCTCGCCCGGGCCCGCGCGGACCGTGCGGTGCTCGGCGCCCTGCTGCTCGTCCCGGCCGTCACCGCCGTGTGGGGCACGCTCGACGAGTACACCCCACTGCTGACCCGGGAGACCGGCGTACCGGACGACAAGGTCCCCTACGTGCTCCTGCTGGTCTGGGCCGGCGCCACGGCCGGCGGCCTGCTCGCCGGTCCGGCCGAACGCCTGGGCACGACCCGTCTGGCCGCTCTGCTCGGCGGTTCGGCGCTGGCCCTGGCCGCGGGCGCGGCGGCGGGCACCCCGGCCGGCCTTCTGCTCGTCGCGCTGTCCTTCGCCGGCTTCCAGCTGGCGACCGTGCTGGCCGACGCCCGGCTCCAGCACCGCCTCGACGAGTCGGGCCGGGCGACCCTGACCTCGGTCGCGGGCCTGGGCACCAGTCTGGCCACGCTCGTCGTGTACGGCGCGTACGGACTGATCGGCTCGGCGACCACCCACGGCACCGCGTTCGCCTGGCTGGCGACGCCGTACCTGGTGACGGCCCTGCTGCTGACGGCCCGGGCGCGCGCCGCCAGGGCACGGCCGTGACGTCGCCGGTTCGAGCAGGCCCGGGCCTCGGGCCGGGCCTCCCCCGGGGGCCGTGCAACGAATCGACGCGCGAGCCCGGACGGACGCAATGATCCGCTCATGGGCGCGCAACGGCTGCTCCTTGTCCGCCCGAGCCGGCCGACCGTACCGTCTATCTGGCCCCCCCAACCCCCGCGTACCGGTGAGGAACACGCATGCGCACCGCCCTGCTCCAGAGCTCCGGACGGCCCGGCTCGGTCGTCGAGAACCTCAAGGTCCTCGACGAGGCCGCGGGCCGTGCCGCCGCCGCGGGCGCCGGGCTCCTCGTCGCGCCGGAGATGTTCCTCACCGGGTACGCGATCGGCGACGACATCGCCCGGCTCGCCGAGCCGGCGGACGGCGACTCGGCCGACGCCATCGCCGAGACGGCCACCCGGCACGGCGTCGCGATCGCCTACGGCTACCCGGAGCGCGCCGGCGACACGGGGGAGACCATCTACAACTCCGCCCAGCTGATCTCCGCCGACGGCACCCGGCTCGCGAACTACCGCAAGACGCACCTCTTCGGCTGCTTCGAACGCGACCACTTCACGCCGGGCGAGCAGCCGGTGGTGCAGGCGGAGCTGGACGGCCTGCGCGTCGGGCTCATGATCTGCTACGACGTGGAGTTCCCGGAGAACGTCCGCGCCCACGCCCTGGCCGGCACGGACCTCCTGCTCGTGCCGACCGCGCAGATGCACCCGTTCCAGTTCGTCGCCGAGTCCCTGGTGCCGGTGCGGGCCTTCGAGAACCAGATGTACGTCGCGTACGTCAACCGGGTCGGCGCCGAGGGCGAGTTCGAGTTCGTGGGGCTGTCCACCCTCGCCGGGCCCGACGGCGTCGCCCGCACCCGGGCCGGGCGCGGCGAGGAACTCGTCCTCGCCGACGTCGACCCGGTCCTCCTCGCCGCCTCGCGCGAGAACAACCCGTACCTCAAGGACCGGCGCCCCGGCCTGTACGGGTCACTGACCTGACCAACAGGGCCGGAAAGAGCGTCCCCCTCACCAGCTTTCGTGCAAGGAGTCCGTACCCCATGACGTCCACGGTGCCCAACGCCGTCGAGCACGCAGACGAGCAGCAGCCGCCGATCACCATGTTCGGCCCGGACTTCCCGTACGCGTACGACGACTTCCTCGCCCACCCGGCGGGTCTCGGGCAGGTCCCCGCGACCGAGCACGGCACCGAGGTGGCGATCATCGGCGGCGGGCTGTCCGGCATCGTCGCCGCGTACGAGCTGATGAAGATGGGCCTCAAGCCCGTCGTGTACGAGGCCGACCAGATCGGCGGACGGCTGCGCACCGTCGGCTTCGAGGGCTGCGACCCGTCGCTGACCGCCGAGATGGGTGCGATGCGCTTCCCGCCGTCCTCGACGGCGCTGCAGCACTACATCGACCTCGTGGGCCTGGAGACCCGGCCGTTCCCCAACCCGCTGGCGGAGGCGACGCCGTCGACGGTGATCGACCTCAAGGGCGAGACCCACTACGCCGAGACCCTCGACGACCTGCCGCAGGTCTACCGGGACGTGGCGAACGCCTGGAACCGGTGCCTGGAAGAGGGCGCCGACTTCTCCGACATGAACCGCGCCATGCGCGAGCGGGACGTCCCGCGCATCCGCGAGATCTGGTCCCGGCTCGTCGAGAAGCTCGACAACCAGACCTTCTACGGCTTCCTCTGCGACTCGGAGGCCTTCAAGTCCTTCCGGCACCGCGAGATCTTCGGCCAGGTCGGCTTCGGCACCGGCGGCTGGGACACCGACTTCCCCAACTCCATCCTGGAGATCCTGCGGGTCGTCTACACCGAGGCCGACGACCACCACCGCGGCATCGTCGGCGGCTCCCAGCAGCTGCCGCTGCGGCTCTGGGAGCGCGAGCCGGAGAAGATCGTGCACTGGCCGTACGGGACCTCGCTGAAGTCCCTGCACGTCAACGGCGAGCCCCGCCCGGCCGTCACCCGGCTGCACCGCACCGCGGGCAACCGCATCACCGTGACGGACGCGAACGGCGACATCCGCACGTACAAGGCGGCCGTCTTCACCGCCCAGTCCTGGATGCTGCTGTCGAAGATCGACTGCGACGACTCGCTCTTCCCGATCGACCACTGGACCGCGATCGAGCGCACCCACTACATGGAGTCCAGCAAGCTCTTCGTGCCCGTCGACCGGCCCTTCTGGCTGGACAAGGACGAGGAGACCGGCCGGGACGTCATGTCGATGACCCTCACCGACCGCATGACCCGCGGCACCTACTTGCTGGACAACGGGCCGGACCGGCCCGCCGTGATCTGCCTGTCCTACACCTGGTGCGACGACAGCCTGAAGTGGCTGCCGCTGTCCGCGCAGGAGCGGATGGAGGTCATGCTGAAGTCGCTCGGCGAGATCTACCCCAAGGTCGACATCAGGAAGCACATCATCGGCAGCCCGGTGACCGTCTCCTGGGAGAACGAGCCCTACTTCATGGGCGCGTTCAAGGCCAACCTGCCGGGCCACTACCGCTACCAGCGGCGCCTGTTCACGCACTTCATGCAGGACCGGCTGCCCGAGGACAAGCGGGGCATCTTCCTCGCCGGCGACGACATCTCCTGGACGGCGGGCTGGGCCGAGGGCGCCGTCCAGACCGCGCTGAACGCGGTCTGGGGCGTCATGCACCACCTCGGCGGCACGACCGACCCGTCCAACCCGGGCCCGGGTGACGTCTACGACGAGATCGCGCCCATCGAGCTGCCCGAGGACTAGACCCCGGCCGCCCGCGCCTTCTCGTACACCTGCGCGGCGACGTCCTTCAGCTCCTGGGCGTCCCGCACGGTGCCCTGGAGGTCGAGCAGGATCTCCTCCAGGCCGATCTGGGCGTGCGTGACCAGGTCCTCCACGATCTGGTCGACGCTGCCCTGGAACGGCCGGCGGTCCGCGCCGTCGTACGTGCCGGCCGTGTACTCGGGGTTGACCCGCAGGACCGTCCGGATCGGCTCGGTGCGGCCGCGTTCGGCGGCCAGGTCCTGCAGCTCCCGCCACTGCGCGGCGATCGTCTCGGCGCCCATGCCGACCGGCATCCAGCCGTCGGCGTGATCGACCAGGCGGCGCCGCGCCTTCGGGCTGCTCGCGGCCAGCAGGATCGGGATCGGCCGGGCCGGCTTCGGGCCGACCACGGCCGAGGCGATCTTCGTCAGCCGGCCCTCGTACGACACCGGGTCGGGGCCCCACACCGCGCGGCAGACCTCGATCAGCTCGTCCAGCACCTGACCGCGCTCCTCGAACGGCCGGACCGACGCCGCCGCGTACTCGTCGAGGGACCAGCCCGTGCCGAACCCGGCCACCACCCGGCCGCCGCTCGCCGCGTCCAGCGTGGCCAGCGACTTCGCGAGCTGGAACGGCACGTGCAGCGGGGCCACCAGCACGCTGGTGCCCAGCCGGGCCCGCTCGGTGGCCGCCGCGGCCAGGGTGAGGGTGACCAGCGGGTCGGCCACGCCCCGGTAGGCGTCCGGCCAGGGCAGGCCCTCGATCCCGTACAGGCCCTGGGTGGCGGGCTCCGGGAACAGGGCCCGCTCGTACACCCACAGGCTCTCGTAACCGGTCTCCTCGGCGAAGCGCGCCACGTCGGGCACATCACGCCCGAGGTCGTACTGCCGGTTCTGCGGAAGGCTGAGTCCGAGCCGTGTCGCCATGCCCTGTGCTCCTCTGCTTCAGGTGCTGTCCGGTTGAACGTACAACGGCCACAGGGGAGTTCAGGGGAGGACCGGGTCGGCGGGGTGCGGGAGTGGCCGGATCAGTTCGGTAGTGGCGTGAGCAGCATGCGTCCGGCGAGGCCCACGGCCGCGTCCAGCCGTTCGGTGAACTCCTCGGCCACGTCCGGCAGCCGGCGCAGCGCCCACAGCGCGCGGGCGGCCGTCCACGCGGCGTCCCGGGCGCGCTCCAGGCTCCACGCGCCCAGCAGATGCGTCAGCGGGTCGGCGATCTGGAGGACGTCGGGCCCCGGCATCAGCTCTTCGCGGACGCGCTCCTCCAGTGACACGAGGAGATCGCCCACGCGGTCGAACTCGTCCTCCAGGCAGGCCGGTTCGCAGCCGAGGGTACGGCAGGTGTCCACGACGGCGAGCGCGAGGTCGTGGCCGATGTGCGCGTTGATGCCCGCCAGGGCGAACTGCAACGGGCGTACGCCGGGATGGCGGCGGAGCTGGAACAGTGGCCGCCAGCACGCCGGTGGCCGCCCCTCGCCGGCCGCCGCGTCGACGGCGGACAGATAACGCTCGGCGAACCGCACGTCCAGCGTGATCGCGGCCCGCGGGTCCGTGAAACCGCCGGTGTCGACGCACCGGTCCACGGCCTCGGTGACGGCGAGGTAGACGCGGTTGAACACCGCCACCCCGTCCCGGGCGGGCAGGGCGGCGTCCAGGGCGCGCATGCGGGAGATGACCGCGTCCACGGTGTGGACGGCAGGGGTGAGTTGTTCGCATCGCGGCATGGGGGCAGGGTCGCAGCTCTAGGCTGGCGGGAGTGGCGGCGGGCCGGACGCTTCCCCGGAATGGGGGAACGCGCCCGCCGTGGGGGAGCGCGAGCCGTGGGGGCGCGGCCGCAGCACAGGGGGGAGCAGCAGCGTGGCAGGCCGACGTGTCCAGCGGCTGGCCGCCCGCCGGGCCGCGCGCAGGCGCGCCGTCCGGCGGACCGTGATGGTCGCGGCGGCCTCGGTGGTGGTCGCGGTGGGCGCCGCGAGCGGCGTGCTGTCGGCCTGGGACGACCGGGGTGGCGCTGAGGAGGCCAGGACCGAGGTGACCGCGTCGCCCCGCCTGGAGCCGCTGCCCCGGATTCCGTCGCCGTCACCGTCCCCGCCGGCCACCACGTCCGCATCGCCTGCGCCCACTCCGCCCGCGCCCACTTCGCGGAGGAAAGCGGCGAGTGCGACGCCTTCTTCGACGAGGACGGTGCACAAGACGCAGCGGCGGACGGCGGCGGCCCGGCTCTACCGGCACCCGGACTCCCACGTCCTGACCTGGCTCCGGGCCAACCCCGGCGACCCGCGCCGGGCGGTCATCCAGTCCCGGATCGCCGACCAGCCGGCCGCGGTCTGGTTCGCCGACTTCACCCCCGCGACCATCACGGACCGGGTGCGCGCGGTCACCTCAGGCGCGGCCGCGCGGGGCCGGGTGCCCGTCCTCGTGCCGTACGCCGTTCCCGGCCGCGACTGCGGCGGCCACTCCCGGGGCGGGGCGCCCGGACTGGACGCGTACGACGCGTGGATCGACCGGTTCGCGGCCGGGCTGGGCTCCGGCGAGGTCATCGTCGTCCTGGAGCCGGACTCGGTCGCCCAGTCCGGGTGCCTGTCCGCGGGGCAGCGCGCCGACCGCTTCGCCTCGCTGGCCCGGGCGGGGCGCGTGCTGAAGGACGCCGACCCCAGGGCCCGGGTCTACTACGACGCGGGCCACTCGGGCTGGAACCCGCCCGGGAAGCAGGCGGCGTGGCTGCGGCAGGCCGGGGCCGCCTCGCCCGACTCCTCCGACGGGATCTTCAGCAACGTCTCCAACTTCCGCACCACCGAGGAGGAGATCGCCTACGACCGCCAGGTCCTCGACGCCCTCGGCGGCCCGCCGGCCCTGGGCGCGGTCATCGACACCAGCCGCAACGGCAACGGCGCCCCGCCCGACGGCACCTGGTGCGACCCGGCGGGCCGCACCCTGGGCCGCACCCCGACCCTGGCCACCGGCGAGGCCCGCATCGACGCCTACCTGTGGGTCAAGCTGCCGGGGGAGTCGGACGGCTGCAAGGGCACGCCGGGCACCTTCAGCCCGTCGTACGCCTACGACTTGGCGCGCTGAGCGGCCTGGTCGTACGAGCTGGTGCCCTCGTCGAGCAGCGGCTGCTGCGTCTTGAGGTGGGCGGGCGCGAAGGCGCGCAGCGCGTGGTAGCCGGTGATGACGACCAGGGTGCCCAGCGCGATGCCGCTGAGCTCGAAGGTGCCGGTGAACTTCATGGTGACGTTGCCGACGCCGATGATGATGCCCGCGGCGGCCGGGACGAGGTTGAGCGGATTGCGCAGGTCCACCCCGGCGTTGAGCCAGATCTGGGCGCCGAGCAGGCCGATCATGCCGTACAGGATGACGGTGATGCCGCCGAGCACCCCGCCCGGGATCGCGGCGACGACCGCGCCGAACTTCGGGCACAGGCCGAACAGCAGGGCGAAACCGGCGGCGGCCCAGTAGGCGGCCGTGGAGTAGACGCGGGTCGCGGCCATCACGCCGATGTTCTCGGAGTACGTGGTGGTGGGCGGGCCGCCGACCGCCGTGGACAGCATCGAGCCGACGCCGTCCGCCGAGATCGCGGTGCCCAGCCTGTCGTCCACCGGTTCGCCGGTCATCTCGCCGACCGCCTTGACGTGCCCGGCGTTCTCCGCGACCAGGGCGATGACGACCGGCAGCGCGACCAGGACGGCCGACCACTGGAAGGACGGCGCGTGCAGATGGGGCAGGCCGATCCAGTCGGCCTCGGCCACGCCGGACAGGTCGAGCCGCCAGTGGTCGGTGACCTTGCCGCTCGCGTCCGCCGAGTGAATCTTCCCGAACACCCGGTCGAAGACCCAGGAGATGCCGTACCCGAAGACCAGCCCCAGGAAGATCGCGATCCGGGACCAGAAACCGCGCAGGCACACCACGGCCAGCCCGGTGCACAGCATCACCAGCAGGGCCGTCCACTGGTCCTGCGGCCAGTACGTCGAGGCCGTCACCGGCGCCAGGTTGAAGCCGATCAGCATCACCACCGCGCCGGTCACGATCGGCGGCATCACGGCGTGGATGATCCGCGCCCCGAAGCGCTGCACCGCGAGCCCGATCAGGAACAGCGCGACAGCGACGGCGAAGACGGCGCCGGTGACGGTGGCGCTGGTGCCGCCCTGGGCGCGGATCACCGCGGCGACCCCCACGAACGAGAGCGAACAGCCCAGGTAGCTGGGCACCCGGCCGCGGGTCGCCAGGAGGAAGACGACGGTCGCGACACCGGACATCATGATGGCCAGGTTCGGGTCGAGACCCATCAGAACGGGCGCCACGAAGGACGCGCCGAACATGGCCACCACGTGCTGTGCGCCGAGCCCCGCGGTGCGGGGCCAGGAGAGCCGTTCGTCGGGGCGGACCACCGCGCCGGGCGCCGGGGTGCGTCCGTCGCCGTGCAGTGTCCAGCGGACGCCGAGATCCATGGGGTGTCGATTCCTTCGTGCGGGCGGCTGTGTCCGGACCATTGTCAGGGGTCGCACAACGCGCTGCGCACACCTGCCCGCCGGGGCGCGGGTCAGGGCCGGGGGTCGGGAACCGCCGTGTCCCGGCCGCCGGTCCTCGCCCGTTCGCGGTCGCCGGGGCGCAACACCCCCGCGAACGCCGCGAGTCCGCCCGCCAGCACCGTGACCAGGCAGAACGACACCATCAGGCTGGTGGCCTGGGCCAGCATGCCGATCGCGCTCGGCGCGACCAGGCCGGAGGTGTACGTGATGGTCGCGACGCCCGCGATGGCCAGCGACGGGTTGGAGCCGCTGCGGCCGGCCGCGGCGAAGCACAGCGGCACGACGACCGCGATGCCGAGGCCCATCAGCGCGAACCCGGCCATCGCCGCCGCCGGATGCGAGGCGAGGACGATCAGCAGCCCGCCGAGCACGGCGAGGACACCGCTCGCGCGGACCGTGCGCACCGCCCCGAACCGGTCCACCACCCTGTCCCCGGCGATCCGGGCCAGGGCCATGGTGAGCGTGAAGCCCGTCGTGCAGGCGGCGGCCAGACCGGCCGAGGTCTCCAGCCGGTCGCGCAGGTAGACCGCGGACCAGTCCAGGCTCGCCCCCTCCGCGAACACCGCGCAGAACCCGATCGCGCCGATGAGCAGCGCCGAGCGCGGCGGCAGCGCGAAGCGCGGCGGGGGCTCCTCGTCCTGAGCGGGCTGCAGGTCCAGCACCCAGCGGCAGGCCAGGACGCCGAGGGCGGTGAGGACGGCGGCGGCCAGCGCGTGATGCAGCCGGGCGTCGGACCCCAGGTGCGCGGCGAGCGTGCCCGCCGCGGAGCCGGCCAGCGCGCCCGCGCTCCACATGCCGTGCAGCCCGGACATGATCGACCGGCCGAGACGGTCCTCCACGTCCACGCCCAGCGCGTTCATCGCCACGTCCGCCATGCCGGCCGTGGCGCCGTAGGTGAACAGGGCCAGGCACAGCGTGAGCAGGTTCGGCGCGAGGGAGGGCAGGACCAGCGACAGCGTCCACAGGGCGATCAGGCCGCGCAGGGCGTTGCGGGCGCCGAAGCGGTGACTGATGCTCCCGGCCAGCGGCATGGCGACGGACGCGCCGAGCGCGGGGAAGGCCAGCGCGAGCCCGAGCTGCCCGGCGCTCACCCCCGCGTGGTCCTGGATCCAGGGCACCCGGGTCGCGAAGGAGCCGGTGACGGCGCCGTGCACGGCGAAGACGGCCGCCACGGCGTACCGGGCGCGCCGCACCTGACGCTGGTCGTAGACCACTGCACTCATTCTCGGGCCCCTCCCGGTGGTGTGTTCCCCGCCGCGCGCGAAGGTCTCCCGCTCCGCGCCCGCCGTAAACTATCAGGGTCCCTGCCTGATAGATAGACGCCCTACGGCACCTGCCGATCTGGAAGGATCCCGGCATGCCCGCATCCCCGAGCACCGCCCGGGCCATCAACGACCGGCTCGCCCTGCGTCTGCTGCAGCAGGAGGGTCCGTTGACGGCAGGGCAGTTGAAGCAGCTGACCGGCCTGTCCCGGCCGACCGTCGCCGACCTCGTCGAACGCCTCACCGCCGCCGGGCTGATCGAGGTCGTCGGGGAGGCGGGCGAGCAACGGCGCGGCCCCAACGCCCGGCTGTACGGCATCGTCACCGGCCGCGCCCATCTGGCCGCGCTGGACGTGCGGACCGAGGGCGTCTCCGTACTGGTCTCCGACCTCGTCGGCCGGGTGCTCGCCGAGGCCTCGGTCCCCATCGACGGAGCCACCGCGACGGGTCCCGCCGTGGAGCAGGCGGTGGCCCTGGTCGAGCGGGCGGTGAAGGAGGCGGGCGCCGACCGGCTGCACACCGTCGGCATCGGAGCGCCGGGCCTGATCGACCCGGCCACCGGTGAACTGCGCGGCACCACCGGGCTGCCGCAGTGGCACCGCCGCCTGGTGGCCGCCCTCCAGGAACGGCTCCCCGAGACCCGCGTCAGCGTCGAGAACGAGACGAACCTCGCCGCCGTGGCGGAACAGCGCGAAGGCGCCGCCCGGGACCGGGACACCTTCGTCCTGCTCTGGCTCGGCCACGGCACGGGCGCGGCCGTGGTCCTCGACGGGGCCCTGCGCCGGGGGGCGTCCGGCGGCACGGGGGAGATCGGCTTCCTGCCGGTGCCGGGGACGGGAACGCTGCCCTCGGGCACGGACTGCGCAGGGGGGTTCCACTCCCTGGCCGGGGCGGGCGCGGTCGAGGAGCTGGCGCGGGAGTACGGGATTCCCGGGGCGGCGTCGGAGGAGGCTCCGGCCGTGAGGGCGGTGCGGGCGGCCCTGGCGGTGGTCGGGGGACCGGGCGAGGGTCCGGAGGGCGAGGGGGTCGAGCGGTCCGGGCGGGTGCCCGGCGAGGGGGACCGCGCGCACGGCTTCCTCGACGCCCTCGCCGATCGCGTCGCCGTGGGCGTCGCCTCGATCGTCGCGGTGCTGGACCCCGGCTGTGTCGTGCTCGGAGGGGAGATCGGGCAGGCCGGCGGTGCCGTGCTCGCGGACCGGGTGCAGGCGCGCGTCGCCCGGATGTCCCCCCTGCCCACCGAGGTACGGCCGAGCCTGCTGGGCGGCGGCGCGGTCCTGCGCGGCGCGCTGCTGACGGCCAGGGACCAGGCGCAGGACGAGTTGTTCGGGCTGCCCGGACCTTGACCCGTCTGCGGGGGAAGGCCCGACGGCGGGCAAGGGCCGTCGTCACCGCCGCCGGGCCGGTCTGCGCGGTCGCGCCGACCCTAAAGAGGACTAGACCATTGCGTCAACAGGTCCGTACCAACCACGGAATCCGCCTTGTGAACCCAGGGGCACGCTCTGTGAGGCACCCCACATCCTTCACCCGTCTGGACGCCCATCAGGCGTGGCACACTGGCCGTGTACCAGTAGCAGCGCACTCCGGGGTCGGTGAAAGTCCGAACCGGCGGTTACAGTCCGCGACCCGGTCGCCTCCAGCGGCCGGTTGACCAGGTGAAATTCCTGGACCGACGGTTAAAGTCCGGATGGGAGGCAGTGCGCGGCGGGCGAGCACACGTGCGCGCCGCCGTACGGTCCGCCGTCGAGGCGAACCGCGTCCGGCGTCGCCCCGATGTCGTCGCCCGTACTTCTGTCGTCATCGACAGCCCCGGAGTCCGTGCCCGAAGAGGCAGGAGGACCCGGGAAGTGTTCACCGGAATCGTCGAAGAGCTGGGCGAGGTCACCGCCGTCGAGACCCTCGACGACGCCTGTCGCTTCCGGCTGCGCGGCCCCGTCGTCACCCAGGGCGCGAAGCACGGCGACTCCATCGCCGTCAACGGCGTCTGCCTCACCGTCGTCGACCACGAGGGCGACGAGTTCACCGCCGACGTCATGGCCGAGACGCTGAACCGCTCCAGCCTGGGCGCCCTCACCGTCGGCTCGCGCGTCAACCTCGAACGCCCCATGGCCGTGGGCGAACGCCTCGGCGGGCACATCGTGCAGGGCCACGTCGACGGCACCGGCGAGATCCTGGAGCGCAAGCCGTCCGACAACTGGGAGATCGTCAAGATCTCGCTGCCGGCCGACCTGTCCCGGTACGTCGTCGAGAAGGGCTCGATCACCGTCGACGGCATCAGCCTCACCGTCGTCGACGCCGGCCCCGACTACTTCACCGTCAGCCTCATCCCCACCACGCTCGCCCTGACGACCCTCGGCGTGAAGCAGCCCGGCGACCCGGTCAACCTCGAGGTGGACGTCATCGCCAAGTACGTCGAGCGGCTGATGGCCGGTCAGGGGGCGAACCAGTGAACTGGCTCAACTCCGAGGCCTTCACCCTGTTCGGCCAGCACATCCTGTGGTCGGACATGATCGGCAACCTCTTCGGCCTGGCCGCCCTCGCCCTCGGCTGGCGGCGGTCCCTGTGGACCTGGCCGGTGCAGTTCCTCGCCGGTCTCATCCTCTTCGCGGCCTTCTTCGGGCACCTGACCGGCAGCGCCGGCAAGCAGGCGGTCGTCATGGCCGTCGCCCTGTACGGCTGGTGGCAGTGGAACCGCGGCAGGGGCCAAGCCCAGGACGGCCACATCGCCGTACGGTTCGCCACCTGGCGCGAGCGCGCGGCCCTGGCCGCCGCGGCCGCGGCGGGCACGGTCGCCGTCGCCCTGCTCTTCAAGGCCTACCCGACGCTGTCCTGGGACCCCTGGCCCGACGCGTACATCTTCGTCGGCACCATCGTCGCCATGTACGCCCAGGCGCGCGGCATGGTCGAGTTCTGGTTCGCCTGGCTGCTCGTCGACCTGGTCGGCGTGCCCCTCACCTTCGCCAACGGCTACGCCTTCTCCGGCTTCGTCTACGTCATCTACGGCGCGCTCGTCCTGTGGGGCCTGCGCGACTGGTGGCTGCGCTCCCGCGAGGCCGCGCGGCCCGTCCTGGAAGGAGCGCCCGCATGACCGCGGCACCTGTCCTGTACAGCACCGACACCTTCGAGGACCTCACCCTCGACCCGGTCGAGCAGGCCATCGCCGACATCGCGGCCGGCCGCCCGGTCGTGGTCGTCGACGACGAGGACCGGGAGAACGAGGGCGACCTGGTCATCGCCGCCGAGAAGGCGACCCCCGAGATCGTCGCCTTCATGATGAGCGAGTGCCGCGGCCTGATCTGCGCCCCCATGGAGGGCGAGGAACTCGAGCGGCTCCAGCTCCCGCAGATGGTCCAGGACAACACCGAGTCGATGAAGACCGCCTTCACCGTCTCCGTGGACGCCTCCGCCGCGCACGGCGTGACCACCGGCATCTCGGCCTCCGACCGCGCCACCACGCTCCAGCTCCTCGCGAGCGGCACCGCCGAGCCGGCCGACTTCGTCCGCCCCGGGCACATCTTCCCGCTGCGCGCCAAGCCCGGCGGGGTTCTGACCCGCAACGGCCACACCGAGGCCGCCGTGGACCTCGCCCGGCTCGCGGGCCTGCGCCCGGCCGGCGCGATCGTGGAGATCGCCGGTGAGGACGGCGAGATGCTGCGCCTGCCCGAGCTGATCCCGTTCGCCCGCAAGCACGGCCTGACGATCATCTCCATCGAGGACCTGATCGCCTACCGCCGCGGCGCGGAGCCCACCGTCCGCCGCGAGGCCGAGGTCCGTCTGCCCACCGCCCACGGCACCTTCACCGCGTACGGCTACCGCTCCACCGTCGACGGCGTTGAGCACGTCGCCCTGGTGCACGGCGAGCTCGGCGACGGCGCGGACGTCCTGGTCCGCGTCCACTCCGAGTGCCTCACCGGCGACGTCTTCGGCTCCGCCCGCTGCGACTGCGGACCCCAGCTCGACGCCTCCCTCGCCCGCATCCAGGCCGAGGGCCGGGGAGTCGTGGTCTACCTGCGCGGACACGAGGGCCGCGGCATCGGCCTGATGTCCAAGCTGCGCGCCTACGAGCTCCAGGAGCGCGGCCGCGACACCCTCGACGCCAACCTGGAACTCGGCCTGCCCGCCGACGCCCGCGACTACGGCGCCGGCGCGCAGATGCTGCGGGACCTCGGCGTGCGCAGCGTGCGGCTGATGACCAACAACCCCGACAAGACCGACGCGCTCACCCGCCACGGCATCGAGGTCACCGCACGGGTGCCGATGCCCGTCACGGCGGGCGAGCACAACCTCCGCTACCTGCGCACCAAGCGGGACCGGATGGGCCACGACCTGCCCTGGCTGGACACGCCGACCGTGCCCGCCTGCGGCAACCAGTAAGCAAGCCGCCTGCGGCGACCAGCAAGAAAGCACGAGGAGAAACGTGAGCGGCAAGGGTGCACCGGAACTGACCGTCCGCAACGTCGGAGACCTGCGGGTCGCCGTCATCGCGGCGCAGTGGCACGAGAAGGTGATGGACGGTCTGGTCAACGGCGCCCTGCGCGCCCTGCACGACCTCGGGATCGACGAGCCGACCCTGCTCCGGGTCCCCGGCAGCTGGGAGCTCCCGGTCGTCGCCAAGGTCCTCGCGGGCCGCGGCTACGACGCGGTCGTCGCCCTGGGTGTCGTCATCCGGGGCGGAACCCCCCACTTCGACTATGTGTGCCAGGGCGTCACCCAGGGTCTGACCCAGGTCTCCGTCGACACCGGCGTCCCCGTCGGATTCGGCGTGCTGACCTGCGACACCGAGGAGCAGGCCCTGGACCGCGCGGGCCTGCCCGGCTCGAACGAGGACAAGGGGCACGAGGCGGTGACGGCGGCGGTGGCGACCGCGGCGACCCTGCGCTCAGTATCCGAACCCTGGCGCTAGGGGGTCCCCTCCACCGCGTAGGGTAGGCGTCACCATGTCCAAGAAGACGTTCGAGGAGCTCTTCACCGAGCTCCAGCACAAGGCCGCCCACGGCGATCCCGCCACCTCCCGCACCGCCGAACTGGTGGGCAAGGGCGTCCACGCCATCGGCAAGAAGGTCGTCGAAGAGGCCGCCGAGGTCTGGATGGCCGCCGAGTACGAGGGCAAGGAGGCGGCCGCCGAGGAGATCTCGCAGCTGCTGTACCACGTCCAGGTGATGATGGTCGCCCGCGGGATCACCCTCGACGACGTCTACGCCCACCTGTAAGACCCCGTTCCACGAAGCCCGTCACACAAAGGAAGCCGACCTCATGCTGCGCATCGCCGTCCCCAACAAGGGTTCACTGTCCGGCCCTGCGGCGGAGATGCTGCATGAGGCCGGCTACCAGCAGCGCCGCGAGTCGAAGGAACTGCGGATCGTCGACCCCGAGAACGACGTCGAGTTCTTCTACCTCCGCCCCCGCGACATCGCGCTGTACGTCGCCTCCGGGCAGCTCGACATCGGCATCACCGGCCGCGACCTGCTGATCGACTCCGGCGCCGACGCCGAGGAGATCCTGCCGCTCGGCTTCGCCCGCTCCACCTTCCGCTTCGCCACCCGGCCGGGCACCGTCGGCGACGACCTGGCGGACCTCAAGGGCAAGACGATCGCCACCTCCTACGAGGGCATCGTCGCCAAGCACCTCGCCGACCACGGCATCGACGCCTCCGTCGTCCACCTCGACGGTGCCGTCGAGACCGCCATCCAGCTCGGCGTCGCCCAGGTCATCGCCGACGTCGTGGAGACCGGCACCAGCCTGCGCAACGCGGGCCTGGAGGTCGTCGGCGAGCCGATCATGAAGTCCGAGGCCGTCGTCATCCGCCAGACCGGCGCGGACGGCGAGGAGCCCAAGGTGCAGCAGTTCCTGCGCCGCCTCCAGGGCGTCCTGGTCGCCCGGACGTACGTGATGATGGACTACGACTGCCGCGTCGAGCAGCTGGAGAAGGCCGTCGCCCTCACCCCGGGCCTGGAGTCCCCCACCGTCTCCCCGCTGCACAACGAGGGCTGGGTCGCCGTCCGCGCGATGGTCCCCGCCAAGGAGGCGCAGCGGATCATGGACGACCTGTACGACATCGGCGCCCGGGCCATCCTGACCACGGCCATCCACGCCTGCCGCCTCTGACAGCCGAGAGGCGCACCGCGATGTCCGATCTGTCCGGCCTGCCCCGGCTACCCGTCACGTTCCGGCCGGGCCGCACCCGTGCCGTGCTGCTCACCGCCGCCCTCGCGATCTTCGTGGTGATCACCGTGGTCGCGATGCTGCTGGAGCAGCTCGGCCCGGGCGAACGCCTCAGCTTCGTCCTCACGGCCGCCCTGCTGGCCGGTGTGCTGGTGCTGCTGGCCCGGCCGAAGGTGGTCGCCGACGAGTCCGGCGTCACCGTCGTCAACCTCACCCACAAGCGCCGCCTGGAGTGGGCCGAGATCCTGCGGGTGAACCTCCGTCCGGGCGACCCCTGGGTCTTCCTCGACCTCAGCGACGGCACCAGCCTGCCCGCGCTCGGCATCCAGCCGGGCATCGCCAAGCAGCGCGCCATCGCCGACGCCCGTACGCTGCGGGCCCTGGTCGAGGCCCGGTCCACGGGCGACCCCGAGACACCTCAGGGCTGACTGAGGGACGGATCGGGGCCCTCCACCCTGCCGCAGCGGGCCCTGTCTTGATTAATCTGGTGGCGGAGACGCGACCGTCGCGTCTCCGCCCTTGTTGCCCCGCCCGGTGCACAGGGGTCCCTGCTACCCGAGGAGTGACCTACTCCGGCGATGGACGGATCGTCCTGTAGTACCTGCGCCGCCCCCTGCCGACATAGCGCGGACCGCACCCCTGAGGTCCGCGCCCGTGTGGAGGCGGCGGCATCATGACCATCCCCCTGCTGCTCCTGGCGGCCGCTTTCCTGCTGATTCTCGCCAACGGATTCTTCGTGGCGGCCGAGTTCGGCCTGGTAACGGTCGAGCGGCCGGACGCCGAGCAGGCCGCCGCCGAGGGCGACCGACGTGCCCGCCGGGTCGTCGAGTCGCTCAAGGAGCTGTCCTTCCAGCTGTCCGGCACCCAGCTCGGCATCACCATCACCTCCCTCGTCGTCGGCATGCTCGCCGAACCGGCGCTGGCCCGGCTGCTGCACGGCCCGTTCACCTCCCTCGGCGTCCCCCGGGGAGCCGTCTCCGGTGTCACGGTGATCGTCGGCATGCTGCTGGCCTCCGCCGTGCAGATGGTGATCGGCGAGCTCGTGCCGAAGAACTGGGCGGTGTCCAGGCCGATGCAGGTCGCGCGCTTCGTCGCCGGCCCGCAGCACGCCTTCGCGCGTCTGTTCCGCCCGGTGATCGCGGCCCTGAACACGGTCGCCAACCGGCTGGTCCGCGCCCTCGGCATCGAACCCACCGAGGAGCTGGCCTCCGCCCGCACCCCCGACGAACTGGTCTCCCTGGCGCGGCACTCCGCCCAGGCCGGCGCCCTGGAGCAGGACACGGCCGACCTCTTCGTGAGGACCCTGTCCCTGGGCGAGCTCACCGCGCAGCACGTCATGACACCGCGCGTGAAGGTCAGCGCCCTGCAGTCCTCCGCCACCGCCGAGGACGTGGTCAACCTGACCCGGGCCACCGGCCTGTCCCGCTTCCCGGTCTACCGGGAGAAGATCGACGAGGTCGTCGGCATGGTCCACCTCAAGGACGCCCTGGCCGTGCCCGTGCACGACCGGCTGCGCACTCCGGTGGGCCGGATCGCGCGCCCCGCCCTGC
The DNA here is from genome assembly GCF_040678435.1 of Streptomyces sp. NPDC052682. Lineage (NCBI taxonomy): Bacteria > Bacillati > Actinomycetota > Actinomycetes > Kitasatosporales > Streptomycetaceae > Streptomyces > Streptomyces sp. NPDC052682. The sequence continues at coordinate 57,019 of NZ_JBFATS010000019.1, read as the reverse complement.
TGGTCCCCGAGACCCTCCCCGTACGACCGCTCCTGGCCCGCCTGCGCAGCGAGCAGCCGATCGCGGTCGTCGTCGACGAGTACGGCGGCACCGCCGGTGTCGTCACCCTGGAGGACATCGTCGAGGAGATCGTCGGCGAGGTCCGCGACGAGCACGACGGGCACGACCTGCCCGAGCTGGCCGCCGCCCCGCCGGAGGAGGGCAGGCCCGCCTGGGACGCCGACGGCAGCTGCCGTGTCGACACCCTCCAGCGCATCGGCCTGGAGGTCCCCGAGGGGCCGTACGAGACCGTCGCCGGCCTGGTCGCCGACCTGCTGGGCCGTATCCCGGCCGTGGGCGACAAGGCCGAGCTGCCCGGTTGGCGGCTGTCGGTGCGCCAGGTCGACCACTACCGCGCCGAACGGGTGCGGCTGGTGCGGACCGCCCCGGTCACGCAGGCCGTGGAGGCCGCCCGATGAGCCTGCTGCAACTTCTCTTCGCCGCGCTGCTCGTGCTCGCCAACGGCTTCTTCGTCGGCGCCGAGTTCGCGCTGGTCTCCGTGCGCCGCAGCCAGATCGAACCGCTCGGCACCGCCCGCGCCCGGCAGGTCCTGTACGGCCTGGAGCGGCTGCCGCAGATGATGGCCGCGGCCCAGTTCGGCATCACCGTCTGCTCGCTGACCCTCGGCGCCGTCGCCGAGCCCACGGTCGCCCATCTGCTGGAACCGGTCTTCGAGTGGATCCACCTGCCGCACGCGATGATTCACCCGCTGGGGTACGTCATCGCCCTGGCCACCGTCGTCTTCTTCCACCTCGTCATCGGCGAGATGGTCCCGAAGAACCTGGCGATGGCGGCCCCGGAGAAGGCAGCGCTGTGGCTGAGCCCCGGCCTGGTCTACTTCGCCCGCCTGTGCAAGCCGATCACCGTCTCCCTCGGCGCCTGCGCGCAGGGCATCCTGCGGCTGTTCCGGGTCGAGCCCAAGGACGAGGTCGAGTCCGTCTTCACCAGCGAGCAGCTCAACCGGCTGGTGGAGGACTCCGGCCAGGCCGGCCTGCTCGACCCCGAGGAGGCCGAGCGTCTGGAGGACGCCCTTGAGCTGGGGTCCCGCCCGGTGACGGACGTGCTGCTCAAACGGGAGTCACTCGTGACGGTGCCTCCGTCGGTCACCCCGGGGCAGATCGTCGAGCTCACCGCCCGCACGGGCTACTCCCGTTTCCCGGTGACCGCCGGGAAGGGCGCCTTCATGGGCTACCTGCACGTGAAGGACGTCCTCGACCTGGAGGACTCCGACCGGGCGGTACCGCAACAGCTGTGGCGGCCCATGACGACCCTGAGGTCCGAGCTGCCGCTGGACGACGCCCTGACGGTGATGCGCCGCGCCGCCACCCACCTGGCCCAGGTGGCCGACGGCTCGGGCAGGGTCCTCGGGCTGGTCGCGCTGGAGGACGTCCTGGAACTGCTGGTGGGCGAGGTACGGGACCCCGCGCACCGGGAGGTGCCCGAGGTCAGGGTGACGGAGCCGCGGGCGAGCGGAGCGGCGCCGGAGGAGGTCATGGCCACGTAGCGCAGGGCGGGTGCGCACCCTGGGTGCGCACCCGCCTCGCTTCCGCGGCGGCCTCAGTCGTCTACAGCCCCGTCGCGTCCTGCGGCCCGCGCCCCGACAGCACCTCCCCGTACGCCTGCATCAGATCCGGCAGCCGCAGCGTCGCCAGGTCCTCCCTGCTCAGCGTCCCCGGATACGTCGACAACCGCAGATCCCGGTACGCGCAGCTCTTCTCGTACAGGGTCCGCAGGAACCGCCCGTTGCCCAGTTCGTCGATCCACCCCTGGTCGACCACGTGCCCGGCGATGGACCGCAGCTCGTCGAGGGCCTCCTCGTCCCACACGTCCCCGTTCTCCGCCGCGAGCACCTTGCCGATCTCGGTCAGTTCGAGCGGCCGGTACGACGGGAAGTCGACGCGGGTCGTGAAGCGCGAGGACAGCCCGGGGTTGGCGGCCAGCAGCCGGTCCATGCCCTCCGGGTATCCGGCGAGGATCACCACCAGGTGGTCCCGGTTGTCCTCCGCCCGTTTCAGCAACACCTGCAGCGCCTCGTCGCCGTACGCGTCCCCCTTGCCGTAGCCGGAGTTGGACAGCGAGTACGCCTCGTCGACGAAGAGCACACCCCCGAGCGCGGAGTCGATCAGCTCGTTGGCCTTCACCGCGGTCTGCCCGAGGTACTCGCCGACCAGGTCGGCCCGCTGCGCCTCCACCAGGTGGTCGCCGCCGAGCAGGCCGAGGGCGTAGAAGACGCGGCCCAGGATGCGGGCCACGGTGGTCTTGCCGGTGCCGGACGGGCCGGAGAAGACGAAGTGGCGTTTCGGCGGCTGGACCGGCAGCCCCTGCCCGGCACGCAGCCGGGCCATGTTCAGCTGCGCCGACAACGCTTTGACCTGGCGCTTCACCGGCTCCAGACCCACCATGCGCTCCAGCTCGGCGAGCGCCTCCTCCAGTAACGCCGGGTCGGTGGGCCCGGCGGGCAGGGTCGGCGCGGGGGAGGCCTTCGCCCGGAACGCGGGGCCGGTCATCGACGGCAGGGGAGCGGACGGCGGCTCCGGGGCGGACAGTTTCAGGTCGCGCCCCTCCGTGCCGTAGAGCGGGTCGAGCCCGTCGGGGCCGTCCACCGCGTCCTGCCCGGTGCCGGTGCCGGTGAGCGTGATCGCCGCGAGGTCGGCGGAGTCGTCGTACCCGTCGCCCTCGGCGATCGCGGCGAGCCGGGCGGCGGTGTCCATGAAGGCGGGGTCGACGCGGTGCACGGCCCGGTACAGCGGGAGCGCGGCGGCGCTGCGGCCCGTCCCCTCGTGGGCCCGGGCCAGCCAGTACCGCAGTTCCTTGCGCTGCGGCTGCTCACTGCGGCAGCGCATCAGGGCCGCGGACAGCAACGGCTCGGCCTGCCCGTACATCTCCAGCCGGACCCGGGCCATGCCGCCGAACAGGCCCGCCTCGATGCCGAGCATCGGGTCGTCGAGCAGCGGGTCGGTGTGGCGGACGAGCTGTTCCCAGTCCTTGACCAGGTAGGCGCGGCAGGCGTGCAGGAACCGGACCTGCGGGTCGGTGTCCACGGGCGGCAGCCCGGCCAGGGCCCGGTCCAGCTCGGGGACGTGCCGGCCGTCCAGCCAGTGGGAGGCGTGCGCGAGCAGCAGGTCGCGGGGGCTCTCCAGGACGGGCTGCACCCACCAGCCGAGCCAGTACCAGGAGTTGAGGGGGCGGCGGTAGCGGGCGCGCTGTTCGCCGAAGCGCTCCCGGTGCCGGAACATCCGCAGCAGCGCGGTGGGGGTGTCGACGCGCAGCGCGTGCAGCCCGAGCCAGGCGTCGGCCATCCCGGGGTCCATGCGCACGGCGGCCCGGAACTCCTCCTCCGCCTGCGGATAGGCGCCCATCGTGTAGGCGTCCACGCCTCGCAGCCAGGCGAGGTCGGCCGGGGCCTGAGGGCCCTGCGTGCCGATGTCCATCACGTCCCCCACAAACCGTGCCCCCGTCGGTAGGCCGCCGGGCCGTCGCCCGCCGGCTGCCCTGGTCGAACCGCTGTACCGCGGACCGGAGTTGCAAGGTGCGCGGCAGCCGTCCGTAGGTCGCACCGAGGGCATCGTACCCGCGGCGGGCGCGGCCCCGTAGGGTGCCGCACGCGCTGTTCGGCGAGGTGGGAGCGGCGGGGGCGCGCGGTGGCCGGTGACCGACGGTGAGGGCGCGGCGGCTCGCGACGCGCCGGGAACCGGCCGGGGGCAGAACGAAGCCCCCGGTCACGGGGGAACAACCGGGGGCTTCGCGTCAGTCGGCGGCTGTCGAATGGCCGCACATTGAGAACGTAAGTCCTGTACGGCCCCCCGGTCAAGCCGAGTTGAAGCACTCCTGGTAGTTGAATGGCAAGGCTCTTCACAGCTTCAGCACACTGCCGCTGGATCGTCACTGTGGGTGACATCGAGGGTCGATCCAGGGAGCCCCGGCCGGCCCGGCGGTTGTCTCGTATCCCTTTGCCCGCTGCCGGACCAGAAGCCCGGCGAACGGCCGCGAGGGGTCGTCGGCGAAGTGCCGGTCCTCCGCCTGGACCCATCCGTCCCAGAACTCCCGCTGCTCCTCGCCGTCCCGCGTGCGCCCCCGTGCCCATGCCACCTCACGGGGCACCTCCATCCACAGCAGCAGGGCCAGGTGCGGCCGCAGCGCGCGGCGCCCCGCGCCGACTCCCTCGACGAGGATCACCGGGGCGGGCGGCAGCGGGCGCGGCGGCCCGAACCGGCGGGCCCGCCAGTCGTAGGGGGCGTAGTGCGCGGCCTCGCCCCGGGCGAGCGGTTCGATCACCTGGCTCAGCAGCCGGCCGGTCCAGCCGAACAGTTCGTCGTGGCTGGCGATGTCGTCGAGGTGCAGCACGGGCGCGCCGCCCAGCGCCGTGGCCAACTGCCCGGCGAACGTGGACTTTCCGGACCCCGCGTGCCCGTCGATGCCGATCAGACGGACCGGGCCGCAGGACGGGGCGATGCGGCAGATCCGGGAGGCGAGGTCGTGAATGGCGGGTCCTGGGGCGGGCGGAGAAGCGGAGGCGTGTAGCCAGCACTGTAACGGCGGCGCGCGGAGGTGTGCCGCCGGCGGGGGTGCACGCGGGCGTGCAACGCGTGTGTCGCCTACGGCAGGCGTGCGCGCATGGGATGTCCACGGCGGTGTACGCGCGCGTGCTGCCCCACGGTGGTGCACGCGTGCCGCCCCACGGCGGCGTGCCCGCACGGGCCGTCCACGGCGGGTGTACGTATGCGGGCCGTAAGCGGCGGGTGTACGTGCGCGTGCCGCCCACGGCGGCGTGCTCGTGTGGGCCGCCCACCCCCGCGCGCACGCGCGCGTTCCTACGGCGCTCGGCCTGGCTCGGCGAGCGGCCGCCCACCCCCGCGCGCACGCGCGCGTACCGACACGACAGTGCACACGCGTGCCACGCGCGCCGGTGTCCGCGTATGCCGCCCCCGGTGACGCACGCGCGGGCCCGCGCGGCGTCCGAGGCGGTGTCACTGGTCGAGCCCAGAGCACTCTGCCGGCGCGCACGCGCGTGTCGCCCGCGGCGGCGTGCGCGCACGGGCCGTCCACGGCGGGGGGGGGGGGGGTACGTCTGCGGGCCGTAAACGGCGGGTGTACGTGCGCGTGCCGCCCACGGCGGTGTGCTCGTGTGGGGCGCCCACACCAGTGCGCACGCGCGCGTACCGACACGGCAGTGCACACGCGTGCCACCCGCGCCGGCGCCCGAGGCGGTGTCACTGGTCGAGCCCAATATTGGTGCCCGCGGCACGCGCCGAAGTGCTGGCCAGCCCCGGCCGGCTGTGCTCCCATGTGCGGCACACCCTGCAACCGACCACGCCCGGACCTGCCCCGACTTTCGACCATCTGGGGGTTCTCCCGCCCATGAGCAGAGCCGAACAGCCGTCCCGCAGAACCGTCCTGGCCGCCGCGCTCACCGCCGCCGTCGCGGGGAGCGCGGCCCCGGCCGCCGCCGACAGCGGAAGGGACGCCATGGCCCCCACCCGGGTACCGGCCCGCCCCGTCGACAACCGCGCGTGGGTCTCGTACAGCGACTGGCGCGGCGGCACGGCGCAGGGCACCTGTGCCGTGGCCGGCATCCGCCCCGGGGTCGTGATCGACACCCCCGTGGGCCGTACCGAGTACCAGGACCCGCACACCGGCACCACCGCGACCTGGGAGTACGCGACCTGGACCGCTCCGGCGCACCGGCTCGCCGTCCCCGCCACCGAGCTGATCGCCTCCTGGAACGCCCGTACCCCCGGCGGCACCTGGCTCCAGGTCGAGCTCCAGGGCACCTACTCCGACGGCGCGTCCACCCCCTGGTACGTGATGGGCCGCTGGGCGGCCGGCGACGAGGACATCCGGCGTACCTCGGTCGACGACCAGGGTGACGGCAGGAGCACGGTCTGGACGGACACCCTGGCGATCGACGACCCGGGCTCGGGCCTGCGCATCACCGCGTACCGGCTGCGCCTGACCCTCTACCGCAGGCCGGGCACGAAGCTCACCCCCACGGTCTGGCGGCTCGGCGCGATGGGCTCCGACATCCCCGACCGCTTCACCGTCCCGGCCACCACCCCCGGGCGGGCCAAGGAGCTGATCGTGCCGCGGTACTCGCAGGAGATCCACAAGGGCAGGTACCCCGAGTACGACAACGGCGGCGAGGCCTGGTGCAGCCCCACCTCCTCGCAGATGATCATCGAGTACTGGGGTGGCCGGCTCACCCCCGAGCAACTGGCCTGGGTGGACCCGGCCTACTCCGACCCGCAGGTGTGCCACGCGGCCCGTTACACGTATGACTACCAGTACGGCGGCTGCGGCAACTGGCCCTTCAACGCCGCCTACGCCGCCACCTTCAAGGACCTCCAGGGCGTGGTCACCCGGCTCGGCTCCCTCACCGACCTGGAGACGCTGATCGCGGCGGGCATCCCGGCCATCACCTCCCAGTCGTTCCGCAAGGAGGAGCTGACCGGGGCGGGGTACGGCACGGCCGGGCACCTGATGACGGTGATCGGCTTCACCGCCGCCGGCGACGTGATCGCCAACGACCCGGCCTCACCCACCGACGAGGCGGTACGGCGGGTCTACCTGCGCCGCGAGTTCGAGACCATCTGGCTGCGGACCAAGCGGTACAACGCCTCCGGCAAGGTCGTCTCCGGCACCGGCGGCGTCTGCTACCTCTACTTCCCGGCCCGCCCCACCGCGCGGCAGCGCATGGCGCTCGCCGCGGTGGGCGTGCGCTGAGCAGCCGGGCGGCACGGGCCGCGGGCGGCAGGGCCCCGGGCGGCCGGGGCCCGTGCCGTGTGACCAACGTCTCGGCCGCATCGGCCGCCGCGGGTGGCAAGGTGGACGGAACCGGGGGGAGTCCTGCGCACAGCCGAGACCAGTGAGAGCCCGAACTCATGACCGCGAACTCCGTCACCGCCGCCCGCGTCCGTACCGGCGGCCCCCGCGACGACGGCCCCGAGATCTTCGAGCACGCGATGGGATGGACCCTGGTCGTGGTCGTGGCGATGCTCGTCACCCAGCTCGGTCTGCTGTGACCGGCCCCACTGCATGACCTGACATACTGCGGGTGTCCCACCCCCCGCCGTCCATCAGGGTCGAAATTGAATATCAGTCAACAACCGGCCGCCCGCCCCAGAGCGCGCGGCACCGAACGCTCGGTGGCGCGTCGTGCCGAACTCATCGCGATCGGGCGCAGGTTGTTCGCCGACACGTCCTACGACGCGCTGTCCATGGACGACATCGCCCGCCAGGCGCAGGTCGCCAAAGGGCTGATCTACTACTACTTCCAGTCCAAGCGCGGCTACTACCTGGCCATCATCGAGGACGCGGTCACCGACCTGGTCACCCTCGCGGCGAGCGGCGCCGAACTGCCGCCGGTGCAGCGCGTGAACCGCACCATCGACAGCTATCTGCGCTACGCCGAGCACAACATGGCCGCCTACCGGACGATCGTCAGCGGCGGGGTCGGCTTCGACACCGAGGTCCACGCCATCCGGGACGGGGTGCGTGAGGCCATCGTCGTGACCATCGCCGAGGGGGCGTACGGCCGCAGGGACATCGGCCCCCTGGCGCGTATGGCCCTGCTGGCCTGGGTGTGCAGCGTCGAGGGCGCCACCCTGCAGTGGATCGACCGCCCCGGCCTGCCCCGCGACACCATGCGCGAGCTGCTGGTCAAGACCCTGGGCGGCACCCTGCGCGCCATCGAGGAGCTCGACCCCGCCTACCCGGCCCCGGAGCCCGCCGGCCGCGGCGCGTGACGACAGAGGGCGGAAGCTCCGTGCCCGGAGTCTCCGCCCCCGCGTCCGCCCGGCAGGCCGGGGCGGCGGCCGGTCGTGTCAGGTGATCGCCTTGATCAGCTCACCGCTCGCGGTGTCGCCGCTGAGCTCCCAGAAGAACGTGCCGCCCAGCCCCTGCTGGTTCTTGTACGCCATCTTGGTCGCGATGGTCTGCGGGGTGTCGTAACTCCACCAGTCGCTGCCGCACTTGGCGTACGCGGTGCCGCCCACCGTGCCGGTCGGCGGGCAGGTTGTCCTGAGCACCTTGTAGTCCTCGATGCCCTGCTCGTACGTCCCCGCCGCCGGGCCGGTCGCGCTGCCGCCGGGCGCCGAGCGGGTCACCCCGGTCCAGCCACGGCCGTAGAACCCGATGCCGAGCAGCAGCTTGGCGGCGGGGATGCCGAGGCCCTTCAGCTTCGCGATGGTCGCCGAGGTGTGCAGGTCCGCCTTCGGGATCCCGGAGTACGAGGTCAGCGGCGAGTGCGGGGCGGTCGGGCCGGTGGCGTCCCAGGCGCCGACATAGTCGTACGTCATCGGGTTGTACCAGTTGACGTACGGGGCGGCGCCCGCGTAGTCCGCGGCGTCGATCCTGCCGCCGGGGGTGGCGTCGGCGGTGATCGCCGCCGTGACGAGGTTGCTCGAGCCGAACGTCGCGCGCAGCGCCTGCATCAGGTTCCTGAAGGCCGCCCGGCCGCTGGTGTCGCAGGTGGCGCCGCAGGCGTTCGGGTACTCCCAGTCGATGTCGATGCCGTCGAAGACATCGGCCCACCGGGAGTTCTCGACCAGGTCGTAGCAGGAGCGGGCGAAGGCGGCCGGGTTCTTCGAGGCCTCGCCGAAGCCGCCCGACCAGGTCCAGCCGCCGAAGGACCACAGGATCTTGAGGTCCGGGTGCTTCTTCTTCAGCTTGCGGAGCTGGTTGAAGGTGCCGCGCAGCGGCTGGTCCCAGGTGTCGGCGACGCCGTCGACGGACTCGGCCGCGGTGTACGCCCGGTCGGTGGCCGCGTAGGCGTCACCCATCGCGCACCTGCCGCCGGTGACGTTGCCGAAGGCGTAGTTGATGTGGGTGAGCTTGGCGGCCGAGCCGGAGGTCTCGATGTTCTTGACGTAGTACTTGCGGTCGTAGGTGCCCCATTCGGTGAAGTAGCCGATGACCTTCGAGCCCGCGGCCTCCTGAGCCGAGGTCGCGGCGGTGGCGGTCGAGCTGCCCGCGCCGGCGAGCAGGCCGGCGCCGAGGGCGGCGCAACACGCGGCGGACACGAGCGCCCGGAGCCGGCGGGCGCGGGAACGGTGGGGGGTGGGCATCCGGTGTCTCCTCGTGGGGGAGAGGGGAACGCGCGCCGATTGGCATGAACGCGGTAAATCGGTGCTCCGAAACAGTAGGAGGACTAGACCAGTCGGTCAATGGTGCGGACCAATTTCACCGGTCCGGAGGGCGTGCCCGGATTTCTTGAAGTAAGCGGTCGTTAACTGGTGACGCGCTGCGTCCGATCGGGCATACTCACAGCGCGGAGCCGCTGGTCAGCAGCTTCCGAGACCCGGAACTGCGAGCATCGGCCCGGCACCAGAACGACCGGCGGAGCGGCCCCCTACCCAAGGCGCACGTCCGCCGATGTGCCCGACAAGGGAGGAGAGCGTCGCCATGCCCGACCGCGCCCCGCAGCCGGTGGAACGACAACTGCCCACGGACGAGGCCCGGGACCTGATCTCGCTCGTCCGCGACATCGCGCAGCGCGAGATCGCCCCGAAGGCGGCCGAGGAGGAGGACGCGGGCCGCTTCCCGCGCGAGGTCTTCGCCCTGCTCTCCCGCTCCGGACTGCTCGGCCTGCCGTACGACGCCGAGTACGGCGGCGGCGACCAGCCCTACGAGGTCTACCTCCAGGTCCTCGAGGAGCTCGCCGCGGCCCGGCTCACCGTCGGCCTCGGCGCCAGCGTGCACACCCTGGCCTCGTACGCGCTCGCCACCTACGGCACCAAGGACCAGCAGGTCGAGCACCTGCCCGCGATGCTCGGCGGCGGTCTGCTCGGCGCGTACTGCCTGTCCGAACCGCACTCGGGCTCGGACGCGGCCGCGCTGCGCACCAAGGCCGTGCGCGACGGCGACGGCTGGGTGATCACCGGCACCAAGGCCTGGATCACGCACGGCGGTGTCGCCGACTTCTACACCGTCATGGCACGCACCGGCGAGGAGGGCCCGCGCGGGATCACCGCGTTCCTGGTGCCCGGGGACGCGCCGGGCGTGAGCGCCGCGCCGCCCGAGAAGAAGATGGGCCTGAAGGGCTCGCCCACCGCGCAGGTCCACTTCGACGGTGTGCGGGTCGGTGACGAGCGCCGCATCGGCGAGGAGGGGCAGGGCTTCGCGATCGCCCTGGCCTCGCTCGACTCCGGGCGGCTCGGCATCGCGGCCTGCGCGATCGGACTGGCCCAGGCGGCCTTCGACGAGGCGCTGCGCTACGCCACCGAGCGCCGGCAGTTCGGGAGGCCGATCGCCGACTTCCAGGGGCTGCGGTTCATGCTGGCCGACATGGCGACGCAGATCGAGGCGGGCCGGGCGCTCTACCTCACGGCGGCACGGCTGCGCGACGCGGGCCGGCCGTTCGCCAAGGAGGCGGCCATGGCCAAGCTGCACTGCACCGACACGGCGATGCGGGTCACCACCGACGCCGTGCAGATCCTCGGCGGCTACGGCTACACCGCGGACTTCCCGGCCGAGCGCTACATGCGCGAGGCCAAGGTGCTCCAGATCGTCGAGGGCACCAACCAGATCCAGCGCATGGTCATCGCCCGCCACCTGGCGGGTCCCGAGACACGCTGAACCCGCCCTGGCGCCGGGCGTCATCCCGGGGCCGCCCGCACAGCGTTCCGGCCGGTCCTAGTCGTGGGGCAGACCGAACTGCCCGAGCCCGCGCCAGGGCGCCGCGAGCCGCACCCACTCCGGGTCGTGCCGCCCCGGCAGGGTGCGGCCGCGGTCGGCCCAGGTCTGCATCAGATCGCGGTAGATCGGCGGATCCTAAGGCCGCGGCGGCGCGGGAGGAACCGATTCTGCGGGTACCGGGACGAACAGCCGGCGCTGACGCCCGGCCGACGCGTAGGTGGTGGTCATACCAGGGCAACGCCCGGCACGGCGAACGGGTCACCGGCCGACGGAATCGCGCGTGCGTTCACGCGCGTCCCGTGCGTGGCTCGGCACCCGCCGGTCGCCGTGGGATCCCGGGGCGCACGACGGAGCCGGAAGGTCCGTGCTCAGGCGGCCTGGCGTCGCATGACGGAGACCCTGATGGGGCGCGAGCCCGGGCCGCCGACGTGCGAGAAGGGCTGGGTCCGCCAGTCGAGCCCCTGAGGAAGCGTCAGCAGCAGGGCGGTGTCCTGCTCCTGCGGCTGGAAGGACTCGTCCGCGGGCCGCGCCTCGGAGGCCTTGCGGCCGGTGCCGCGGCAGACCGTGAGCCCGAACGGGTTCCACGGCGAGGCGCACAGCGCGTGCTCCGGCAGGACCTCCTCGTCCGCGAGCAGGGCGATGGGCTGCGCGCAGTCCGGGCAGATCACCCGGTACATCTCGAAGGTGTCGTACGCGTCGAAGTCCTCGGCGTCGCCGTCCTCGAACGCGTCGGGTTCGACGCCCTCCGGCTCGGGTTCGACGACGGGCTGCTGCCGCTTGGGTGCGGTGCGACCAGGACGCTTGAGACTCTGCATGGGATTCTCCCCCTAAGGCTGGGCCGTGAAGGCGCTGCGGCCTCGACCACAGCAAGCACTTCCCGTCCCCTCTCGGCGGTAATCACGGGAACATCACGGAGACTGTTCGAGTGATGTGGCGTTCGTCACATGCCACTCGCAGGTGCCGTCTGCGTACCGTTCTGTCCCGCATGGCCGACCGTCCCTCCCCGGCGCCTGCCGTGGAGGTCACGAACCGGGTATGACCTGGGCTCTCAGGTATCCGAGGGGATCAAGCGCCCTGTAGGTTCTTGCGCCATGGAGGAGCTGGACCGACAGATCGTGCAGCTGCTCGTCAAGGACGGGCGGATGAGCTACACCGACCTGGGCAAGGCCACGGGCCTGTCCACGTCGGCCGTGCACCAGCGCGTGCGCCGGCTCGAGCAGCGTGGCGTCATCCGCGGCTATGCCGCGGTCGTCGACCCGGAGGCCGTCGGACTGCCGCTGACCGCGTTCATCTCGGTCAAGCCGTTCGACCCCAGCGCCCCCGACGACATCGCGGACCGGCTGGCCGGCGTCCCCGAGATCGAGGCCTGCCACAGCGTCGCGGGCGACGAGAACTACATCCTCAAGGTGCGCGTGGCGACACCGCACGAACTGGAGGAACTGCTGGCCCGGGTGCGGTCGCTGGCGGGCGTCTCGACCCGCACGACGGTGGTGCTGTCGACGCCGTACGAGGCACGGCCGCCGAAGATCTGAGAACCGCCGACCAGGTGTGCGCCCGGCCGCTTCGGCCGGGGCGACCGGGGCTTCGGCGCGCGCCGGTGTGCGCCCCCGGAGCGCGACGGCCGCCGAGCGGCGTGAGCCGGGCCGAGCGCGAACGGGGCCTGTCCTTGTCGTCGGCACACTGCCCCGAGCGGGGCCGCCCCGGCTGCGGTCCGGCCCGGTGCGCGCGGGAAACTGTCCGTCATGAGTGAACGCACCGCCCCGCCGAAAACCGTCCTGCTCCGCCGCGGAGAAGTCCACAGCCCCGCCGACCCGTTCGCGACCGCGATGGTGGTCGAGCGCGGACAGGTCGCGTGGGTCGGCTCCGAGGGCGCCGCCGACGCCTTCGCCGACGGGGTCGACGAGGTGATCGACCTCGACGGCGCGCTGGTCACCCCGGCGTTCACCGACGCGCATGTGCACACCACGGCCACCGGCCTCGCGCTCACCGGCCTGGACCTGTCCGGCGCCCCCTCCCTGGAGGCCGCCCTGGCGCTCGTACGGGACTTCGCCGCCGCCCGCCCGCACGACCGGGTCCTGCTCGGGCACGGCTGGGACGCCTCCCGCTGGCCCGGCCGGCGCCCCCCGACGCGTGCCGAGCTCGACGAGGCCACCGGCGGACGGCCCCTGTACCTCAGCCGCATCGACGTCCACTCGGCGGTCGTCACCACCGCACTGCTCGACCTGGTACCCGGTGACCCGGGCCGCCTCGACGGCCCGCTGACCGGCGACGCCCACCACGCCGTCCGGGCCGCCGCCCTGGCAGCCGTCACCCCGGCCCAGCGCGCCGAGGCCCAGCGGGCGGCCCTGGCGCGCGCCGCCTCGCTCGGCATCGGCACCGTCCACGAGTGCGCCGGCCCGGACATCTCCTCCGAGGACGACTTCACCGGCCTGCTCCGGCTCGCCGCCGAGGAGCCCGGCCCACGGGTGGTCGGCTACTGGGCCGAGCAGGACGTCGACAAGGCGCGGGAGCTGGGCGCGCTTGGCGCGGCCGGCGACCTGTTCGTCGACGGCGCGCTCGGTTCGCACACCGCCTGCCTGCACCAGCCCTACGCCGACGCCGGCCACACCGGCACCGCCTACCTGGACGCCGCCGCGGTGGCGGCCCACGTCGTGGCCTGCACCGAGGCGGGCCTCCAGGCGGGCTTCCACGCGATCGGCGACGCCGCCGTCACCGCCGTCGTCGAGGGTGTGCGCGCCGCCGCCGACAAGGTAGGCCTCGCCCGGATCCGCGCCTCCCGCCACCGCGTCGAGCACGCCGAGATGCTCACCCCCGCCACCATCGCGGCCTTCGCCGACCTCGGCCTGACCGCCTCCGTGCAGCCCGCCTTCGACGCGCTGTGGGGCGGCGAGGACGGCATGTACGCCCAGCGCCTGGGCGCCGAGCGGGCCCGCGCGCTGAACCCCTTCGCGGCTCTGCTGCGCGCCGGCGTACCGCTCGCCTTCGGCTCGGACAGCCCGGTCACACCGCTCGACCCGTGGGGCACGGTCCGGGCCGCCGCCTTCCACCGCACACCGGAACACCGCGTCTCCGTGCGCGCCGCGTTCACCGCGCACACGCGCGGCGGCTGGCGGGCGATCGGCCGCGACGACGCGGGCGTCCTGGTGCCCGGAGCCCCCGCCGACTACGCCGTGTGGCGCACCGGCGAACTCGTCGTCCAGGCGCCGGACGACCGGGTCGCCCGCTGGTCGACCGACCCGCGCTCGGGCACCCCCGGGCTGCCCGACCTGACCCCAGGCCGTGACCTGCCCGTCTGCCTGCGCACCGTGGTGGGCGGACGGACGGTTTTCGTACGGCCGGGCGAGTGATCTACGGGGGTGGCGCGGTGGCGGCAGGGTGCCGCACGCCGGTCGCGCCACCTGCGCATCCTCCGCGCTGACCTGGCCTTTGGTGCGGAAACCACAGGTCAAGCGGCTGTTGACAGGCGGCGGCCACGGCCGGGTAGGTTCGGCCGCGTCCACCACCGGACGCCCGACCGGGGGCCGTCCGCGCACTCGCCGCCGCGCCACTGGGTCAGGGAGCCAGGCTCAGGCCGGCGCAGCGCCGAGGGAAGGTTCCGGCCGGTCGGGGAGGTGTGACCCGGGTGGGGCCCGGGCGCTCAGTAGACAACGGCTTTGGGTCGATCCGCAGCCAGCGGGTCCCAGGTCGGCCCGAAGGGCGCCGGGCCCCCATCCGCCGGGCACGGACGCACCCTCTTACCCGTGTCTAGCGGAATCGACACCACCAAACGAACGTCCTGTCATGTCAGCGCAGGCCGCGGCCACTATGGTGGACCCTGCGTACGGACATGAAGGGGCAGCAGTGACAGACGGCGACGGGACCCTCGCGGCAGGAGCCCAGGGGAGGAAGTTCGGTCCGCTCGGCACGGCCTTGGTGATCATCCCGACCTACAACGAGGCGGAGAACATCAAGAAGATCGTCGGCCGGGTGCGCAAGGCCGCCCCCGAGGCCCACGTGCTCGTGGCCGACGACAACAGCCCCGACGGCACCGGAAAGCTCGCCGACGAACTGGCCGCCGAGGACGACCACGTGCACGTCCTGCACCGCAAGGGCAAGGAGGGCCTGGGCGCCGCCTACCTCGCGGGTTTCCGCTGGGGCCTGGAGAAGGGCTACGGCGTGGTCGTCGAGATGGACGCCGACGGTTCCCACCAGCCGGAGGAACTGCCCCGCCTGCTCACCGCCCTCAAGAGCGCCGACCTCGTGCTGGGCTCCCGCTGGGTGCCGGGCGGGCGGGTCGTCAACTGGCCCAAGTCCCGCGAGTTCCTCTCCCGCGGCGGCAGCACCTACTCGCGCCTCATGCTCGACGTGCCGATCCGCGACGTGACCGGCGGCTACCGCGCCTTCCGGCGCGAGACCCTCGAGGGGCTGGGCCTGGACCAGGTGGCCTCGCAGGGCTACTGCTTCCAGGTCGACCTGGCCCGCCGCGCGGTCAAGGCCGGCTACCACGTGGTCGAGGTGCCGATCACCTTCGTCGAGCGCGAACTCGGCGACTCCAAGATGAGCCGCGACATCGTCGTCGAGGCGCTGTGGCGGGTCACCGCCTGGGGTGTGGGGGAGCGGGTCGGCAAGGTCCTGGGCCGGCGCGGCGACACCCCCTCGACGCGGGCCTGATCACGGCTGGTCGCGGCCTTATCCCGTGCTGAGCCGGGCCCGGGCACACTGGGACGTATGACGACTGGCGCTCAGACCCCCGCGTACCCCGTCCGGCCCCGGCGCTCCCGGCTGCGCACGTTCCTCCCGCTTGGTGTGGCCGCGTGGCTCGTGCTGGAGGTCTGGCTGCTGACGGTCGTCGCCGGCGCGTCGAACGGGCTGGTGGTGTTCCTGCTGCTGGTGGCGGGCCTCGTCCTCGGTTCCGTCGTGATCAAGCGGGCTGGACGGCGGGCCTTCCGGAACCTCACCGAGGCGCTGCAACAGCAGCAGAGCGGCGTGCTGCCCGACACGGCCCGGCCCGGCAGCGAGGGCAACGGGCTGATGATGCTCGGCGGCCTGCTGCTGATGATCCCGGGCCTGATCTCCGACGCGGTGGGGCTGCTCCTGCTGCTGCCCCCGGTGCAGAAGGCCGTGAGCCGTACCGCCGAGCGCACCGTCGAGCGCAAGCTCCGCGCGGCCGGCCCGGGCACCCTGGGCGATGCGTTCCGGCAGGCCCGGATACACCACCCCGACGGCAAGGTGGTCCAAGGCGAGGTCATCAGGCAGGAGCCGGGCGACGCCCCGCGGGAGCAGCGTCCGCCGCTGACCCACTGAGCGTCCCGGGCCGATCCGGCCTGATCGCGAAAACGCACAAGACCGCGGGCGCCGTACGTGAGATCACGTACGGCGCCCGCGGTCAGTGCTGTATCAGTCCGCTCAGGCCCCTGTCGGGGTCACGCCGACTTGCGGCTGTCCCGGGGATGAACCGCGATGTTCATCGCCCCCGAGCGCAGAACCGCCAGACGCTCCTCGAGGACCTCTTCGAGTTCCTCACGGGTGCGCCGCTCCATCAGCATGTCCCAATGCGTACGCGCGGGCTTGGCCTTCTTCTCTTCCGGGCCGTCGCCGTCCACCAGGAGTGCCTGGGCCCCGCAGACCTTGCACTCCCACTCCGGCGGGATCTCCGCCTCGACCGAGAAGGGCATCTCGAAGCGGTGCCCCTTCTCGCATGCGTACTCCACGGCCTGGCGCGGAGCCAGGTCGATGCCGCGGTCCGTCTCGTAGCTGGTCACCACGAGGCGCGTGCCGCGAAGAGCTCGCTCACTCATGAATCGTGCCTCCCGGGCTTGTCGCCCACAGGACAGGTGTCGCTGTCGTCGTCATCCGGTCAACGTCCGGTCGGCGGTAAAGATTCCCGTTCCGAGTCCCGTTCCGGGTCGTGCGTCGCCGTCGTAGCCGCAGCCTTGCTGACCAATGTCGTACCCACCGGCGCCCGGTTTGTCACATCTGCTAGCAGATGCGACTCAGCGTTTCGGCATCTTTGACGCGCAGTAACGGTACGCCTGGCAGGCCAAACGCGTACACTACCGCCCTTTCGCTTCCAGTGCTAAATCCTTTCGGGTACCGGGTTGCCCGCATCCGTGATCGCACGCCGTACCGGAACCCGGGCGAGCAGGGCGAAGCCGATGACGAAGAAGCACACCAGCGAGATGATCGCGTCCCGGTAGCTGCCGGTCAGCTGGTAGGTGACCCCGAACAGCAGCGGGCCGAGCCAGCTCATGCCGCGGTCGCTGATCTCGTAGGCGGAGAAGTACTCGGCCTCCTTGCCGGGCGGGACCAGGTGGGAGAACAGGGAGCGGGACAGTGCCTGGCTGCCGCCGAGGACCAGGCCGATGCCGGCGGCGAGGACGAAGAACCACCCGGGCGTCCGGGCCGGCAGGAAGTATCCGGCCCCCAGCGTCACCGTCCACGCCACCAGCGAACCGAGGATCGCGCGCTTCGCCCCGTAGGTCCGGGCCAGCCGTCCGAGGGCCAGGGCGCCCGCCACCGCCAGGACCTGCACCAGCAGCACGGCGCCGATGAGCGTCGACTGCCCGAGGCCCAGTTCCTCGGAGCCGTAGACCGAGGCCTGGGAGATCACGGTCTGGATGCCGTCGTTGTAGACCAGGTAGGCGAGCAGGAAGGCGAGCGTCAGGGGATGGCGGCGCATGTCGCGGACGGTCGCGGCCAGCTGCCGGAATCCGGGGAGGGCCGCCTCCCGGGCGGGGGAGCGGCGGTCGCGCAGCCGGCGCAGCGGTACGAGGGCGAAGGCACCCCACCACAGTCCGGCCGACGCCAGGCAGATGCGCACCGCCGTGCTCTCGGAGACGCCGAAGGAGTCGTGGCCGGTGTAGAGGGCGAGGTCGGCGAC
This sequence comes from Streptomyces sp. NPDC052682, assembly GCF_040678435.1. NCBI lineage: Bacteria > Bacillati > Actinomycetota > Actinomycetes > Kitasatosporales > Streptomycetaceae > Streptomyces > Streptomyces sp. NPDC052682. The sequence goes on along the minus strand of NZ_JBFATS010000019.1, from coordinate 39,489 downwards.
GAGGACCAGGGAGCCCGCGGCGTAGCCGAACGCCCAGCCGCGGGAGGAGACCGCGTCGCGTTCCTCGGGCGGGGCGATCTGCGGAAGGTAGGAGTTGTAGAGCATCATCGCCACGGACTGCGCCGCGTTGGCGACGACCAGGAGGACCCCGCCGAGCAGATAGCGGTCGCCGTCGAGGAAGAACATCGCCGTGGTGGCCGCGGCCCCGGTGTAGGCGGCCGCCGCGAGGAGCGGTTTCTTCCGCCCGGTGCGGTCCGCGGCAGCGCCCACCACGGGCATCACCAGCACGGCGAGGATCACCGACAGGGACACCGAGTAGGCGAAGAACGAACCGGCGCGGACCGGGATTCCCAGGGGGTGGACGTAGCCCTCCGCGTCCGCCGCCGACGTGGCGACCGCGGTGAGGTAGGGGCCCAGGAAGACGGTGAGCACGCTCGTCGAGTAGACCGAGCACGCCCAGTCGTAGACGTACCAGCCGCGCTGCTCGCGCTTGCGCCCGTCGGCCTCGTCGGCCGGCGGTGTCCACACGGTGTCGGTGCCCACCCGTGCCCTCGCTTCCCCGTGGTGGAACGCGCTGAGGCGCGAGGCCCCCGGGTCTCAGACCCAGACGCCGCGGTCCTCCATGACCTTGCGCAGTGTGTCGATGTGATCGGTCATGATGCCATCCACGCCCAGGTCCAGAAGCCGGTGCATGGCCTCCGGATCGTTCACCGTCCACACGTGTACGTGCAGTCCACGCGCGTGTGCGGCGCGGAGGAAGCGGTGGTCGACGACCTGGATCCCGGACTGGACCTCCGGCACCTGGGCGGCGACGGCCGAGCGGCGCACCGCTGCGGGCAGGCCCCAGGAGCGCAGCCGCAGGTTGAGCACGCCCCGCGTGCCGTACGACGTCGCCAGGCGCGGCCCGGCCAGCCGCTGGGCGCGCACCACGCGGGCCTCGGAGAACGAGCCCAGGCAGATCCGGTCCCAGGAGCCGGTCCGCTCGACGAGGTCCAGGAAGGGCAGGAGGGCGGGCTCCGCCTTGACGTCGACGTTCCAGCGGACCTCGGGGAAGGTCTCCAGCAGTTCCTCGAACAGCGGCACCGGTTCCTCGCCGGCCACGCGCGCCTGCGCCACCTCCTGCCACGGCAGGTCGGCGATCCGGCCGGCGCCGTCCGTCATCCGGTCCAGGGTCGCGTCGTGGAAGGCCACGAGCTTGCCGTCCCGGGTGGCGTGCACGTCGGTCTCGAGGTACCGGTAGCCCGCCTCCACCGCACGGCGGAACTGGCGCACGGTGTTCTCCAGGCCGTCCGCGGCCCCGCCCCGGTGGGCGAAGGCGATCGGACCGGGATGGTCGAGGTAGGGGTGGCGTGTCGGCGAGGTCACGAACGCAGTATCGCTCCCCGGGGTCGAGCGGTGGCAACGACCGTGCTGCCGCCGGATGCCGGGGGGACGGCGAACACGCGCAGGAAGAGCTGGGCGAGCGGGCCGATGGACACCGCGTAGAGCAGCGTGCCGACGCCGACGGTGCCACCCAGGGCGAAGCCCGTCGCCACCACGGTGACCTCGATCGCCGTACGCACCAGGCGGATCGACAGCCCCGTGCGCTGGTGCAGGCCCGTCATCAGGCCGTCACGGGGGCCGGAGCCGAAGCGGGCCGCGATGTACAGGCCGGTCGCCGCCCCGTTGAGGACGATTCCCGCCGTCATCAGCGGGATGCCCACGCCCAGGGCGTGCGCGTCGGGCACCAGGGCCAGGGTCGCGTCCATCGCGGCGCCGATCACCAGCACGTTGGAGACGGTGCCCAGCCCCGGCCGCTGCCGCAGCGGGATCCACAGCAGCAGCACCGCCGCGCCCACGAGGGTCAGCACCAGCCCCATCGACAGCCCGGTCCGCTCGGACAGACCCTGGTGCAGCACGTTCCACGGCTCCAGCCCGAGCCCTGACCGCACGAGCAGCGCGGAGCTCACGCCGTACAGCGCGAGCCCGGCGTAGAGCTGCAGCAGTCGCCGCACGAGAAGCCTCTGCTTGGACACGAGGTGCCCCCCTGTGGTGGTAGTGGCCTGATGCATGACACCCTGTGGCCGGGAGAAGCAAGCCATCCATGGCCAATTCGGGGAAGGTGGACTGGTTTCCATGGCGCAATGGACCTCGGCCGTGGGTGCGGCACAGCTCGCGCGGCTGCTGAAGTCCCAGCAGGACCGTCCGGCGGGGCCCGGCACCCGCCGCCCGCCCGCCTACCGCGCGCTCGCCGACGGCATCCGCCTGCTGGTGCTGGAGGGGCGGGTCCCGGTGGCCGCCCGGCTGCCCGCCGAGCGGGAGCTGGCCCTCGCCCTGTCCGTCAGCCGGACGACGGTCGCCGCCGCGTACGAGGCGCTGCGCGGCGAGGGGTTCCTGGAGTCGCGGCGCGGCGCGGGCAGCTGGACTGCCGTACCGGCCGGCAACCCGCTGCCGGCCCGTGGCCTGGAGCCGCTGCCGCCCGAGGCGCTCGGCTCGATGATCGACCTGGGCTGCGCCGCGCTGCCTGCCCCGGAGCCGTGGCTGACCCGGGCCGTACAGGGCGCCCTGGAGGAGCTGCCGCCGTACGCGCACACCCACGGCGATTACCCGGCCGGGCTGCCCGCGCTGCGGTCGATGATCGCCGAGCGGTATGCGGCGCGGGGCATCCCGACCATGCCCGAGCAGATCATGGTGACGACCGGGGCGATGGGCGCGATCGACGCGATCTGCCACCTCTTCGCGGGACGCGGTGAGCGCGTCGCCGTCGAGTCGCCTTCCTACGCCAACATCCTCCAGCTGATGCGGGAGGCAGGGGCCCGGCTCGTACCCGTCGCCATGGCCGAGGGACTCGCCGGGTGGGACATGGACCGCTGGCGGCAGGTGCTGCGGGACGCGGCGCCCCGGATCGCGTACGTCGTCGCCGACTTCCACAACCCGACCGGCGCCCTCGCCGACGACGACCAGCGGCGGCGGCTGGTGGACGCGGCGCGCTCGGCGGGCACGGTGCTCGTCGCCGACGAGACGATGAGCGAGCTGTGGCTCGACCCGGGTGTGGAGATGCCGCGACCGGTGTGTTCCTTCGACCCGGCCGGGTCCACGGTGATCACCGTCGGGTCGGCGAGCAAGGCGTTCTGGGCCGGGATGCGGATCGGATGGGTGCGGGCGGCGCCGGATGTGATCCGCAGCCTGGTCGCCGCCCGCGCGTACGCCGACCTGGGGACGCCGGTGCTGGAGCAGCTGGCCGTGAACTGGCTGTTCGGCACGGGCGGCTGGGAGCAGGCCGTACAGGTGCGGCGCGCACAGGCCCGGGAGAACCGCGACGCGCTGGTGGCGGCGGTCCGCAGAGAGCTGCCCGGCTGGGAGTTCGAGGTGCCCCGGGGCGGGCTCACGCTGTGGGTGCGGACCGGGGGGCTGTCGGGGTCGCGGCTCGCCGAGGCGGGCGAGCGGGTGGGGGTGCGGGTGCCGTCGGGGCCGCGGTTCGGGGTGGACGGGGCGTTCGAGGGGTACGTGCGGCTGCCGTTCACCGTGGGGGGTGCGGTGGCCGAGGAGGCGGCGGTGCGGCTGGCCGCGGCCGCGCGGCTGGTGGAGAGCGGTGGAGCGGGGGGCGGGGAGGCTCCTCGTACGTTCGTCGCCTAGGGGCGTCGAGCGCTGGGCGGCACCCGCCCGCGGACCGCGGACGTGGCTGTGCACCGGGCGCCGGGCGCCGCGGCCGTCCAAGTCGTGGACGGACCGGCCGGGCGGGGACGTGGCGGCCCACGGGGGGCAGGCCCCGGTCGGCCGCCGTGCGCCCTGGGGCACGCCCGTGCCGGTAGGAGGCCCGGATGGCTGTCGTGCGCCCTTCGGGCATGTCCGTGCCGGTGGGAGGCCTGGCCGGCTGTCGTGCGTCCTTCGGGTACGCCCGCGCTGGGGGAGGCCCGGATGGCTGTCGTGCGCCCTTCGGGCATGTCCGTGCCGGTGGGAGGCCTGGCCGGCTGTCGTGCGCCCTTCGGGTATGCCCGCGCTGGTGGGAGGCCCGGGAATGCCTGCCGTGCGTCCTTCGGGCGCGCCCGTGCCGGTGAGGTCCCGGGCGGCTGCCGTGCCTCGCTCGGGCACGCCCGCGCTGGTGGGAGGTCCGGATGGGCATGTCCGTGCCGGTGGGAGGCCCGGTCGGCCGCCGTGCGCCCTCGGGTACGTCCGTGCGCTACGTGGATTCCGCCGCCACCGCCGCTTCCGCGGGGACCGGATCCGCCTTCGTCGGCTCGGGAGTCGGCTCCGCCGCATCCGCGGGAACGGGTGCGGCCTGGTTCGGTTCCGCCGTCTCCGCCCCTTCCGCGGGGGCCGGCTCAGCCTGCGGCGGCTCGGGAGCCGGCTCCTGGGCCGTGGTCGCGTCCGCCGGAGTCGTGCGGGGTGGGAGCAGAGCCAGTACCGCCTGGCGGTGGGTTTCGCTCGTCGCGTCGTCGTAGGGGTTCGGCGTGGACGGGACCTGCAGGCGGTGGACCGGGCCCGTGCCGAGACGGGCGTAACCGCGGCCGGGCGGGACGGTGTCGAGGGGCGTGGTGGGCGGCGGAGCACCCAGGACGGACTCCACCTGCTCGGCCGTCGCCGGACCGAGGACGACCCGCGCGCGGGTGTGCTGCCGTACCGGATCGCTCAGGGCGTCCAGGCTGTCCAGCTGGTCGGCGACGACCACCGTCACGTTCGCGGGGCGGCCGTGCCGCAGCGGGACCTGGAGCAGGGACTGCGGATCCTTGCGGCCGTCGGCGGCGGCCAGGTGGGTGAAGGCACTCGGACGGTCGAGGAGGATCCACAGGGGGCGTTTGCTGTCGTCGGGCGGCGGGTGGCCGGCCTGGTGGGCGCGGTTGGCGGTGACGAGCCGGCGTTCCGTCTCATGGGAGGCCCATTCCAGGCTCGCCAGCGCGCCCGCGAGGCCCGACTCGACGGCCAGGACGCCGTCCCGGCCGGTGAGGCAGGCGTACTCGCCGGTGCCGCCGCCGTCGACGATGACGACGTCGCCGTGCTGGAGGGCCTGCAGGGCGATGCCTCGCAGCAGCGTGGAGACGCCGCTGCCGGGCTGCCCGAGGACGAGCAGGTGGGGCTCGGTGGAGCGGATGCCCGTACGCCACACGACCGGGGGCACGTCGCGGGGTTCTTCCTCCCCGTGGGTGAGGGGGAGGGTGCGCTGGACCTGGGCGGGGTCGGTGAAGCCGAGGACCGTCTCGCCCGGGGCGGTGACGAACCGCTGGGCGAGGATGTCGGTGGGCAGCGGAGCCAGCACGGTGACCGTCAGGTGGTTGGCCTCCTCGTCCCACGCGAAGTGGTACTCGCGGCCGCGCCCCGACTTGGCCGTCAGCAGGTGCTGGATCCGGACGCGGGCCGCGGCCTCGCCGTCCGGGAAGTACGCCGGGTAGCTGATCACCAGGTGGGCGATCCGGCCGGTGGCGTCGAACTCGTAGGCGGGGAAGGCCTTCTCCCACTCGCCGCCGTGCGTGTACAGGGGCGCCGGGTCCTCGGCGGCCGAGAAGTACGGCACGAGGGCCTCGTACAGCGACTTCAGGCGCTGGGTCTGCGACTCGTCGGGGCCGTCGGGCTCGGCCGGGGTGCGGTCGCGGCCCTGCCAGGCCGCCGCCGCCATCAGCGTGATGGCGGCGAGCAGCGGGCCGTACGGCACCAGGGCCACGGCCATGATCACCGAGGCGGCCAGGAACAGCAGCCCGCCGCGCTTGTCCGAGGGGGTGTCGGACCACCTGCGCCGCCCGGCCGAGGCCAGCCGGCGCAGACCGCGGGTGATGGTGATCAGCGGATGGAGGATGTCGGTGGCGCTGTCGGCTGCCGTCCGGGCCAGCTCCCGGCTCCGGGCGAGCTGCATGCCGCCGTTGCTCAGAATGCGGGGGAGTGGGCGCCGGGCCACTGCTGCCTCCGGGGGGTGCGTACGGGCGGGTGGGACGTCTGGGGGGTCAGAACTTGATGCCTCCGAGCAGGCTCGCGAGGCTCTCGCCGCCCGCCTTGATGCTCGGGGCGATGGCCGTGCTCGCCAGATAGAAGCCGAACAGGGTCGCGATGATGGCGTGCGACGCCTTCAGGCCGTCCTTGCGGAAGAAGAGGAAGACGATGATGCCGAGCAGGACCACGCCTGAGATGGAGAGGATCATTGGGGGTCTCCTGGTTCGCGGGGACAGTCACCATGAGTACTTCCAGGCTCACAGGATGTATCCATACGATAAAGGGTGCAACTGGGTGGAATTCCGGCGTTTTCCCTCGCTCGGCGGAGTGTTCGTTTGACCCGGTCGAGCCGGGCGCTTGCGCTCGGGCGGGTCTGCGGTGATCTTTACCTCGGGCACATCGGGTCATGTGCCGCGCGAGCCAGTACGCTGGCGATTCACTCGTACGGCCGCGCCGCTCGCGGCCGCACGCGCAGTCCGTGAGCAGTGAGAGGCGGTCCGGCCGATGACAGAAGCCCCCGACCCCGAGGTCGTGGAGCTGGCGACCAAGATCTTCGATCTGGCCCGGCGGGGCCGGACCGAGGAACTCGTGGCGTACGTCGACGCGGGTGTTCCGGCCGACCTCACCAACGACCGCGGCGACTGTCTCGTGATGCTCGCCGCCTACCACGGCCACGCCGACGCGGTCCGGGCCCTGCTCGCCCGCGGCGCCGATGCCGACCGCGTCAACGACCGGGGGCAGACACCGCTCGCGGGAGCGGTTTTCAAGGGGGAGACGGACGTGATCAAGGCGCTGCTGGAGCGTGGCGCGGACCCGTCCGCCGGCACCCCCTCGGCCGTCGACACCGCCCGCATGTTCGGCCGGACCGAACTGCTCGAACTCTTCGGCGAGCGCTGAGCCGAATGCTCTGACCAGCGAAAACACGGAAAACGGGGGAGGCGGTACAGGGCCGCCGAAATTTCGGTCGCGGCGGGTCGAACCGCCGGGTCATCATGACGTCGTGGTTCACGGACGTGATGGCCGGGCAAGTGTTGCCGCACCGCGCGGACCGTGACGCGGTCCGCATGGGCCACCGACGAGAGGCAGAGGAAGATGGTCTACAGCAAGCAGGAAACGGCGGGCGCACCGACGTGTTGTCACGCGGCCAGGTAAGGCACGTCCCCGGTTGCGTCGACGCTTGATGTGAGGCTGTTTCCCATGTTCGATCCGGTCATAGCGCCCAGCGGTACGCTGCTCGGCCTGCTCCAGCGGGGTCGCGGCGACGGCACGCTGCACGCGCTCACCGCACCGCGTGCCGAGGCGCTCGCGGCACTGAACCACTGTGTGCTGCGCGACCCCCGCCACGACTGGCAGGTGGAGAACCGCTCCCTTTACTACGCCCGCCTGTACCTCGACCTGAACGGCGAACTGGACGCCATCGAGGCGCACCTCTTCGAGCCCGAGGACGTCCTCGACACCGACGAGTCCCGCACCGGGCTCGCCCTGGCCGTCCTCGGCCACCTGGCCTCCTACGGCCGGCGCGACGCGCTGCAACTGCTGCGCAGGTACGCCGCCCACGGCTCCAACTGGGCCTGGGCCCTGGACGAACTGGCGCTGCGCGACGACGACGCGGGGCTTCGGGCCCTCGCCGCACCCGTCCTGGCGCGCTTCCCGGCCGACCCGGAAGGCGAGGCCGAACTCGCCGCCACCGTCCGGGACGCCTTCGAGCCCCGGCCGTGGCGCCTGTGGGCCGAGGATCCCCGGGAGTCCATCGCCACGCGTGTGCGTGCCGCCCAGGAGGCCGGCTGTTTCGACCGCTGGCAGCGGCAGATGCGTCCGTCCGGGCCCCGCCCGGGGTGGAGCGTGCGAGCCGTCCTCGAATGGGCCCAGCAGGGCGCCGAACGCGGGGCCGCCCTCCAGGTGCCGGCCGCCCGGTGTCTGGCCGCCGTGGCCGGGCCCGAGGACCGGCCCGAGATCGTCCAGGCGGCCAAGGACGGCCCCGACGGCGCGCGGTGCGCCGCCCTGCGCTACCTCGCCGACAGCAACGACCCCGACGCCCTGTGCCTGATCGAGGGCGCCGTGGCCTCCGGCTCGGCGGCCGTCGTGGAGGCCGCCGTCGACGCCTTCGAACGCATGCGCAGTGTCGCCGCCGTCGACCGGGCGCGCGGCTGGGCCCGCCGGCCCGACGCGCTCGGTGCGGCCGCCGGACGCGTCCTCGCCTGCCGCGGCGGCGCCCAGGACCGCGACCAGGTCCTCGCGGCGCTGCGGGAGGCCGTACGCGGCGAAGGCCCGGACGCGCCGACCCTGTGGACCCTCGTCGACGGCGCCGGACGGCTCGGCATCGGCTGCGCCGCCCCCGTACTGCGCCACATCTACCGCGAGACCGCCTCCTCCCATCTGCGGGGCCGGGCCGCCCGCGCCCTCGCCGCCACCGACCCCTCCTTTCCCACCGGCTTCGCCGTCGAGTGCCTGTGGGACTGCGAGGAGACCACCCGCGAACTCGCCGCCCGGCACGCCGAGACCGGTGACACCCGCGTCGTCGAGCGCCTGCGCCGGCTCGCCGCCGACCCGGCCGAGGAGGCCGAGGTCCAGACCGCCGTACGCAGCCGGATCGGGCCCGAGGAAACCGCCGTGTGACCCCCAGACCCGTGGAAGACCCGGGCGGGAGGACACCGTCCGGGTGAACGAGGGGTGCTGCGGGTTCAGTGGTGGTGGGACTCCGCCTGTCCCGGGCGGCCGGCGGGTGCGCAGGACCGTACGCCGAACCACTGCTCGGCGCCGTACTCCTCGAAGCGCGTCACCTCGGTGAACCCCAGCTTCGCCGCGAGGCGCATCGCGCGGTCGTTGGCGGTCCGGGTGCACAGCACCACCGGCTCGCCGGGAAGCGCGCCGGCGAACCAGTCGAGCGACCGCCGCGCACGCCTCGGCGGCGTATCCGTGCCCCCAGGCATGCGGCAGGAACAGGAAGCCGAGCTCGGTCTCCCCGGCCTCCGGACGGGGGTGACCCGGGCGCTCCGCGTCACGCCGGTCCAGCGTGATCATGCCGATCATCGCTGCGTCGAGAGCGACCACGAAGAGGCCGGGGCGCCGCCCGGGCACCTCGGGCAGCGCGCGTTCGAGCTCGTCACGCGGTCGGGGGCCACCGATGTGGGTGCCCACCTCCGGCGACGCGAACAGCTCGATGAACGCCGCACGGTCCCGGGCCTCGGACGCGCGGAGCACGAGCCGCTCGGTCCTGATCGGGGCGGGGGGCCAGAGGGCGGGGCCGAGTTCCGTCATGACGGGCAACGTATCGCGCCCCCCGGCGGCCCGGGGCGTCAGCGGCGGTGGACCGCCATGAACCGTACGGGCGTGCCCGGCACGGCCTGGGCGGCGGCCGGGAGGTCGGCGGTGCGGACCACCGCGATGACCGGGTAGCCCCCGGTGGTCGGGTGGTCGGCCAGGAACACCACCGGCCTGCCGTCGGGCGGGACCTGCACGGCGCCCAGCACCATGCCCTCGCTGGGGAGTTCCTCGGTACGGGCGCGCTCCAGGGCGGGGCCGGTGGTGCGCAGCCCGATGCGGTTGCTGGCGGGGGAGACCTGGTAGGTGCGCGAAGTGAAGGTCCGCAGGGCCCGCGGTGTGAACCAGTCGTCGCGTGGGCCGAGCGTCACGCGCAGGACCAGCTCGGCCGGGGGCGCCGGCTGCGGGGCGACGTCCACGCGCGCGTGCGCCGCCCGCAGGTCGCCCAGGTGCAGGACGGTGCCGTCGGCGAGGGGGGCCGGGCCGAGGCCCGACAGCAGGTCGGTGGAGCGGCTGGCGAGGACCGGCTCCACCGCGATGCCGCCGGAGACGGCGACGTAACTGCGCACGCCCGATGTGGCCGGCCCGACGTCCAGCAGCGCCCCGGCGGGCACCCGGACCGGGGCTCCCCAGGCGGCCGGGCGTCCGTCCACCGTGACGCGGCAGGGCGCGCCGGTGACCGCCACCGTGACCGGGCAACGGGGCCGTACGGCACAGCCGTTGAGGGTCGTCTCCAGGACGGCCGCCTCCGGGGGGTTGCCGGCCAGCCGGTTGGCCAGGGCCGCCGCCGGCCCGTCCAGCGCCCCGGAACGCGGCACCCCGAGGTGGGCGTGGCCGGGACGCCCCCGGTCCTGGACGGTGGTCAGGGCCCCGGCCCGTACGACGGCGAGCGCGCGGTCCGTCATGCCGCACCCGCCTCGACGGGAACGAAGCGCACGCGCGTGCCCGGCGACAGCAGCGCGGCCGGCACACGCGCGTGGTCCCACAGCACGACGTCCGTGGTGCCGATCAGCTGCCAGCCGCCCGGCGAGGAGCGCGGGTACACACCCGTGTAGGGGCCGGCCAGCGCCACCGAACCGGCCGGGACGGCGGTACGCGGGGTGGCCCGGCGCGGCACGTGGTGGCGCGGCGGGAGCCCGGTGAGGTAGCCGAAGCCGGGCGCGAACCCGCAGAAGGCGACCCGGTACTCGGCGGCCGCGTGGATGCGCGCGACCTCCGGCTCGGCGACTCCCCAGCGCGCGGCGACGTCGGCCAGGTCGGGACCGTCGTAGCGCACCGGGATCTCCACCACCTCGCCCGTGCGCGGGGGAGCGGGGGGCACCTCGGCGGCGGCCAGGTCGGCGGCCGCGCGGGCGGGGTCGGGCAGGCCGTCGAGCAGCACCGTACGGGCCGCGGGCACGATCTCGCGGGCCGGCAGGGCGCCCGCCGCCCGGCGCCGCAGCAGCTCGGCGTGCAGCGCCTGGGCCTCGTCCCCGGACGAGACCTCGACGAGCAGGGCGTCCTCTCCCACGGGCAGCACCCTCATGCGAAGGCCTCCACCCGGACACCCGACGCCTCCAGGCGCTCCCGGACGCGGCGCGCCAGGTCCACCGCGCCGGGCGTGTCGCCGTGCAGGCACAGGGAACGCGCGCGTACCTCGATGCGCGCCCCCGACTGCGCGACGACCTCGCCGGAGCGGGCCAGGCCCACCGAGCGCGCCACGACCGTCTCCGGGTCGGTGACGACGGCGCCCTCCCGGCCGCGGGGCACCAGCGTGCCCTGGTCGGTGTACGCCCGGTCCGCGAACGCCTCCGGGACCACCGGCAGCCCGGCTTTCCGGGCCAGCTCCAGCAGCCGCGAGCCGGGCAGCCCGAGCACGGGCAGCGTGGCGTCGGCGAGGAGCACTCCGTCGACGACGGCCGCGGCCTGCGCCTCGTCGTGCACGACCCGGTTGTAGAGCGCGCCGTGCGGCTTGACGTACGCCACGCGGGAGCCCGCCGCACGCGCGAAGACCTCCAGGGCGCCGATCTGGTAGGCCACCTCGGCCGCCAGTTCGGCGGGCGGCACCTCCATCGCGCGCCGCCCGAACCCGGCCAGGTCCCGGTAGGAGACCTGGGCGCCGATCCGTACCCCCCGCTCGGCCGCGAGGACGCACACCCGCCGCATGGTGACCGGGTCCCCGGCATGGAAGCCGCAGGCCACGTTGGCGCTGGTGACGACGGACAGCAGCGCCTCGTCGTCGGTGAGCCGCCAGCGGCCGAAGCCCTCGCCTAGGTCGGCGTTCAGATCGATGGGGGTCATGAATCCAGTGTCTCCTGCTCAGGCCACGCGGTACTGCTCGTCGCGGGCGTCGGTGAGGAACATCTGCCCCGGGGCGTGGGTGAGCGCGAAGGGCGGGCGCGAGGCCATCACGGCCGCCTGCGGGGTCACCCCGCAGGCCCAGAACACCGGGATGTCGTCCGGTTCGGCGTCCACCGGGTCGCCGAAGTCCGGGCGGCCGAGGTCGGCGATGCCGAGCCCCGCCGGATCACCGCAGTGCACGGGGCCGCCGTGCACCGCGGGCAGCAGGCTGCTCTCCCGGATCGCCGCCGACAGGTGCTGCGGCGGCACCGGCCGCATGGACACCACCAGCGGCCCGTGCAGCCGCCCCGCCGGACGGCACTGCCGGCTCGTCACGTACATCGGAACGTTCCGGCCCTGCTCGACGTGCCGGATCGGCACGCCCGCCTCGGCCAGCGCCCACTCGAAGGTGAAGCTGCAGCCGATCAGGAACGACACCAGGTCCTCCCGCCAGTACGCGCGCACGTCCGTCGGCTCGTCCACCAACTCGCCGTCCCGCCACACCCGGTAGCGCGGCAGGTCGGTGCGCAGGTCCGCACCGTCCGCGAGCACCGTGGTGACGGACCCGGCGTCCGTGACGTCCAGGACCGGGCACGGCTTGGGGTTGCGCTGGCAGAACAGCAGCACGTCGTAGGCCCAGTCGGCGGGCACCGCGATGAGGTTGGCCTGGGTGTGGCCCGCCGCGACACCGGCGGTGGGGCCGGTCAGGCCCGCCCGGAAGCGGGCGCGTGCCGTTGCGGGGCTCCACGCGTGCGCGTGCTCGTCGGTGAGGACCACGGGCCGGTCCTCCACCGCGGTGGGGGTGTTCCGGTCGATGCGGTTCACGTGAGCTCCTTCCCGCGCGTCTCCGGCAGTCCCAGCAGGGCGAGGGCCGCCAGCCCGTAGCCGATCGCGCCGAACACCAGCGCGCCGCCCACCCCCCAGCTGTCGGCGAGGAACCCGACCGTGGTGGGGAACACCGCGCCGACGGCCCGCCCGGTGTTGTACGTGAAGCCCTGTCCCGTGCCGCGTACCACGGTCGGGTACAGCTCGCTCAGGTAGGACCCGAAGCCGCTGAAGATCGCCGACATGCAGAACCCGAGCGGGAAACCGAGCACCAGGAGCAGGCCGTTGGCGCCGCTCGGGATGTTCGCGTACGCCAGGATGCACAGCGCCGACAGCAGGGCGAACAGCCAGATGTTGCGCCGGCGGCCCAGCTTGTCGGTGAGGTAGCCGCCGGTCAGATAGCCGGCGAAGGCACCCGAGATCAGGAACGTCAGGTAGCCGCCGGTGCCGACGACCGACAGGTCACGCTCGGTCTTCAGGTACGTCGGCACCCAGGTGGCCAGCGTGTAGTAGCCGCCCTGGACGCCGGTGGAGAGCAGCACGGCGAACACCGTGGTGCGCAGCAGGCCCGGCTTGAAGATCGCTGTGAAGGAGCCCTTCACGGGGCTCTGCTCCCGCGCCGCGACCGCCTCGGGCGCGTCGTGCACGCTGCGGCGCACCCACACCACCAGCAGCGCGGGCAGCGCCCCGGTCCAGAACATGATGCGCCAGGCCAGGTCGTCGCCGGCCAGCGAGAAGACCAGTGTGTACATGATCGCTGCCAGGGCCCAGCCCACGGCCCAGGAGCTCTGGATCGCGCCGAGCGTGCGTCCCCGGTGCCTGGCGCTCGCGTACTCGGCGACCAGGATCGCGCCGACCGCCCACTCGCCGCCGAAGCCGAGGCCCTGCAGGGCGCGGAAGACCAGCAGCGTCTCGTAGTTCGGGGCGAAGCCGCAGGCCACCGTGAAGACGGCGTACGTGATCACCGTCAGCAGCAGTGCCCTGACGCGGCCGACCCGGTCCGCCAGCACACCCGCCAGGGCGCCGCCGATCGCGGAGACCACCAGGGTGACGGTGGTGAACAGCCCGGTCTGGCCGCTGTCCAGACCGAAGTACGCGGCCAGCGCGACCATGCTCAGCGGCAGCGTGAAGTAGTCGTACGAGTCCAGGGCATAGCCGCCGAACGCGCCGGCGAAGGCCCGCCGGCCGCGCGGGCCGAGCGCCCGCAGCCAGCCCAGCGCCCCGTCGTGCAAGGGGTCTTGCGTGCCCGCGGGGCGTGTGTCGTCGGTGAGGGCCTTCGGTGGAGGGGTCGTGCTCATGGGCACCTCGCAGAGGGAGGAGGAGGGTGCGGGAAACGAGCAGTGCCGTGCGGAGCTGACCGGCGCCGCGGTGCGGGAGGCGGTGCCGTGTGCAGCACCGTAGAGGATTGTTCAACGATCCCTCAATACCCATGTTGGTTCGTTCTTGTCATGTGGGATTAAATTCCGGCATGGCAGAGCAGTTGAGGGATCTGGCCGACGACCGCGCGCTCCTCGGGCGCACGAGCACCGCCGAGCGGGTGTCGGACATCCTGCGGAGCCGGATCGCCGAGGGCTACTTCCCGCCCGGGACCCGGCTGTCGGAGGACAGCATCGGCGGTGCGCTCGGCGTGTCCCGCAACACCCTGCGGGAGGCCTTCCGGCTGCTCACCCACGAACGCCTGCTCGTCCACGAACTGAACCGGGGCGTCTTCGTCCGGGTCCTCACCGGCGAGGACGTCGAGGACATCTACCGCACCCGCCGCCTCGTCGAGTGCGCCGTCGTGCGCGGGCTGGGGGATCCGCCGTACGCCCTCGACGCCCTCGCCCGGGTCGTGGAGGAGGGGCGGCGGGCGGCGCGCGACGGCGACTGGAAAGCGGTGGGCACGGCCAACATCCACTTCCACCGGGAGCTGGTCGCGCTCGCCGGGAGCGAGCGCACCGACGAGCTGATGCGCAGCGTCTTCGCCGAACTGCGCCTGGCCTTCCATCTGGTGGACGAGCCGCGCAAGCTGCACGAACCGTACATCACGCGCAATATCGCCATCCTCGAGGCGTTGCAGGCCGGCCGGCGGGACGAGGCCGAGCGGCTGCTCGCGGCGTACCTCGACGACTCGCTGGAACGGGTGGGGGAGGTGTACCGGCGCAGGGTCGGGCAGGACTCGGGAGCGTGAGCGCCCCGGTGTGACGGCGGTCGGGTGGGGCGGCGTCTGCGTCGTTTGGGTCGTTGTCAGACCGAGGACCTAGTCTGTGCACCGTGACTTCGCCTGCATCGACGGACAGCGTTCCGCCCCAGCTCAGCGCGGGGCCGCGCCCCGCGCCGGGGCCGGCCGCCGACGAGGGACTGGCGCGCCGGCTGCGCGCGCTCGCCTGCACCGCGCCGCTGCACGACCTCGACGCGCGCAAGGCCAACCTCGCGGGTGAGTACTCGGTCTACGGCATGGCGGAGATCGCCCTCGCGGCCATCGACCTGGTCACGCTGAACATGGACTTCGACACCGGCGCCGACCACGACCAGATCGTCGCCCGGCTCATCCCGCGCATCGCCGCCCAGGCACCCCAGCGGCCCGCCGCCGAGCACGAGCGGGTGGCCCGCTGGGTCCTGGAGAACCTGATCAACGTCGGCAGCGTCGACCGCGGTTTCCGCGCGGTGTACGGCACGTTCGGGCCGGACGGCACCTATGTGCGCCGCGACTACGACTTCAAGCTCATCGAGGAGGTCCCCGGCCCCGGCGGCACGGTCTACCTCCGCACGACGGACGAGGCGGTCAACGTCCTCGTCGGCGCCCTCGACACCGACGTCACCAGCGCGCAGATCGCCGCCGAGGTCAAGCTGGAGGTGCTGATCAGCCGCGGCCGGCTCGCCGACGCCCAGCTCGCGGCCGAGCAGGCCCGCTACCGGACCGTGCAGTACTCCGAGACCCTGCGCAAGGCCCTGGAGGCCACCCGGCGCAACGTGCGCGCGGTGGACTGGCTCAACGCCGTGCCCGACATGATCGCCGAGGCGCTCGACCACGTCGCCGACCGGTACCGGCACGAGAACGCGATCCTCACCAACATCCGCAAGGCCCGCGACGAGTCCGAGGACCCGGAGCACAAGCGGCGCGCCGCCGAACTGGTCGACATCGTCAAGGACTGCATCCGCCGGCACACCCAGCTGCAGTCCCGGCTGCTGGAGGCGGGACCCCTGTTCCGCGCCGAGCAGGACCGGCAGGCCTTCGCCACGCCCGCGAACACCTCCGGGATCGACCTCTACGGCCAGCTCGTCGCGCCCGTCCTGCCCCTGCCGGTGGCCCAGGCCGTCCGGGTCACCGACGCGTTCTTCGCCCACGGCACCGGACTGCGCACCCCGGTGTCCGTCCGGGTCGGCGACCTCGTCGACCTGCTGCTGACCCCGCCCGTGGAACGGGAGCACCTGGGCGCGGAGATGCCCGAGCCGGACCTGATCGCCACGCCGGACGACAGCCGGTTCAGCGAGGAGCAGCTCGCCGCCGCCATGGAGCTGCTGGACCTTCCGGCGGACGCGCCCCGGCGGCTGTCGGGGCTGCTGGCTCAGGCCCGCCGCCGGGACCCCGATCTGCCGTACCTCGTCGCCCTGCTGGCGATCCACGCGGCCAGTCCGCCGGTCGGGACCGCCTACCGGCAGGGCGAGGAGAAGCTGTTGTTCGCCGTGGACGACGGCACCGAGCTGGACGATCCCGAGTTCGGCGGGGCCGACCTGATCGTGGGGACGGCGCTGCTCGACGCGGCCGGGATGGCCGCGGACAGGACGGAGGCCGCGTGATGGGTCCGCCGGTGGGCGGCCGCGCGTCCGCCGTGGCCGGCCGCGCGGTTCCCCCTGCCTCTGGGGGAGTCGCGCGCGCCTTGGCGGGAGTCGCCCGCGCCCCAGAGGGAGTTGTCCGCACAGTCGTCGTCAAGACCGAGGAGTTGTGTCCGTGAGCGAGCACGTCGAGTGGAGCGAGCCGGAGGGCCCGGCCCCGTCGGCGTCCGCCGCCGTCACCCCCGCCGACGCCGCCGACGCGGCGCGGCTCGTCGCCTTCGGGCTCCAGCCCAAGCTCCAGCCCGCCCGCGACCAGGAGTACGCGGACCTGCTGCGCCGCTACCGCGAGGACCCGCCGTTCGCCCGGCTCGCCGACGCCGTGGCCACCGGGCTCGGGCTGATCGTGCTGGAGGTCTCCCCGCGCGCGGGGATGGCCGTGACCGCCGCCGAGGACTCCGTCTTCGCCGTCCGCATGGGGGACTACGCGCGTCGCACCTCCGCCGACTCCGGCGACCGGTTCCTGCACGGACTGGCCCATCTCGCCGTCGCCGCGATGGCGTTCCCGCGCCCCGAGGACCTCGCCGACGACGGCTACATCGGCCGCGTCACGGTCAACGGCGTCGACGCCTTCGTCCGGCAGGCCTGCCGACGGCTGGAGGAGCGGGCCGCCGAGCAGGGGGAGAACACCGACCCGGTCACCGACGCGCCCGGCCTGGAGGCCGCCTGGCGGATCTGGGCCAGACGCAGCGCGACCGGCGCCACCAAGGACGCCCGCCGCCTCGCGGGCTCCACCACCGGCATCGTCGCCAAGGCCGTCGCCTTCCTCACCGACTCCGGCTTCCTGCAGCGCACCGGCGACGACAACGGCGGCACGTACCGCACCACGGCCCGCTACCAGCTCCAGGTGCGCGACATGGCCGGCAGCGCCGCCATGGCCGAGCTGCTGGAACTGGGCGTGGTCCCGGTCAGCGACGGCACCCCGACGCTGCTGCCCCCCGAGGACACCGACGACCTGGACCTGGTGGCCGACGCCGGGCTGCCGTTCCACTCGTCCTGAAGCGCCCCGCACCAACGAACGTCCCTGCCCTGCCGAAGACTGACGAGAGTCCGCCATGTACGAGCTGTCCCGGGTCCGCCTCTACTCCATCGGTCCGGCCGGTGCGCGCTACGCCGACACCGTGCTGGACCTGCGGGGCGTGGGCGACGTGGTGCCCGACCCCGCGCCCACCCAGGCGGAGTTCTTCGAGGAGGAGCCCGTCGGGCCGCCGCGCAGGCCCGCGCCGGCCGGTGTGCTCTTCCTGGAGAACGGCGGCGGCAAGTCGGTGCTGCTCAAGCTGATCTTCTCCGTGATGCTGCCGGGTCACCGCAACACCCTCGGCGGCGCCAGCTCCGGCGTGCTGCGCAAGTTCCTGCTCGCCGACGACTGCGGGCATGTGGCGCTGGAGTGGCAGCACGTGCAGACCGGCGAGTGCGTCGTCGTCGGCAAGGTCAGCGAGTGGCGCGGCCGGCAGGTCTCCAACGACCCGCGCAAGTTCGCCGAGGCCTGGTACTCCTTCCGGCCCGGCCCCGGTCTCAGCCTCGACAACCTGCCCGTCGCCGAGTCCACCGCCGTACGGCCGCCCGCCGAGGGCCAGTCGGGCGCGCGGGGCCGGCGCCGCACCATGAAGGGCTTCCGCGACGCCCTGATGGACGCCGGCAAGACCTACCCGCACCTGGAGGTGCACTGGGAGGAGATCCACGAGCGCTGGACCGAGCACCTCGGCGAGCTCGGCCTGGACCCCGAACTCTTCCGCTACCAGCGGGAGATGAACGCCGACGAGGGCGAGGCCGCCGGCCTGTTCGCCGTGAAGAAGGACTCCGACTTCACCGACCTGCTGCTGCGCGCCGTCACCGACACCCGGGACACCGACGGGCTCGCCGACCTCGTCAGCGGCTTCGGCAACAAACTGGGCCGACGCGCCGAGCTGATCGCCGAACGCGACTTCACGGCGGGCTCGGTGGACCTGCTCGGCCGGATCGTCGAGGCCGCCGAGGCGCGCACCCGCGCGCGTGACATCCACGCCGCCGCCGAACGCCGCACCCGCACCCTGGCCCGCAGGCTCTCCGCGCGCGGGGTGCGGGAACGCGCCCGGGCCGCCGACCTGGCCCAGCGGGTCACCGCCGCCGCGTACGCCGTCACCCACGCCGAGGCGGCCCGCGAGCGCAGCGCCCTGATCTCCGCCGAACTCGCCTACCGCAACGCCTCGCTGGCGCTCGCCGCCGCCGAGAAGGCCGCCGCCGCCCAGAAGCGGGAACTCGCCGACGCCCGCACCCTCTACTCCGCCTGGCAGGCGGCCGAGGCCGTGCTGCGCCACCGTGCCGCCGCCGACCGCGTCGCGCGGGTGTCCGCCGCCATCCAGGAGGCCGAGCGGGACGCCGCCCCGGCGCTGGCCGCCCGCGCCAAGGCCGCCGTCGACCTGGTACGCGCCCTGCACGCCGCCGCCGAGAACGCCGAGAACCTCGCCAACGAGGAGGAGGAGCGCTCCGCCGCCCTGCAGGAGGCGAGCGACACCGCCTACCAGGAGTCCACCGCCGCCGCCACCCAGGCGCAGCGCGCCCGCAGCGAGGTCGGGCACCTGCGGCAGCGCCTCAGCGAGGTCGAGCAGGAGACCGCCGAGGCCGTGCGGGCGGGCTGGCTCGACGACAGCGCGCCCGACGCCGACCCGGCCCGGGCGGCCCTGGCCGCGAGCGACGCCGAGAAGACGGCCGTCGCCGCCTGGGACACGGCCCGGGAGGCGGCCCGCCGGGCCACCGAGCACGCGCGCGAGGCGGCCGCCGCCGAGACCCGGGCGGAACTGACCGCCGCCCGCGCGGCCGACGCCGCCACGGCGGCGGAACGGGCCTACCAGGCGGAGCGCCGCACCGCCGAGGCCCTGGCCGGGGAGGAACGGCTGGCGGAGCTGCTGAGCCTGGCCGGTGACGCCCGCCCGAGGATTCCGCAGCCCCGGCAGGACGAGACCACCCCCGACAGCCGCCCGGGCACCGGCGACACTGCCCTCACCCCAGAGGAGCTCGACCGCTTCGCCGACGAGCTGCGCGACCTGCTCGACGGCACCGTCTCCTCCGCCGAACGACAGCTGTTCGACCTGCAGACGGCCGCCGCCGACGACGCCCGGATCCTGTCCGCCCTCGGTGACGGCGGCCTGCTGCCGCCCGGCCCGGACGTCCTCGCCACCGTGGAGTACCTCGGCGAGCACGGCATCCCCGCGCTGCCCGGCTGGCGTTACCTCGCCCAGGCCGTCGACCCCGCCGACCACGCGCGCGTGCTGGCCGCCCGGCCCGAACTGGTCGACGGCGTGATCATCACCGACCCGGACTCCCACGCCCGCGCCCGGGAAGCCCTCGGCGACGCCGCGCTGCTGCCGCGCTCCGCCGTCGCGGTCGGCACCGCCGCCGCCCTGCTCGCCCCCACCCCGGCCCCCGGCACCGAC
The DNA here is from genome assembly GCF_040678435.1 of Streptomyces sp. NPDC052682. Lineage (NCBI taxonomy): Bacteria > Bacillati > Actinomycetota > Actinomycetes > Kitasatosporales > Streptomycetaceae > Streptomyces > Streptomyces sp. NPDC052682. Next base: position 19,960 of record NZ_JBFATS010000019.1, on the reverse strand, counting down.
TCCGGGGACGTCTTCCTCGTACCGCCGAACCCGGCCATGCACGACGAACACGCCGCCGACGAGGAGCGGCAGGCGCTGCGGGCCAGGGCGACCGAGCGGGACGAGGAGATCCGCCGGCTCGCCGCCCGGCTCGGCAAGGACCGGGAGCTGGCGGCCCGGCTCGCCTCCTGGCGCACCGGCTGCCCCGCCGGGCGGCTCACCGAGCTGGTGCAGGCCGCGCAGGAGGCCCGGGCGTTCGCTGAAGAGGCCGAGGCCGAGCTGGCCGAGGCGCGCACGGTGCGGGCGGAGGCCGAGGAGGCCGCAGCCGAGGCCGTACGCGTCCGGGACGAGCGGCAGGAGACCGCGCAGAAGGCCCGGCGCGCCGCCGACGCCCTCGCCGGGCTGGCCTTCCGGCTCCGCGAGCGCGCCGGCTGGCAGGCCAGGCTGCGGGAACTGGCCGACGAGGCCGCCGAACAGGAGGCTCGCGCCCAGGCGTGCCTGGAGCGGGCCCGCGCCGCCGACGAGGACCGGCGCGCCGCTCAGCGTGCCGCCGACGACGCCCGCCGCACCGCCCGTGCGCTGCGCGCCGAGCGCTCCGAGATCGCCGGCGCCCCCGACGACGTACCGGAGGACGGGACCGAGGCCCCGAAGGCGTCCCTGCCCGCCCTGCGCGAGGCCTACCGGGCCGCCTCCCAGGTGTACGAGAAGGTCGGTGTCGGCGCCGATCTGCGCGCCGAACAGGCCCGCGCGGAGAGCGACGAGAGCGCGGCGCGTGCCGAGCTGGACCGGCTGAGCAACAAGGTCCGTACGCGCGCGGAGCAGCTCCTGCAGTCCCCCGACGGGTCCGACGGCCCCTCCCGGCAGGCCGCTGCCGCCCGCGCGGAGGAGCTGGTGCAGCTCCTGGAGACCCGGATGTCCAGCGCGAGCGAGCAGCTCGGGCGGCTGCGCGGTGAGGCCGAACGGCACGCACCCGAGGACGGTGAGGCGCACACCGAGCTGCCCGAGGAGCTCGTGCCGCGCGACGCCGAGCACGCGCAGGCCCTGCTGCGCACGGCCCAGGCCGAACTCGCCTCCCGCACCGAGGCGCTGGCCCAGGCCCGTGAGGCGCACGCCGAGCTGCTCGAGGCGCACCGGGCCGCCGAGGACGCGGCGGGCGGCTTCGACGAGATCGCCGCGATGCTCCGCGACCTGCTGCGCGAGCACACCCCGGAGGAGGAGCAGGAGGAGACCGAGCCGTACCCGGGCACCCTGGAGGAGGCCCGCCAGTCCGCCGCCGAGGCCCGCCGCTCCCTGCGCGGCTGCGCCGCCGACCTGTCGGCCGCCGAGGCCGCCGTACGCGAGGCCAGCGACGTCCTCGTCCGGCACGCCAACTCCACCCGCTACGAGCAGGTCCGCACCCCCGCCAGGCAGCAGATCCGCGAACTGCCCGCCTCCGCGCTGCCCGAGCACGCCCAGAAGTGGGCGGACGCCTTCGCGCCCCGGCTGCGGGTGCTGACGGACGAGCTGGCGCAGCTGGAACGCAACCGGGACTCGATCGTGGACCGCCTGCGAGGGCTCGTCGAGTCGGCCCTGGCCACGCTCCGGTCCGCGCAGCGGCTCTCCCGCCTGCCCGAGGGCCTCGGCGAGTGGTCCGGACAGGAGTTCCTGCGGATCCGCTTCGAGGAACCCGACCAGGCCACCCTCACCGAGCGGCTCGGCGAGGTCATCGACGAGGCGACCCGCGCGGCCGTGAAGAAGAACTCCGACCTGCGCCGCGACGGCATGTCCCTGCTGCTGCGCGGGGTCGCGGCGGCGCTCCAGCCCAAGGGCGTGGCCGTGGAGATCCTCAAGCCGGACGCGGTGCTGCGCGCCGAGCGTGTCCCCGTCGGGCAGATGGGCGACGTGTTCTCCGGCGGCCAGCTGCTGACGGCGGCCATCGCCCTGTACTGCACGATGGCCGCGCTCAGGAGCAACGACCGGGGCCGCGACCGCCACCGGCACGCCGGCACGCTGTTCCTCGACAACCCCATCGGCCGCGCCAACGCCACGTATCTGCTGGAGCTCCAGCGGGCCGTCGCCGACGCGCTCGGTGTGCAACTCCTCTACACCACCGGCCTGTTCGACACCACCGCGCTCGCCGAGTTCCCCCTGGTCATCCGGTTGCGCAACGACGCCGACCTCAGGGCCGGGCTGAAGTACATCCGGGTCGAGGAACACCTTCGGCCGGGACTGCCGCAGCAGACCCCTGCCGGGGAGGCGGTGCACAGCGAGATCACGGCGACCCGGATGTACAAGCGGCCTGCTCACGCTGCGACCTGAGCGGGTCCGCGTGCTCCGCGCCGATCACCGTCCGGAAGGGCGCCCGGGGGCGGGCGCCGGGCAGGTGCTCAGGAGTGCGACAGCTGCCCCGCCCCACGCCGCCGGCGTATCCGGTCCTGCGCGCGCTCGGCGGCCCGCGCCTGCCGCCGGGCCCGGCGCCGCTCACGCCGCAGCGCCCGTGCGGTGCTGCTCGGCGTCGACACCACGCCGTGTCGCTGGTTCCAGACCTGGCGCGTCACCCACACGTCCAGCACGCCCCAGGTGGCCACCACGGTGCTGGCCACGCTGGTGATCACCATGGGGAAGGCCAGCCAGGACCCGGCCATCGTGCACAGGAAGGCCACCATGGCCTGAAGCAGCGTCACGGCGATGAGGAGCACCGCCCGGACGGCCGCCGTCCGCACCGGATCCGGCAGCCGGCGCCGCCGCGCGGGCTCCTCCACCCACAGCGGCCGGTAGGACGGCTCCCGGCGTGCCCTGCCGCCGTTTCCGGCGCCGACCGCTTCGCCGCGCGCCGCCGTACCGGCTGCGGACCCCGCTGCCCGCCGGGCGGTCGCCGCCCCTGGTGCACCGGCCGCCGGCTGCCTCGCACGCACGGGCTGCTTCTCATGCGCGGGTATCCGGTGACCGGTTGACTGCGCCTCAGTCGCCCCTCCCGTTCCGGAGGCCGCCGCCGTGGCGGCTGCCCGTCCGCTGCTCACGACCGCCACCGAAGTGTCCCTTCCGTCCACTGCTGCGTGCCCGCCCGTCGAACCGCCGGGACCCGGCGCGGCAAGGCCCCGCCCTGCCGGCACCCGCGCCACCGCACCACCGTCCCCGGGCGCCCCGCGCCGCTCCGCCGTGCCCATCACCGTGTCACTCCCCACCGCCGGCAGACCACCCGCCGGCGTCCGAAGACCCGACTCCCCACTGGCTGCCCGGCTTGCGCTGCTTTACGCCGCCCGGTTGCGGATGCGGCTCCTGCGGCCGATTCCGCCGTCATCCCCTGTGAGCAAGGACGAACGACCCGTCACGAAGATTCCCGCCGAAGGAAAAATTTCGGCCAACAGACCGGACCCGCTGAGGGGATGGGCCCCCACGGTCACCCCTGATTGCGGGTGGCAATCTCCTGCAATGCCCGGACACTTCCCGTTGGCTCGTGGCCGGTACGGAAGTTCGGGTTCCGGACCGCCTTTCGAGATCCCCGCGCGTCGGTAGTAGGCTCGCGCCGTTTGTTGACGTACGTGTGTACCCCCTGTCCGGTCGGGGGGACGAGCTGGGGGAGGCCATGCGCTTTCGCGGGAAGTCCATCCGCCGGAAGATCGTGGCGCTGCTTCTCGTGCCGCTGGTGTCCCTGACCGCGATCTGGACCTTCGCCACGGTGCTGACGGGGCGTGAGGCGAGCGATCTGTTCCAGGTGTCGACCGTGGCCGAGAAGATCGGCTACCCCATCGAGGACACGGTCCGCGTCCTGCAGCAGGAACGCCGTCAGACCCTGGTCTACCTCGCCGACCCCCGGGCCTCCGAGGGGCTCGCCGCGCTGCGGCGCAGCCGGTCCGCCACCGACGAGGCCGTCGCCGGCATCCGCGCGAACGCCGACGACCCGGACGTGCGCGACGCGCTGGGCCAGGACGCCGGGGAACGGCTCGACGCCGTCCTGGACGCCTTCGAAGGCATCGAGTCGCTGCGCCGCAGCGTCGAGGACGGCACCGTCAACCGCGCCAAGGCCCTCGACTTCTACGACCGGCTGGTCGACCCCTGCTACGTCCTGCTCGCCAACCTGCACGTCGTCGACAACGTGGAACTGGACAAGCAGTACCGCGCCCTGGTCAACCTCGCCCGCGCCCGTGAACTGCTCTCCCGGGAGGACGCCCTGCTGGGCTCCGCGCTGATCGTCGGCCGGATCACTCCTGCCGAGGCACGGAAGATCTCCGATCTCGTGGCCCAGCGCGACCTGCTGTACGACGTCAGCCTGCCGCTGCTGCCGGCCGCCGAGCGCGACCGCTACCAGACCTTCTGGGACAACGCCTCCTCCGCTCCGTTGCGCGTGGCCGAGGACAGGGCCCTGTCCGCAAGCTCCGGCACACCGCGCAGCGTCACCGCCAAGAGCTGGGACACCGCCGCCGGGAACGTGCTGGAGGAACTGGGCAACCTCAACGACCAGGCCGCCGACCGCTACCAGGACCGCGTGCGCCCCTTCGCGACGGGCGTCATCGTCAAGGCGGTCGTCGCAGGCGTCCTCGGCCTGCTCGCCCTGCTGCTCTCCCTCTTCCTCTCCGTCCGCGTGGGCCGGACCCTCATCCGCGACCTGCGGCAGCTGCGGCTGGAGGCCCACGAGGCGTCCGGCGTACGGCTGCCGAGCGTGATGCGCCGTCTGTCCGCGGGCGAACAGGTCGACGTCGAGACCGAGGTCCCGCGCCTGGAGTACGCCAAGAACGAGATCGGCGAGGTCGGCCAGGCCCTCAACACCCTCCAGCGCGCCGCCGTCGAAGCCGCCGTGAAACAGGCCGAACTGCGCGCCGGTGTCTCCGAGGTGTTCGTCAACCTCGCCCGCCGCAGCCAGGTCCTGCTCCACAAGCAGCTCACCCTGCTCGACGCGATGGAGCGCCGGACCGAGGACACCGAGGAACTCGCCGACCTGTTCCGCCTGGACCACCTGACCACCCGCATGCGCCGGCACGCCGAGGGCCTGGTGATCCTCTCCGGCGCAGCGCCCTCCCGGCAGTGGCGCAAGCCCGTCCAGCTCATGGACGTCGTACGCGCCGCCGTCGCCGAGGTCGAGGACTACGAGCGCATCGAGGTGCGCCGCCTGCCGCGCATCGCCGTTACCGGCCCGGCCGTCGCGGACCTCACCCATCTCGTGGCCGAACTCCTGGAGAACGCCACGGTGTTCTCCCCGCCGCACACCGCCGTGCAGGTGCTGGGCGAGCGCGTCGCCAACGGCTTCACCCTGGAGATCCACGACCGTGGCCTCGGCATGACGGCCGAAGCGCTCCTGGACGCCAACCTCCGGCTCGCCGAGACACCGGAGTTCGAGCTGACCGACACCGACCGGCTCGGACTGTTCGTGGTGAGCCGCCTCGCCCAGCGGCAGAACGTCCGGGTCTCCCTCCAGCCCTCGCCGTACGGCGGTACCACCGCCGTCGTCTTCGTCCCCGACGCGCTGCTGACGGACGACGTCCCGGACACCAACGGCGTCGGTTTCCGTCTCGACCGTCCGCGGCGCGCCAAGGACGGCGAGCCGCGCGAGGGCCGCCGTGCCGCGCTCTCCCACGTTCCCGGGGAACTGCCCGGCCTGCCCGCCTCGCTGCTGGACGGCCCGGTGGAACTGGAGGTGCCCGTCGATCTCGACGCCCTCGGTGACATCCCCGGCGCGCTGGACGACCAGGACGGCGACCACGGCGGTCTGTTCCGCCCCCGCCGGCCCGGCGCCCGCGCCGACGACGCAACCCGCCGCCGCACCCCTCACCAGCAGCCCTCCGACTCCGGTGGCGGGCCGGACCGGGCCGCCGCGGAGGACGAGGTGGACGCACCGGTCCCGCTGCCCCGCCGCAGCACTCCCAAGCTCGTCAGCTCACACGGCCGCCCGGTCACCGAACAGCGCGCCCGGCGGGACAGGGACGGCGAGGGAACCGCGGCGGGCGTGGACCGTACGGAACCGGAAGCCCCGCTCCCTCTCCCGGCCCGCCGCCGTGGCACCGACCCCGCGACCGGCCGGGGGGCGAGCCGGCCAGGACCGGAACCGGCGTCCCCGCCGCCCTCCCGCCGCGCCGGAGCCTCCGCCGACGACCGCGACGCGCGCGGGACCGGGCCGGACTCCGTCGCTCCGCTCCCGGTCCGCCGCCGGACCGGGACCTCACCGGCCGGGCGCACCACCGACCCGGCGCCCACGAACCCGTCCGGGACCGGCTCCGCACCGCTGCCCCGCCGCGTCCGGCAGGCGAACCTGGCCCCGCAGCTGAGACAGGGCCCCGTCCGGCGCGTAGAGGACAGAGCCGACCCGGCCGAGCGGGACGCGGAGGAAGTACGCAGCCGTATGGCCTCGCTCCAGCGCGGCTGGCAGCGCGGCCGTGCAGAGAACGCCGCGGGCGACGACGCCCACAGCGGCACAGCACCACGAGTAACGACGAAGGGGGACGGTCGATGACCGCACCGAAGACGACCGGCCACACCGCCACCGACAAGGGCGAGCTGAACTGGCTCCTCGACGACCTGGTGGACCGCGTCGCGAGCATCCGCAAGGCCATCGTGCTCTCCGGCGACGGCCTGCCGACCGGCGTGTCCAAGGACCTGACCCGCGAGGACAGCGAGCACCTGGCCGCCGTCGCCTCCGGGTTCCACAGCCTCGCCAAGGGCGTCGGACGCCACTTCGAGGCGGGCAACGTCCGGCAGACGGTCGTCGAACTCGACGACGCCTTCCTGTTCGTGACGGCCGCCGGCGACGGCAGCTGCCTCGCCGTCCTGTCCGACGCCGACTCGGACGTCGGACAGGTCGCCTACGAGATGACCCTCCTGGTGAAGCGGGTCGGCGTGCATCTGGGCACCGCCCCGCGCACCGATCTGCCCGCGGGCGGGTAGTGGGATGGCATGAGCACAGACGGTCAGCGAAGAAGCCACTGGTTCGACGACGAGGCAGGACCGGTCGTCCGCCCGTACGCCATGACGCGCGGCCGCACCACCAGCCCGGGCCAGCACCGTCTCGACCTCATCGCGGTGGTCGTCACCGAACCCCACGTGGAGGACCCGGAAGCCGACCCGACGCTGTCCCCGGAACACGTGGACATCGTCGAACTGTGCCGTGACACCCCGCAGTCGGTCGCCGAGCTCGCCGCCGAACTCGACCTGCCGATCGGAGTGGTACGGGTCCTCATCGGGGACCTCGTGGACGCGGAACTGGTTCATGTGAACCGGCCCGTGCCCCCCGCCGAACTGCCGGACGAGAGTCTTCTCCGCGACGTGATCAACGGCCTGAGAGCGCTGTGAACGGCGTGGCAGCGCACCCATCAAGCAGGAGAACAGATCGATGATCTTCGGGCGTTCTGAGCGCGGCAAGCCCCCGGTCGAGCCGGTCACGCTCAAGATCCTGGTGGCCGGCGGGTTCGGCGTGGGCAAAACCACCCTCGTCGGCGCGGTCAGCGAGATCAGACCGCTGCGCACCGAGGAAGTGCTCACCGAGGCCGGCCGTCCGGTGGACGACCTCAGAGGGGTGGAGGGCAAGCGCACCACCACGGTGGCCATGGACTTCGGCCGTATCACGCTGCGCGAGGACCTGGTGCTGTACCTCTTCGGCACGCCCGGCCAGGAACGGTTCTGGTTCATGTGGGACGAGCTGTCCGAGGGCGCCCTCGGCGCCGTCGTGCTCGCCGACACCCGCCGGCTGGAGGACTCCTTCGCCGCCGTCGACTACTTCGAGCGGCGTTCCATACCGTTCCTGGTCGGCGTCAACTGCTTCGAGGGAGCCGCCCGCTACCCGGTGGAGGACGTCCGCCAGGCCCTCGACCTCGACCCGGACGTACCGCTGCTGATGTGCGACGCGCGCGACCGGGAGTCGGTCAAGGAGGTGCTCATCGGCGTCGTCCAGCACGCCATGACCCAGGCGGCGGACCGCCGCCAGACCGTCACCACCTGACCCACACCCCCGCCGACCGGGCTACGACCCGCGCCCCCGCCGACCGGGCAGGGCCCGCCCCTCCCGCCAACCGGAGCATGGGCCATGCCCGGATACCAGCTCGCAATTCCCCGTGCGCGGATCACGCCGACCCGGCCGGGTGGGGATCGTTCCCCGGCACGTGGGGGCGCGTACGGGCGACCGCTCGAGGATGCCCCCACCGCATCAGAAGCCGGCCCCCCGCACGCGTGCGTGCCCGGGAGCACCTCCGCGGGGGTCGCCCGCACCCGGCCCGCCAGGCGATGCGGTGGTGCCGGGGAACGATCCCCGCGGTCACCCGGCCCCACCGCGACGCGTGTGCACAGGACCCCCGCGCAACCGCCCGAACCCGCCGCCCCCCCCGCGGGCCCGCACCACAGCCACCCCCGCTCCTGCCTAAAAGCACGACGCCCGCGTGCCGCAGCGAGCACGGCTGCCTCCGGCAGCCGGCCCACGGTCGGCACGCGCCCGCGTGCCTAGCTGCTCTCGCCGTCCTCCTCCCAGCCGAAGCTCCTCTCCACGGCCTTGCGCCAGTTGTGGTACTCGCGGTCCCGTACCGACGCCTCCATGGCCGGTGTCCACTCGACGTCCTTCTGCCAGTGCGCCTTGAGCTCGTCGAGGTCGTTCCACACGCCCGTGGCGAGCCCGGCCGCGTACGCGGCCCCCAGGACGGTGGTCTCGGAGACCTTGGGCCGGACCACCGGTACGTCGAGCACGTCCGCCTGGTGCTGCATGAGCAGGTTGTTCTTCGTCATGCCGCCGTCGACCTTCAGGGTGGTGATGTGCACCCCGGAGTCCTGGTACATGGCGTCCACGACCTCGCGGGTCTGCCAGCTCGTCGCCTCCAGCACCGCACGCGCGAGGTGCGCCTTCGTCACGTACCGGGTCAGCCCGGTGATGACACCGCGCGCGTCGGAACGCCAGTACGGCGCGAACAGCCCGGAGAACGCCGGCACGATGTACGCGCCGCCGTTGTCCTCCACACTCGCCGCCAGCGGCTCGATCTCGTCGGCGGTACGGATGATGCCGAGCTGGTCGCGGAACCACTGCACCAGCGCGCCCGTGATGGCGATCGACCCCTCCAGGCAGTAGACCGGCGCCTCCTCGCCGATCTTGTACCCCATCGTGGTCAGCAGCCCGCTCTTGGACGGCACCGGCCGGTTGCCGGTGTTGAGCAGCAGGAAGCTGCCCGTGCCGTAGGTGTTCTTGGCCGTGCCGACGTCGTAGCAGGCCTGCCCGAACACGGCCGCCTGCTGGTCACCCAGCGCGGAGGCGACGGGCACGCCGCCGAGCTGGCCGACAGCGGTGCCGTACACCTCGGCCGAGGACCTGATCTCGGGCAGCATCGCCTCGGGGATGTTCATCGCCGAGAGGATCGAGGAGTCCCACTGGAGGGTCTCCAGGTTCATCAGCATGGTGCGTCCGGCGTTGGTCACGTCGGTGACGTGTTTGCCGCCGTCCGTGCCGCCGGTGAGGTTCCAGATCAGCCAGGAGTCGATCGTGCCGAAGGCGATCTCGCCGCGCTCGGCCCGGGCCCGGAGGTCGGGCACGTTGTCGAGCAGCCAGGCCGCCTTGGGCCCGGAGAAGTAGGTCGCCAGCGGCAACCCGGTCTGCTCACGGAAACGGTCCTGCCCGTCCGAGCCGCCCAGCTGGTTGCACAGGGCCGCGGTACGCGTGTCCTGCCACACGATCGCGTTGTGCACGGGCTTGCCGGTGGCGCGGTCCCACAGAACGGTCGTCTCCCGCTGGTTGGTGATGCCGAGCGCGCTGAGCTGGTCGGCGCGCAGCCCGGCCTTGGCGAGCGCCCCGGCGACCACCGCCTGGGTCTTCGACCAGATCTCGGTGGCGTCGTGCTCCACCCAGCCCGGCTTGGGGAAGATCTGGCGGTGCTCGCGCTGGTCGACGGCGACGATCGCGCCGTTGTGGTCGAAGATCATGCAGCGGCTCGACGTGGTGCCCTGGTCGATCGCTGCGACGTACTTCTCGGCGTTGTCCGTCATGGCTACCCCTTGGGCTGGGTTCAGAAGGCGGCGTTGTAGATGAGACCCGACAGCGCTCCGCCGATCAGCGGGCCGACGACCGGGATCCAGGCGTAACCCCAGTCGGAGGTGCCCTTGTGGGGGATCGGGAGGAAGGTGTGCACGATGCGCGGCCCGAGGTCGCGCGCCGGGTTGATGGCGTAGCCGGTCGGCCCGCCGAGGGAGAGTCCGATGCCCACGACGAGCAGTGCGACGATCAGCACGAGCAGGCCGGACTCGCCGAGTCCCTTGGTCAGTCCGAACGCGAGGATGGGCAGGACCAGCCCCATCGTCGCGATGATCTCCGTGAGAAGGTTGGCGACCGGGTTACGGATCTCCGGGATCGTGGAGAAGATGCCGAGCGTCGGCACCGGCTCGTCCTCCGTGCCCTCCGTGGTGCCCACCTCCCTGACGTTCGCCCTGAACTGGGCGAAGTAGACGAGGTAGCACAGGACGGCGCCGAGCATCGCGCCCACCATCTGGCCCAGTACGTAGACCCAGACCTTGCTCCACTCGCCGGTGTCGATGGCGATGCCGAGGGTGACGGCCGGGTTGAGATGCCCGCCGGACAGGGGCGCGGCGGTGTACGCGCCCGCCAGCACGCCGAAGCCCCAGCCGAAGGTGATCACGATCCACCCGGAGGCCCGCGCTTTCGAGTATCTGAGGACGACAGCGGCGACAACGCCGGTGCCGAACAGAATCAGGATCGCCGTACCGATGATCTCGCCGACGAATATGTCTCCGTTGCTCATGGCGGCTCCTAGGCCCTGGCCCGGGACGTCGGCCCCGGTCCTCCGTGCGAGGTGCGGTTCCCCTGGCGACTTCAGCCGAGGCCGGGGAGCACCGCGCCCCGCCCGGCGTCCGTGACGAGCGTGCCGTCGCAGCCGAATCGCCCGTGGGGGAAGGGCCTTGGCGCAGATGGGCCCGTGTGGCGCTGTGCCGGATACGCCGAATTTGTACGGCGATGTCGACTGACACCGGAAGTGTTCACCGGCACCCAAGGGGCGTCAAGGTGGCCGACGCCGACGGTTGAGAGCGGAAGGACGGCCGCTTTTTTCTCAGGTTCGCACGCACAGCCGTTCATCGCCTGCCAAGCCGGACCCCGCGAGTCGCTCACCCCCTCGCCCCTCGGGCCCGGTTCATGAGACGTTCACGCAGCATTCCGTCTCGGTCACTCAGCGTAGAACCGAACCCTCTCGCTCTCCCGATCGGATACAGTCCGCCGCGTGTCCGAAACTCAGCACTCCAGTTCCAACCCCGTGCCGAACTCCCACTGTTCGAGCTGCGGCGCGCCCTACGAAGAGGGCGTCTCCGGATGGCCCCGCACCTGCCCGGCCTGTGGCACCGTGGCCTACCGCAACCCGCTGCCGGTAGCGGTCGCCCTCCAGCCCGTGTACGACACCAAGGGCACCGCCCTGGTCGTCATCACCCGGACCATCGCTCCGGCGCGCGGCGGCACCGCCCTGCCCGGCGGCTACGTCAACGACCGTGAGGACTGGCGGCAGGCACTCGTCCGCGAGCTCAAGGAGGAGACCGGCATCGACGCCGCCGGCCGCGACGTACGGCTCGTCGACGCGATGAGCTCGCCCGACGGACACCTGCTGCTCTTCGGGCTGCTCCCGGAACGCCCCGCCGACGGCCTGCCGCCCTCCGCCGCCACGGACGAGACGGAGGGCTGGCACCTGCTGCGCAGGCCCGAGGAGCTCGCCTTCCCGCTGCACACCCTGGCGGCACGGGCCTGGTTCGAGGGCCGCTACGTCTGAGGCCGGCGCTCCCGGAGCCCCCGGACGCGCACCGGGTAGGGCGGCTCGCCCGCGCCGTCCTCGCCCTCCCGCTCGACGACCACCCGCCCGCCCTCCCACCGGACGCCGTAGCGCTCGATCTCCGGTTCCTCCCAGCCCTCGCCCGCGTCCGGCACGACCAGCCCGCCCCCGCCGCGCCCCGGCGCCGGCGCCCACACCTCCAGTTCCAGCCCGCCGTCCTCCCCGCGCACGGGAAGGACGGCACCCGCACGCGCGAACACCGGTATCCGCGCCAGGGGAGCGTCGACCAGCACCTGGGCGGGCCCCTCGTACGCCCGCCCGGTCGCCGTGTCGTACCAGCGCCCCCGCGGCAGCTGCACGGCACGCCGGTCCGCGCCCGGATCCAGCACCGGCGCCACCAGCAGACAGTCACCCAGTAGGAAGGCGTCCTCGCAGTCCCGCAGCGCCCGCTCCTCGGGCGCCGACCACCACAGCGGCCGCACGTACGGCGCTCCCGTACGCCGCGCCAGATGCGCCAGCGTCAGGAAGTACGGCAGCAGCCGCCGGCGCTCCAGCAGCGCCATGCGCGCGTGCTCCAGCACCTGCGGACCGAACTCCCACGGCTCCCTGCGCCCCGCCCGCAGACTCGCGTGCGTACGGAACAGCGGCAGGTACGCGCCCAGCTGGAACCACCGCAGATACAGCTCGGGCGACGGGTCCCCGTCGAAGCCCCCGACGTCCGGCCCCGAGTACGGGACCCCGCACAGCCCCAGCCCCAGAACCAGCGCCAGCGACGCCCGCAGCCCCGGCCAGCCCGTGGCCACGTCACCCGACCACGTCCCGCCGTACCGCTGCATGCCCGCCCACCCGGAGCGCGAGAACACGAACGGCCGCTCCTCGGGCGCCAGTTTCCTCAGCCCCTCGTACCCGGCCCTGGCCATGCACAGCGCGTACACGTTGTGCGCCTCACGATGGTCACCGCCGCGCCCCTCCAGGGCGTGCCGGGCCGAGCGCGGCAGCGTCGTCTCCCCGAAGGCCGCGAAGGAGGTGGGCTCGTTCATGTCGTGCCAGAAACCCGAGAACCCCTGCGCGAGCCGCTCCGCGTACAGGCCGCCCCACCACTCCCGCACACGCGCGTGCGTGAAGTCCGGGAAGACCGCCTCCCCTGGCCACACGACCCCGCGCACCACCCGGCCCGAGGCCTCCCGCACGAACGCGTCCTCGCGCGCGCCGCTGTCGTACACCGCGTTGCCCGGCGAGGCCCTGACCGCCGGATCGACGATCGACACCAGCCGAATCCCGTCCCGCAGCAGCTCCTCGGCGAACACCGGCAACTTCGGAAAACGCTCCGTGTCCACCGTGAACACCTGGTGCTCCTCGAAGTGGTCGATGTCCAGGTGGACGGCGTCCAGCGGCAGACCACGCTCCTGATAGCCGGCGACGATCCGCCGCACCTCCTGCTCACTGCCGAAGCCCCACCGCGCGTGGTGGTGCCCGAGCGCCCACGCGGGCGGCAACGCGGGCGCGCCGGTGAGCGAGGCCCAGGTGAGCAGCACGCGCGCGGGGGTGCCCACCATCACCCAGCAGCGCAGCGGACCGCCGTCCATCCGGACCTCGCTCGCCCCGGCCCGGTCATGGCCGGAACCCGCGCCCTCCTCGCCCTCCCGCAGCGTGACCGTGCCGTCCCACGAGCTGTCGTGGAACATGAGATGCGTGCCCGCGTCAGCCACCACCACCTGCACCGGCATCGTGATGTACAGCGGATCGTCTCCGGGAGCGAAGGCGCGGCCGGGATCGGTGTTCCACAGCCGGTACGTGCCGTCCCGCAGCCGCGGACCCGCGGCACGCCCGCCGAGCCCGAAGAACCGCGCGTCCGCGGGCACCTCGGACCGCTGCATCCAGCGCGCCGCACCGCCGCCGACCGGTTCCCACCAGCGAGGCGGAAGATCGCGGCGCAGCGTCACCCCTCCGGGGGTGCGCACCTCGACCGCGCCGTGCCGTGAGACGACGACCGTCACCCGTTCGGCCACGACCCGCCAGCCGCCGTCCTTGTCCGGCTCCAGCACCGCCCGCGGATCGGGCTCCGGACAGCGCCCCGCCAACGCGTACGACGGCTCCGGCCCGGCCCCGTCCCAGCCCCAGAACACAGCCCCGTTCACCGTGACCAGGATCCGCAGCTCCGAGCGGCCGAACCGGACGACGCCGCCACCCGGCCCGGGCTCCACCTCCCGCACGGGCCCGGGCACCCGCGCACGCTCGGCCCCCCGCGGCGGCAGCCCCGAGGCGTCCGCACGCCTCCTGCGCCACGCGGCCCGTACGGTCCGCATCCCCTGCGAAACCGCCACCGCACCAACCGCCTTCACCGAACGCACCAGGTCACGACCGTCCATGCTGCTCACCCTGCCACCGCGCGCCCCTGGCACGGGTCTCGTTCAACTGCCGTTCACCCGTGCCCGGGCCACATCTTCACGACACGGACTATGTGGGGCGCTCCCTGGTGCAGGAGTCGATCACGTGGCATCGTCCGTGTCAGCCGCGTCACGCGCACACCCCAGCCCGTGCGCGGCGGACGCACACGACGCGCACAGTCCGGGAGCCGCCCCATGTCGACCGTGAACCCCCAGCCGCTCTGGCAGCCGGATCCCCGGCGCATCACCGACGCTCAGATCACCAGGTTCCACGCCTGGGCCGCGGAGCACCACGGCGCCCCCGCCGACGGAGGCTACCCGGCCCTGCACCGATGGTCCGTCGACCACCTGGACACGTTCTGGAAAGCCGTCACCGAGTGGTTCGACGTCCGCTTCTCCACCCCCTACGCGCGCGTGCTGGGCAACCGCGCCATGCCCGGCGCCCAGTGGTTCCCCGGCGCCACCCTGAACTACGCCGAGCACGCCCTGCGCGCGGCGGCGACCCGCGCCGGCGAACCGGCCCTGCTGTACGTCGACGAGACCCACGAACCGCGCCCCGTCACCTGGGCCGAACTGCGCCGCCAAGTCGGCTCCCTCGCCGCCGAACTGCGCGCCCTCGGCGTACGCCCCGGAGACCGCGTCAGCGGCTACCTCCCCAACATCCCGCAGGCCGTGGTGGCGCTGCTGGCCACGGCCGCCGTGGGCGGCGTGTGGACTTCCTGCGCGCCCGACTTCGGCGCCCGCAGCGTCCTGGACCGCTTCCAGCAGGTGGAACCGGTCGTGCTGTTCACCGTCGACGGCTATCGCTACGGCGGCAAGGAGCACGACCGCCGCGAGATCGTCGCCGAACTGCGCCGCGAACTGCCCACCCTGCGCGCCGTCGTCCACATCCCCCTGCTGGGCACCGAAGCCCCCGAGGGCGCCCTGGAGTGGTCGGCCCTCACGGCCGCGGACACCGAGCCGGTCTTCGAGCAGGTGCCCTTCGACCACCCCCTGTGGGTGCTCTACTCCTCGGGCACCACCGGCCTGCCCAAGGCCCTCGTCCAGTCCCAGGGCGGCATCCTGGTCGAACACCTCAAGCAGCTGGGCCTGCACTGCGACCTCGGGCCCAAGGACCGCTTCTTCTGGTACACGTCGACCGGCTGGATGATGTGGAACTTCCTCGTCTCCGGCCTCCTCACCGGCACGACGATCGTCCTGTACGACGGCAGCCCCGGCTACCCGGACACCGGCGCCCAGTGGCGCGTCGCGGAACGCACCCGTGCCACTCTCTACGGCACCTCCGCCGCCTACGTCATGGCCTGCCGCAAAGCGGACGTGCACCCCTCGCGCGACTTCGACCTGTCCGCCGTCCAGTGCGTCGCCACCACCGGCTCCCCCCTGCCGCCCGACGGCTTCCGCTGGCTGCACGACGAGGTCCGCGACGACCTGTGGATCGCCTCCGTCAGCGGCGGCACGGACGTCTGCTCCTGCTTCGCCGGAGCCGTCCCCACCCTCCCCGTGTACATGGGCGAGCTCCAGGCCCCCTGCCTGGGCACCGACCTGCAGTCCTGGGACCCCAGCGGCAAGCCCCTGATCGACGAGGTCGGCGAACTGGTGGTCACCAACCCCATGCCGTCCATGCCGATCCACTTCTGGAACGACCCCGACGGCCGCCGCTATCACGACAGCTACTTCGACACCTACCCCGGCGTGTGGCGGCACGGCGACTGGATCACCGTCACCTCCCGCGGCTCCGTCGTCATCCACGGCCGCTCCGACTCCACGCTCAACCGCCAGGGCGTGCGGATGGGATCGGCCGACATCTACGAGGCCGTCGAGCGCCTCCCCGAGATCAGGGAGTCCCTCGTCATCGGCATCGAGCAGCCGGACGGCGGCTACTGGATGCCCCTGTTCGTGCACCTGGCCACCGGAGCCTGCCTCGACGACGCCCTGCGGGACCGCATCAACCGGACCATCCGCGAACAACTCTCCCCCCGCCACGTCCCCGACGAGATCATCCAGGTCCCCGGCATCCCGCATACCCTCACCGGCAAGCGCATCGAGGTCCCGGTCAAGCGCCTCCTCCAGGGCACCCCCCTCGACAAGGCGGTCAACCCGGGCTCCATCGACAACCTCGACCTGCTGCACTTCTACGAGGACCTGGCCCGCAAACGCGCCTGACCTGCGGCGGTGGCGCCATGACCGACTCACCGCGCATCCCGTTGTCAGTGCCGCCGGTTACTGTGAGTGAGCATTGATCGACTGTGCAAGGGGGACATCATGGCGCACACCGACCACCACACCCTGCGACGCGTCCTGCGTCGCGAGATCGCGGGCACCATCGGCCTGCTCACCGACGAACACGACTTCCGCGCCATGCGGCGCTACCGCAGCTTCACCTTCGACGACCACGCCACCTACCTCCAACAGGTGGAAGCCGTTCTGAGGACCCGCGCCTCCGAGGGCAACCACACCACGGTCGCCCTCTTCGACCCGGAGGAGTACGCCGAGTACTGCACCCGCGCGGGTCTCGACCCGGACCTGCCGTCGAGCCGCGCACGCTTCACCGCGGAACTCGCGGCGACCGGACCGGCCCTCCCCTACGAGGGGCAGCCACTGGCCGACCTCCTGCCGGCCCTCGTGGACGAAGCCGTCCGCCAGGCGACCTGGGAGTACGCGGCCACCCTCCTGGCCCGGCTGGGCCCCTGCTCCTCATGCGGCGAGGACCTCGGCCGCGCCGCCTTCGTCCGGGCCTCGAAGCTCCTCGCCCGCATCCTCGACACGGCACCACCGGGCCACCGGCACCTCGTCTGCAGCGTCTCCGGACCACCGGAAACCCTCGTGGCCGTCCTCCACGCCGCGGACAGCGACGGCATCCCGGAACCGGACGACGCCGAGGCCCTCGAATTCACCACGGTCCTCGCCGTCGGCCTGGCCACCGACAGCCCCGGAGGCCTGGTGATGAGGACCAGCGCGGCCGGCAACCCGGACCGCATCTACGGCTGGCGCCTGCGAGCCTCCGGCCTGGAACCCCTCACCGCAGCGGAGGTCTTCGACGCCTACTGCACCGACGTCGAGTCCGGAGACCTCATCGCCCCGGAGTCCAACGTCGACTACTGCGCGCCACCCGACCTCGGGCACCAGGACCCGGCCGCGGGGCACTCGGGGCACAACCACTGAAACGCTGAAGGGGCGCTCCACCCAAGTGGAGCGCCCCTCCCGGCCAGAAACCCGGTGACTGCGGTGTCCGGGCCGGCTGCCCGGACTACTCGCCGGACAGCACCGCCTGAGCGGCCTTGCGTGCGTCCTCGGCGCTGTCCGTCGCCCGCGCCGCCGCCGCGGCCCGCTCGCACTGGGCCAGCGTGTACTTCGCGAGCGTGGCCCGGACGTACGGAATCGACGCCGCACCCATGGAGAGAGAGGTGACGCCCAGACCGGTCAGCACACACGCCAGGAGCGGGTCGGACGCGGCCTCACCGCAGACACCACAGCTCTTGCCCTCGGCCTTCGCCGCCTCCGCGGCCAGCGCGACCAGGTCGAGCAGCGCGGGCTGCCACGGGTCCTGCAGCCGGGAGACCGCACCCACCTGACGGTCGGCGGCGAACGTGTACTGCGCGAGGTCATTGGTCCCCAGCGACAGGAACTCGACCTCCTGAAGGATGGAGCGCGCCCGCAGCGCGGCCGACGGGATCTCGACCATCGCACCGAACTTCGCCCGCAGCCCCGCCTCCCGGCACGCGTCCGCGAAGGCCTTCGCATCGGTCCGGTCCGCCACCATCGGAGCCATGACCTCGAGGTAGACGGGCAGCCCCTCCGCCGCCTTCGCCAGCGCCGTCAGCTGCGTACGCAGCACGTCGGGGTGGTCGAGCAGCGTGCGCAGGCCACGCACGCCGAGCGCCGGGTTGGGCTCGTCGGCCGGGGTCAGGAAGTCCAGCGGCTTGTCCGCACCGGCGTCCAGCACCCGCACGACCACCCGGCCCTCGGGGAACGCCTCCAGCACCTGCCGGTAGGCCGCGATCTGCTTCTCCTCGGACGGCGCCTTCTTGTTGTCGTCCAGGAAGAGGAACTCGGTACGGAACAGACCGACACCCTCGGCCCCGGCCTCGACCGCGGCAGCCACGTCCGAGGGACCGCCGATGTTGGCGAGCAACGGCACCTTGTGACCGTCCGCGGTGGCACCCGGCCCGGTCGACGCGGCCAGCGCGGCCTTGCGCTCGGCGGCCGCCGCCCGCAGTTCCGCCTGCTTCTCCTCGCTCGGGCTGACGAAGATCTCGCCGGTGCTGCCGTCGACGGCGATCACCGTGCCCTCGGCGAGCTCACCGGCCCCGGGCAGCGCCACGACGGCCGGTACCCCGAGGGCCCGCGCCAGGATCGCGCTGTGGCTGGTCGGCCCCCCTTCCTCGGTGACGAAACCGAGCACCAGAGCCGGGTCCAGCAGCGCGGTGTCGGCAGGCGCCAGGTCACGGGCGACCAGGACGTACGGCTCGTCACTGTCCGGGACACCCGGCATCGGAACCCCGAGCAGACGAGCGACGATACGGTTCCGCACGTCGTCGAGGTCGGCCACTCGGCCGGCCAGGTACTCACCGGCACCGGCGAGCAGTTCGCGGTACGCGGCGAAGGCGTCGTACACCGCGCGCTCGGCCGTACTGCCGACCGCGATGCGCCGCTCCACATCCGCCATCAGCTCGGGGTCCTGGGCCATCATGGCCTGCGCCTCGAGCACCGCCTGGGCCTCACCCCCGGCCAGGTTGCCGCGCGCCGTCAGATCGGCCGCCACAGCCTCCACTGCCTGGCGGGCGCGCCCCTGTTCGCGCTCCGCCTCTTCCGCGGGTATCTGCTTGGCCGGCGGCTCGAGCACCGCCGTTCCCATGTGCCGAACCTCGCCGATCGCCACACCGTGGCTGACGCCGACGCCTCGCAGCGTTGTCTCCATCTCACCCGTCTCCGATAAGGCGGCGGGCCCCGCCGCCGCGTTGGTTGTTGCTGTGCGCCGTCTTACGACGGTGCTGGTGTCACTTCCAGAGGAAGAGACTGTCGCCGGACTTCACGTCGCCGTCGTCACGGAGATCGGAGAGGGCCTCGGCGGTGGCCTCCAGAGCCACGACCGGGCACACCGGGGACTTGCCGGCGGCCTCGACGGCTGCGGGGTTCCAGCGCACGATGCTCTGACCACGCGTGACGGTGTCGCCCTTGTTCACGAGCAGCTCGAAGCCCTCGCCGTTGAGCTGCACGGTGTCGATCCCGAGGTGGGTGAGCACGCCGTGTCCGCTCTCGTCGACCACGACGAACGCGTGCGGGTGCAGGGAAACGATCACGCCGTCCACGGGCGCGACCGCCTCGGAAGGCTCCCGCACGGGGTCGATGGCGGTGCCCGGGCCGACCATGGCCCCGGAGAAGACCGGATCCGGCACGGCGGCCAGTCCGATGGCGCGTCCTGCCAGCGGGGACGTCACGGTGGTCATGGGAAGCCTCCCAGGAGTGGAGATCTACAGGGGCCGTCGCTGCCGGTCCCGGACGGGACGCTGCGCAGCAGCGTATGTCATAGGACGTACCGGTTCGCGTGAGAGGTCAGCATAGAGGTCTAGACCACATCTGTCATGGATTTGCACCGGCTCTGCGGCCCCGTGTACAGTCGTACTCCTGCTTGGGGATGAGCGACGCACCTTGGCGTCCTTGCCCGGCAGCAACCCAACTCGCCAGATCCTATCTCGGGATCACGTTCCTGCATGCCTGCGGGAGGGTGGTCAGAGAGCCGGGAAAACGCTGGTAGAGTTGGAAACACCGAAGGGAAGCGCCCGGAGGAAAGCCACGAGAGAGTCTCTCGGGTGAGTACGAAGGAAGCGTCCGTTCCTTGAGAACTCAACAGCGTGCCAAAAGTCAACGCCAGATATGTTGATACCCCGT